>NZ_JABBYJ010000001.1:1892088-2207436 GCF_012932565.1 Sneathiella limimaris
TAATTCCCGCTGTCAGATCCCCTCCAAAAGTTTTCTGATTGTAGGTTTTCAGCCAACTGATTGCAGGAACGAATTTTTCAGTCTGAAAAGTCATGATCAATCTTCCTGACAATAAAGTGCATACAGAGTGGATATGATGTGCTTTGCTTCGTCACCGTCGAGGGAGTAAAAAATTGTTTGTCCTTCTCGACGCGTTTTCACTAATCCGTCTTTTCTCAGTAAGGCAAGCTGCTGCGAAATCGAAGAGGGGCGAGCCTCCAAGGCAGCAGCTAGTTCGTTTACCGGCTTTTCCTGATCATTGAGCTGGCATAGCAACATAAGCCGTGTTTCACTGGAAAGTGCTTTCATGAGGGTGCTGGCTCGTGTTGCTGATTTTTTCATGTCTTCCATATTCATATATGCTTATCTACATATATACAGATATATAGTCAAGAAAAGATTTATGATTTGTCAGCGTGAGTGGGGTTAATCCGGTGAGGGCAGGCTAAATAATTGGGCTTAGTCAGCCGGGCGATTTGAGATTTGTTCGTTTGTTAAGGGGATAAATAGATCCCATCAAAAGCATGGGAAATACGAGGCATGGCCTGCTTTACTATAAATGTGAAAAGCCGGAAGCTTAGTTTTGTGCAACCCGCATCAGGTTGCCATTGTCCGGAGTCACGATAAAGCAGGACATGCTTTGGCGCATAAGGCTTTGGCAAGCTTTTCGGGCGCTGTTTTCGTCGAAGCCTAACATTTGGGCTCGGTACACTGGGGTACCTTTATGGACGACTTTTTGAATATGGTAGCGCGTGTCGGTTAGCAAGTTACTGATCCGATTGGAAGCCATATCCAACAGATCTCGCGCTCTGCCAGGCCGAGAGAATGCACCAATTTGAATTCCCCAGTTTCCGTCACTATCGATTTGTGGTGAAGGGGGTGGTGTTGGCGCGGATACTTTAGCGACAACAGGTTCCTTCGTCACTGCAGCGGATGCGACTGCAACCGGTTTGCTTGAGCCTGTATTGGTATGAGGACTTCCGAGCGCAATCTGAGGTGGCCGTTGGCTAGGCAGCGGAATTGTAAAGGGACGTATTGTGTCCATCTTCTCAAAACCACGATCCAACAGTTTGGTCATATGTCTGTCCCGGCTCTTTGCTGTTCTGCCGCCAAAGACAACACCGATCAAGCGGTTGCCGCCCCGTTTGGCAGAAGCAACCAGATTGAAACCGGATGCGCGGATGTAGCCCGTCTTGATCCCATCTGCACCTGAATATTTCCCAAGCAGGTTATTGTGATTTTTGTATGTGTGACCCTTGTAGTCGAATTTCTGAAGGGACAGATAATCATAATAGCCGGGGAAGTCGTGGATAATTGCTGCCCCTAAAATTGCCATGTCGCGAGCTGTACTCTTTTGGCGCCGGTTTGGAAGGCCGCTTGCGTTCCGAAAACTTGTCCGGCTCATTCCGAGCTTGCGCGCTTTCTCAGTCATATCACGTGCAAATGCCGCCTCAGTCGGAGCCATAGCTTCTGCAAGGACTGTAGCGGCATCGTTGGCCGACTTAGTGATCAGGCCGAACATGGCGTCCCGCACACTGATTGTACTTCCGCGTTTCAAGCCAAGTTTGGTTGGTGTTTGGCCGGCAGCTCGCGCAGAAACAGGGAGGCGTTGGTCAAGCTTCAGTTTGCCAGTCTTGAGTGCCTCAAAAGTCATGTAAAGTGTCATGATTTTGGTCAGTGAAGCAGGATAAAGCTTTTTGTCGGCATTCCTTGCAAAGAGGACTTGTCCCGTACGGCTGTCCATCACAATTGATGCATATCTTGCTTCGGCCTGAGAAGCAAAATTGATGGTACCAAACAGTATTGTTAAAAGGAGAAGGGATAGTGTAAGCGCCTGCCGCACAAATGGGGCAGTTCGAGGTGATGCTTCCGTGTTGATGGCCTTCACATTCAGGGCCTTAACAAGAGACTCAATCAATTGCACTTTCAATCCACATGTAAACTTTAATTTGATGACTGACGCAACGCACAAAGATGCTGTGACAATTACTCTATGAAAACGTGCGAATCATGTCCATCAAAAATAAAAAAAACTTATTAAAATCTGTCTGATAAGTGACATTTTTAACTTTAACTGTTTAAAGCCCCCTTTTTGGAGCATGCCGCAATCCTAGAGTAAGTTGGTTAAGAAAGAGTAAGGCCAATCAGTTTATTTTTTGGCTTTTTTAAAGCTGCAACTGCTAAATAAAAGTGCATATAAATTTCCACTAATTTTCGTATCAGGTAAATTTGTTCATTAAAATCAATTATTTAGGTTGGATAAATTTTATATTGTGCAGTGCACAAAAACTGTTGACAAGTTAGAATAGATGCATATATTGAGTGCTGATGTTGCGATGCAGCATTTTGGATTGCTATTCTCGAAAGGTACCCCAATGAGCACTACTAAAGCAAAGACTTCAGCCAAGGCGACTAACGGTTCCAAAGCTGAAAAAATCGAAAACCCATTTGTCACAAAGGACTTTGAAACTGCAATGTCTGCAGGTAAGAAAAGTCTCCAGGACGCATTTCTGACTAGTGCAGAAATGGCAGAAAATGCTTACAAATCTGGTCACGAAGCTTTCAAAACTTCTTTTGAAAAAGCAGTTAAAGACAGCAAAGCCCAGGTTGAAAAAGCAACTAAAACACTTGCAGACGTTCCAATGTATGACAAGGAAAGCGCAGAGCCTTTCTTGAAAGCTGGAACAGCAGTTGTTGAAAAAGGCGAGAAAATCAGCTTTGAACTTATCGAATTCGGTACAGGTCGGATGGATGCATATTTCGCAACAGCCCGTTCTGTAATCGAAGCAGAAGATGTTCAGAAAGCTCTCGAACTTCAAACAGAATTCGCTCGTGACTCAGTTGAGACATTTGTCAGTGAAGTTTCCAAACTGAACGCAATGTTCGTGGATGCTTCCAAAACAGTGATGGAACCATTTGGCGCACAATATGCTGCCAGCATGGATAAATTCCTGAGCCGCGCGTAAGACATTTAAGAATAGTAGACCAAAAGTAGCGTTCAAATTAGCCCGGCTGTTCAGCCGGGCTTTTTTGTGTTTTGGGCTGGGTTTCAAGGCAAATGACAAATTAATTAAAAATTTTTGTAAAAAAATCACGTCTGTTTATCATTTTTTTTGAATTTCCTGCTATGATCTCTAACTATGTAATAGGGGGCGCATTAAGTCCGCAAGTGAGTAGTTAAGTATAGTTTTTATGTTTGAATTGAACGGTTTCAGACAACGATGATTACAGGTAACGATAAGAAGATCGGGGACACAGACACCAACACTGGTGTTGGAGTTGCAACTCGGACCAAGCCGAAGAAGCCATCTCTTTGGCGCGTAATTCTACTAAATGATGACTATACGCCTATGGAGTTTGTGGTTCACATCCTGCAAAGTTTCTTTGGGATGGATGAGCAAACAGCGGCCCAAGTGATGCTTCATGTGCATCATAAAGGGGTCGGTGTGTGCGGTGTTTTCACCTACGAGGTAGCTGAAACAAAAGTCGCGCAGGTGATCGAGTACGCTCGAAGTAACCAGCATCCTTTGCAATGTACAATGGAGAAAGAATAGTGCCCGGATTTTCAAATGCCTTAGAAGAAAGCTTACACCGCGCAATGGCACTGGCGACATCTCGTCGTCATGAATTCGCGATGCTCGAGCACCTCCTTTACTCCTTAACAGAAGATCAGGATGCAGCTGCGGTGATGCGAGCCTGCAATGTAGATCTGGATCTGCTGCGCAAGGATTTGGATGATTTTATCTCAGAAGAGTTAGACGACCTGGTCATGGATCGTTTCGTTGAAGCCCGTCCAACTCTATCCTTCCAACGGGTTGTTCAACGTGCATTAATCCACACTGAAAGCTCTGGCCGTGAAGAAGTGACAGGCGCCAATGTCTTGGTTGCGATCTTTTCTGAGAGAGAAAGCCACGCTGCCTATTTCTTGCAGAAACAGGAAATGACACGCCTGGATGCGGTTCAGTATATCAGTCATGGTGTGGCAAAAGCCCCAGGCAAAGATATCCCGCGCGTTGTCCGCGGTGTTGATGGTCAGTTTAAATCTGAAACCCATAAAAGTGCGGAAGAAGAAGAGAAAGGACCAGCAGAAGCTTCAGAAGCTTTGGACGCTTACTGCGTTAATCTTAACGAAAAAGCCAGCCGCGGGAAAATTGATCCTTTGATTGGCCGCCAAGCAGAAGTCGAACGGACTATTCAGATCCTGTGTCGCCGGTCCAAAAATAATCCTCTGCTTGTTGGCGATCCTGGCGTTGGCAAGACAGCAATTGCAGAAGGGCTTGCCAAGCGAATTGTGGACGGTGATGTTCCAGAAGTTCTTCTGGCTGGCGTGATTTATTCTCTTGATATGGGAACTCTTCTCGCGGGCACGCGCTACCGTGGTGATTTTGAAGAGCGCCTGAAAGCTGTAATGACTGAGCTTGAAGGTATGGATAATGCGATCCTCTTCATCGATGAAATTCATACAATTATTGGGGCAGGTGCCACGAGCGGTGGTGCGATGGATGCCTCCAATTTATTGAAACCTGCTTTGGCTAGCGGATCTATTCGCTGCATAGGGTCTACGACTTACAAAGAATATCGTAGCCATTTTGAAAAAGATCGTGCGCTACTGCGTCGGTTCCAGAAAATTGATGTCTATGAGCCAAGTGTCCCGGACGCTATCAAGATCCTCAAAGGGCTAAAACCTTATTTCGAGGAACATCACAAAATCCGGTACACAGCGGAAGCCTTGAAGTCAGCTGTAGAATTGTCGGCTCGTTACATCAATGATCGGAAACTCCCAGACAAAGCGATCGATGTGATTGATGAGGTTGGTGCGGCTCAAATGCTCCGGCCGGAAAGTAAACGCAAGAAGACTATTGGCGTTAAAGATGTTGAAGACATCGTCGCCAAGATTGCCAGGATTCCACCAAAATCTGTGAGCAAAGAAGACACAGAAAGCCTTCGGAAGCTGGATGTTGAACTAAAGCGTGTTGTATTTGGTCAGGATCAGGCGATTGACGCCTTGGCAAGTTCCATAAAGCTGGCAAGAGCGGGACTTCGGGAACCAGAAAAGCCGATCGGAAACTATTTGTTCTCAGGCCCAACGGGCGTCGGTAAAACCGAGGTGGCGCGTCAACTTGCATCCATAATGGGTGTGGAGCTGGTTCGTTTTGATATGTCTGAGTATATGGAGCGTCATACGGTAAGCCGTCTGATTGGTGCCCCTCCCGGTTATGTTGGTTATGATCAGGGCGGTTTGCTAACGGATGCCATTGACCAGCAACCGCATGCGGTATTGCTGTTGGATGAGATTGAGAAAGCCCATCCCGATCTGTTCAATATACTGCTTCAGGTCATGGACCACGGAAAGCTGACGGATCATAACGGTAAGCAGGTTGATTTTAGAAACGTAGTTTTGATTATGACCACAAATGCTGGTGCTCAGGAGATGAGTAAGCAGGCAATTGGGTTTGGCAATGAGCTTCGTGAAGGCGAGGATGAGGAAGCCATCAAAAAGCTGTTTACGCCAGAATTCCGAAATCGCTTGGATGCCATTGTTCCATTTGGACCGCTACCGCCTGAAGTGGTTACTCGAGTTGTTGAAAAATTCATTCTACAGCTTGAAACTCAACTGCAGGATCGGAATGTGACCCTGTCCTTGACGGATGCGGCCGCGACCTGGTTGGCTGAAAAAGGATATGATCAGTTGAATGGTGCTCGTCCACTTGGACGTGTCATTCAGGAGAAGATCAAGAAACCGCTGTCTGAAGAATTACTATTTGGCAAGCTTGCCAAAGGTGGTCATGTAAATATCGGCCTTAAGAAAGGTGAGCTTTCTTTCACGATCGAAAGCACGGAAGACGTTAATCGCCGTGAAAAAGTTGAACGTCAAAAAGCCGGGAAGAAAAAAGATACCAAGACGGATAATCAAAAAGCCTGATTTGGTCACTGGTGTTAAAAAAATTAGGGCGCCGAAATGGCGCCCTTTTTTATAATTATTTTTGGCCAATCACACGTCGGTTCTGATTGATCGATTTAAGATATTCAATACCCTCATCAGCGATAGCGTAGCCAACCATGTCCTCACCCTCGCCATCAATTTCATCCATGTCCATCCAGTGGGAGTAAAGTGGCCGTGTTCGGTCGGTTATAATGCCGGCTTTGAGTAGGGTTTTAACAAGCACACGGAAAATGTTAGTGCTTTCTTTTAGCGCATCCCGACGATCTGCGTCTGTAAAGACTTCCCGACAGGCATCGCGAACCCACTCCCAATCAAGACCAAATTGTTCGTAAATAACGCGTTTCTGACGGATATTCATCAAGTTGAAGAGTAGCTTTTCAAAGCACTGGGCGGCCCAGTCCTCCACAATGTTGTGCTCTTTCTCAGACAGATGTGGGATCGTCTTATCAGCCCAGATTTTCCCAAACTTATGATGAAAGGCTTCGTCTGTCATCACGAGCTGAGTGAGCCGCTTCAGAAGGGGGTCGTTGGTTTTGGAATGGAAGCTTGCGAAGGCTCCCATGGCTAGTCCTTCCACCAGCATCTGCATGCCAACCAGCTTCTTATAAACTTCTTCTGCCGCAACTAATTCTTTAAGCAGATCCCCAAGCTGCTCACCAACAGGGTAGGGGCTTCCCCAGCGCACCTGAATATAACGGCTATACGCTGTTACATGCCTGGCTTCTT
Source organism: Sneathiella limimaris (assembly GCF_012932565.1). Classification (NCBI taxonomy): domain Bacteria; kingdom Pseudomonadati; phylum Pseudomonadota; class Alphaproteobacteria; order Sneathiellales; family Sneathiellaceae; genus Sneathiella; species Sneathiella limimaris. The sequence continues at coordinate 1,898,798 of NZ_JABBYJ010000001.1, forward strand.
CTCGGGTTTGATTGGTTGCATATTCCTGAGCGCCTGGGTCCAGCAGGATATGACAGAGGCTGGCACTGAGCGATAGTGCGCCTTGCTCACCATGTAAAATGCCAGAAATGCCCCAGCGAACGCTCTCATTGCCTAGTTTAATTTGTTGTTTTTCATCAAGCTTATCGACAACGGCGCTTTGCAGTTCTGGAATGGTTTCTCGTGGCATAATGAGTTCGTTTTCCAGATCAAACGGGGTTGAAAAATCAATGTAGGCATCATCAAGTGGATCCCAGAAATGGTCATGGGTTGCGGAAATGATTTGATCAAAGGCATCGGTTCGCGTGTTGTATCTGTCCGCGTCAAGCATCGCCGGAAAATCTGTCGGGGCGACAGCCTTGTAGATCGGGTCTTGTGTAATATGGTTGGCCATTTTTTGAGTTTCCTCCCCAGGTTGTCTCTATTATTTACCTTTACGTAAACGTAAAGCTTGACTGAATGGTAACCTAAAGTAGGGAAATGTGCAATAAAACTGCGAAAGTCCAGTTAGGAAACTAGACGTTAGCTTTTCTTGAAGGGAGAAAGCTTTCCCAAATAAGCAAGTTCAGCATCCATATGCCGGGTTTCCCGCTGAAGAAAATCACTAATCGCGTCATGGAATCCTGGGTCTTGCATCCAATGTGCAGAATAGGTTTTAGTCGGTAAATATCCACGGGCAAGTTTGTGTGGACCTTGAGCACCAGCTTCAACGCGATCGAGTTTTTGCTCAATGGCATATTCGATAGCTCTGTAGTAGCAGGTTTCAAAATGCAGGAAACGATGATCCTCAATACAGCCCCAATAACGTCCATAAAGGCAGTCTTGGCTAACAAGATTAAGCGCCCCGGCAATATAGCGCCCCTCCCGTTTCACCATCATCAAGACGATCTGTGGTCCTAACGTGGCCCCCAAAATATCGAAAAACTCTCTATTCAGATAAGGTATACCCCATTTGCGGCTGCCCGTGTCCATGTAGAATTCGAAAAACGCATCCCAGTGAGTTGAGGTGATTTCTTTGTCGGTTAAGGTCTCAAACGTAAGATCTGCAAAATTCTCTGGTTTCCGCTCTTTTCGGATCGCTTTGCGTTTACGAGACGATAAAGCGTTCAGAAAGGCATCAAAAGTGTCATATCCATCGTTAAACCAGTGAAACTGCTCCCCGACACGGAGGAGATAGTCTTGATCGGTAAAGGCTTTCGTGTCTTCCTTTTGAAGGAAGGTGGCATGAACAGAAGACAGTCCATATTTAACGGCAACTTGTTTTGCGCCTTGAGCAAGTAAGGTTTTCCGGTGAAGAAGTTCTTCCGCAGGGCCATGGCCACATAAAAAACGAGGACCTGTTACCGGGGAAAAGGGGACTGCAAGCTGTAGTTTAGGATAGTAGCGACCACCAGCCCGTTCATAGGCATCAGCCCAGCTGTGATCGAAAACATACTCCCCTTGGGAGTGACCTTTTAGGTACATGGGAGCAACCCCAAGAATGTTCCCATTTTGCTCCAACACCAAATGCATGGGGAGCCAACCAGTTTCGGATGTGGCAGAACCACTTTCTTCTAAGGCTGAGAGGAATTCATGGCTGACAAAAGGATGATCATCAGGTCTTAACCCGTTCCAGAGGCTGGAGGGAATTTCCCTAATTTTATCGACAGTTCTGATGGTAAAGTCTTCAGTCATATGAAGAGATTATTGCCGTTTATGTTTCACTGTTTCTGGGGTCAAATTCTCAAAGATTATATTGTCGGCATACTGGCGCGCTTTTTCAAGATCTGTATCTGATTTTACTGTCCAGGCAAGCAGTGGCCGCTTACCTTTTGTTGTCCGTTGAGCTGCGGAAATTTCAATACTGTTGACATCATAGCCAACGTAATGAGGCTTTGTTAGAGAGTTTAAGGGCATATGTCGCAGCATGAAACGCCGATAAGCAGACATCCGAAACGGTGGGTTTTCCATTCCCAACTGACCTCTGGTCGTTTCGGGGGCCTGCTTTTTAAGCTCCAGCAACAAAAAAGGGTCAAAACTTTGAATGCTATAGTCACCCTTATAGGGTTTAAGGGCATCTAGTACGAGTTCTACAGCAAGGCTTCGTTTGATGGAAACGGGCTTAAGTTCGATCACCAGTGGCACTTGGCCTAAGACAAGATCAAGCGTTTCTTTGAAAGTGGGAATATGATCCTGACTGTCGATGAGCTTGAGTTCAGTCAGTTCCGCGGCAGTTGTTTGCGCGATTGAGCCGTCGCGACCTGTCATCCGTTTAAGATCAGCATCGTGGAAAACGAAAACTTCATTGTCCCTTGAAAATCGCAAATCAAATTCGATGGCAAAGCCATTGTCGATGGCTCTCGCAAATGAAGGCAGTGAGTTTTCAGGTATGCCGTGATTGGCTGAATGCAATCCCCGATGGGCAATCGGGACGGTGGTCAGCCAATCCGGATATAACTGATTAGGAAATTTCGAAGATGGCATCAACTTCGACAGCAACGTTCAGGGGGAGGGCATTTGTTCCAACGGCGAAACGGGCATGTTTACCTTTGTCACCGAATACGTCGACCATTAGGTCTGAGGCGCCATTAATGACTTTTGGTTGTTCTGCAAATCCGTCAACGCAGTTTACAAATCCCCCCAGTTTTACACAGCGAACAACCTTGTCCAGGTCACCGCCACAAGCTTCTTTGACAACTGCGACAATATTCAGTGCACAAACGCGGGCACACTCTGCAGCTTCTTCAGTGGTGAAGTCCTGTCCAACTTTACCTTGATAGGTGATTTTGCCGTCCACAAACGGAACCTGGCCGGATACATAAACCAAGTTTCCCGAGATTGTGTAGGGTACGTAGTTGGCTGCGGGAGCGGCTACGCTTGGAACTTCAATTCCTTTTTCGTTGAGCCGTGCGTCTACCTGTCCTGTCATTCCTGTCTCCTTAACGTTTATTAGCTATCAGCCGCCCGGACGTCCGCCGCCACCAGCGGTGATCCGAATGCCGACATTTTTTGTCTGGACATAATTGAGGAGTGCCTCTTGTCCTTTCTCGCGACCATAGCCTGATCTTTTCATTCCACCAAACGGTGTTTCAATTCCGCCAGCGAACCATTCATTGATAAAGACCTGTCCTGCAATCAGACGATCTGCAGCCCAATGTGCAAGTCCTAGATTTTTGGTGTAGATACCGGCGCATAAACCGTAGTCAGTCCCGTTGGCAAGCTCAATTGCTTCTTCAACATCATCATAAGCGAGAACAGAGAGAACCGGGCCAAAAACTTCTTCCTGGGCAATCGTCATATCTGCGGTGACATTTCCAAAAACCGTAGGTTCAATGAAGTGCCCTTCCAGGTCGGGATGTTTCCGCCCACCAGTAAGCGCTTCTGCGCCAGCCTGCTCAGCGCTCATACACATGCCTTCAATTTTGGCGGCCTGGTTTGCAGAAATAACTGGCGTGATGTCATGTCCATCAATTCCAGGACCGACGGAGAGTGATTTGGCCTTGGCAGCCATTTTCTCTAAAACTTCTGCTTGCAGCTTACGAGGTACAAGAAGCCGGGACTGGGCTGAACAAACTTGTCCTGCATTTGAAAAGATACCTGAAGCTGTGGAGTTGATAGCCTGATCAATATCCGCATCTTCAAACATGACGCCTGCAGATTTTCCGCCAAGTTCCATTACACTTGGGATGACCCGCTCAGCAGCTGCTTTGAGGATAGATTGACCCGTTTTTAACGAACCAGTGAAAACGATATGGTCAATATCCTGATGAGCGACCAGATAAGCGCCGCAATCATGTCCATAACCGCAGACAACATTAACGGCGCCAGCTGGGACACCAGCACGATCACAAGCTTCGGCAATGAAATAGGTCGAGAGGGGAGAAAGTTCAGGAGATTTCAAAACGACTGTGTTTGCAGTAGCAAGTGCACAGGCAACAGACCGGGCGGCGATTTGTAGAGGGAAGTTCCAAGGAACAATTTGTGCTGAAACTCCAAATGGAGAGGGAATTGTGTAATCCACATAATCCGCACCCAACGGGATCATTCGGCCTTCCAGCTTATCGGCTAGTCCGCCATAATATGTGAAATAACGGGCCGCTGCGAGTGCTTCATTTTTTCCACCGGTAAGTGTCTTGCCATTATCCAAGCATTCCGCATAACCAATTTCCTCTGCCATTTCAGTCATATGGCGAGCAATCTCAAACATCAGCTGGCCGCGATTGGTTGGCCGCATGTTGTAGAGAACTCTGGAATTAAAGCATTTACGAGCTGCAGCTACAGCCTGATCAATATCTTCTTCCGTTGCACGGGCTACTTCGCAAAGCGGTTGTGCAGTGGCAGGGTTTTCCACGACAATCCGCTCGCCACGAGCACTATCAACCCACTGGCCATCGATATAATTTTTCCAGTATTTCTTTAAGTCCTGCACGGTCCTCTCCTCAAACTTACACGCTCTTTATATTTGGCCAGTCTAGGCTGGACCGACATTATTCCAGAAGACAGACTTTTTTCCAAGCTAGATTGTTTAACTTCAAACAACTTAATCCTGTGTATTGGATCACTTTTTCTGATATTTTTCACAGGCAGGGTTATATTTGTGCCATAATCCATTATATGAACCTCGACCCTGTCCAAAGAGGCTTCTTTTCTCGCCTCATATTGAAAGATGATCAATGAGCCGTTCTGATCTTACTTCACCTGAGGAATGTTCACATTTTCCGCCGAAAAATGAGGAAGAAGAGCTTTTTTCCTGGTTGATTTCGGCTGGGATGAGTCAGGTATCAGTCGAGCAACTGCTGTTAGAGCTTTGCGAGAGACTTTCCGCTTTAGGTGTGCATTTGGTGCGCGGCAATATTGCGATGACCACCTTACACCCACAGGTGAGTGCGTTTATGTATACTTGGCGTGACGGTCAGGGAATTGTCAGCAATACACGATTTTTGCATACAGATCAGCCTGGTGAAGGTTGGTTTGCCAGTCCCTTCTTTTACATGTTGGGGAAGGATATCAAATTTATGCATCGTCAGCTGGAAAGCGCTGAAAACCTTGATTTTCCCATTCTTGTAGAGTTTCGAAAAGAGGGATTTACAGATTGGTTTGGCCAGTTTTTTGATTTTGGCTGGGGCGATGCAGATAATAGTCTTGAGGCAGGATTTGGACTGATTACTTCCTGGGCATCTGCGCATCCAGGTGGTTTTACAGAACGCGATTTCTCCATTCTAAGACGGGCAATTCCCTTATTTGCACTGGCTGCTAAGGGTATTGCGTCATTTGAGGTGGCTAGCACAATGCTGCAAACCTATGTGGGGCAGGAGACAGCACAAGAAGTTCTCTCCGGCCAGATTAAAAGGGGTGCAGCACGGTCTATGGATGCAGTCCTCGTCTTTGCAGATCTTCGGGAGTTTACGAAGATGGTTGATATGGTTGCACATGATGACATCGTCGCAACCCTTGACCAGTATTTAGAGAGAATGGCAGACCCCATAATAGATATGGGCGGCGAAGTCCTTAAGTTTATGGGGGATGGCATGCTTGCCACCTTTGAGCTGAAGGAGGGCAATGAAGCCGATATATGCCGAACAGCTTTGGTGTCTATTCAAAATATGATGCATGGAATTCGCCGTCTCAATGACAAAAGAGAAAAAGCTGGCTTACCAATCATGGAGCTTGATGTTGCGCTCCATATTGGGGAAGTAATGTATGGCAATGTGGGGTCAGCTAGTCGGTTGGATTTTACGGTTGTCGGGTCTGCCGTAAATGAGGTTAGTCGGATGGAGGCATTGTGTGACAGCTTGAATACCCACGTGGTGCTGTCAGGTGATTTTGTCAGCCGAGCGCTTCATTGCCAGGATCATTTTGAATCCGCAGGTTTACATTCCTTGCGGGGAGTTAGAACTCCCCGGGAATTATATCGTCTGAAGACAAGTAGCGGCTATTTGGCTGATTTTGCAAATGATGCTCAGTTCGCCTGATGGACAAGAGTATTGAACTTCTTGTCTTCATACATGGCTTTGTCAGCTGAGTTGATCAAATCATCATAGGTACTGTTTTTGTCGTAAATCGCCAAGCCCATGCTGGATGACAGTCTGATTGTTGCCCGCTTTAGCTTCACATCTGTCGCATTGATAATGTCACGGATTTCAGCAGCTCGTTTCAAGCCACATGTGGTATCTGCTTTTTCAAGGATGAAAACAAATTCATCTCCGCCGAGACGGGCGACAAAATCGGTATCTCTTAAATTGGCTTCGAGAAGTTTTGATAGTTTTTTTAGTACTATATCGCCAGCATCATGGCCGTAGGTGTCGTTGATTTTCTTGAAATCGTTGAGATCGAGAAACCCGATCACGCCGGTTTCGTTGTACCGTTTTGCTGAGGAGAGGACTTTTTGCATGTAATTTTTTAGACCACGACGATTGGCTAGACCGGTTAGCTCGTCCGTGGTGGACATGTTTTCCAGCTCGCGGATCCGCATCTGCTGTTCAGCAATATGCTGTTCGGCACTGGCAGCAAAGGCGATAACCCGATCAAGGGCACTCCAGCCAAAAGTTGTATCAAGCTCATCAGAGCCAACTCCGGAATTTTTTATCTTTGAGGCTAACTCCTGTAGATGAGGAGAGATTTCAGCGTCAAAAGAACCAGTTCTTGGCTCGTAAGTGGAAGCCCCAGTATAAAAATCACCAGACATGACATACTCCTTATAGTGACATCGGGGCAGCTTTGCTGATCCGACGTTATACGCATTACTCGAATTACTGCTAACTATCTAGCAAGCTATGTGCCACTTCCTCTGAAAGTTTAATTTATGATTAAAAATCAACGACTTAATGTCATTTTTAGAGCTTGCCTGTAGGCTAGGTTAATGCGAGAAGTGGGAAGAATTTTCCGAGTTACGGGCTGTATTTGCCTTATTTAAGCCATCCTTAGAGAATTCTCTGCAAATCAAGCTTTTCTTGTTTATAGTGGCCAAGCCTTTAGATGTCTGGCTGAGTTGGTGTGAAAATAATGACAGGTTTCAATGACTTTTAAAAACCGAGTACATAAGTTTGGATTGAATTTGTTGGTTGCAAGTTGTGGCTTATTTGTTGGGCAAACAGCTCTTGCGGCCTCATTTGAGTCTCATCGTGCCGTGTATGATCTCAAACTGGCTGAAAGTTATGACGGCAGTGGTGTTGAGAACGCAAGGGGTAGGATAGTCCTGCAATTCGAGTCAACCTGTGAAGGGAGTATCGTCAACCAACGAACCGTTGTTGAAATTGGCAATGCTGGTGGTGGTGTCGTGGTTTCGGACTACAGTTTGTCCACATTTGAAGCCAAAGATGGTAAATCCATGCAGTTCTCTGTCTCCAACTCGATCAATGGTCAGACGGTGGAAGAGTTTAAGGGCAAGGCGATCATGACAGGCGATGGCGGCAAAGTTACCTTTTCCAAAGGGGAAATTGTGGAAATGGATCTTCCCAAGGATGTGCTGTTCCCGACAGCTCATTCCGCTGAAATGCTGAAAGCAGCCATAGAGGGTAAGAAGCTGTTATCTGCCAAGGTCTATGATGGTAATGGCACAGATGGCCTGCAGGATAGCTTGACAATTATTGGCAAGCCGCAATCTGTTGTCTCCAAGATTATTGAAGACAACGGCATGGGTGATCAAACATCTTGGTATGTTCAAATGTCCTTTTTTGATTTGAGTGAGCAAAAAAGTGAACCTGACTATAAAGTCAGTTACCGAATGTATGAAAATGGGGTTGGAACAGATTTGCTCATGGATTATCAGGAATTTGCGATGAAAGGCGAATTAGTTCAGTTGGAGTTCTTGCCAATGGACTCATGTAACTAATTTGGTAATTCGTTCGACTGAGGGGGCTTTCATGCAGACATTTATTTCTTTCGATATTGCGAATGGTCCAGTTTTTAAGCGGCTCCTGATCAATAAGCTTTTGGCCATACCAACTCTCGGGTTTTATCGCTTCTGGGGTAAAACACATCTACGACGCCTTTTGTGGCAGGCAATGCGGATTGGAGACGATCGCCTTGTCTATCATGGAACAGCAAAGGAATTGTTCATTGGCTTCTTGATCGCAATGGTCCTGCTGATTATCGTCTTTGGCCTTTTTGGCGTTCTGCTTCAGGTGATAGTTGCCGCAGGCAGTGTAAACCCCCAAATGGCAATGATCTTTAATGCCTTTAGCCAATTTATTAACTTTTTGCTTCTGTTGTGTTTTTGGCAATTTGCCCGCTATCGATTATGGCGGTTTCGACTGAGTAGAACTTCCTATCGGACAATTCGTTTCTATCAGTCCGGTTCTGCTTTGAAATACACCTTTAAATTCATGCTATGGGGTGTTTTGGCTTTAATTAGCCTGGGATGGTTATATCCTAAAATGCGGTATGAATTGTCGGCTTACCGGGTTAACAACATGGGTTTTGGGGATCAGCATTTTGAATTTACAGGAAGTGCTGTCGACTTTTTCAGCATCTATTGGCCCGTTATTTTGTCTTTTACAGCCTACCTGGTCATTCCCTACAGCTTTGCTTTTCTAACCGGTCTGGACGGTGCTTTGATGGGGGACAGGACAGTTGTTGCCGCAAACGAAACGGCGGCCATAGTGTTTTTCTGTCTCAATTTTGGTCTATTGCTTCTGACTGGTATTTTAGCGCTGTTCGCGCGAGTTCGAGATTTCAACTATGTGACTTCAAACACGAAATTTGCGGGTGCGCAGTTCAAGTCTGATTTGCCGGTAAAAAGAGTGGTTCGGGTTGGCTTTGTCGCATTCCTATTTTTCGTTCTGATTTATTCAGGAATCTCAATTCTGTTTGGGCTAGGGATCGCAAGCGGAAATGAAGCAGCTTTCATGTACAGTCTGTTTCTCTTTTTCGGTGCTATGCTTTTTGTCGATATTATTCTGTATCTGTTTCTCTATATCCCACTGGTGAAGGTCGCGTGTGAGCATATCTATACAGATAACCTGGAAGTCTTTAATGAGGTCGCAGCCTCTTCGCAGGACTCACCAAAATATGGAGAGGGATTTGCGGACGCGCTGGATGTTGGGGCTTTTTAATGGTTGCGACGACTGCCGAATATTATGACGGTTCGTCAGCCCGTGGCATTCCGGTTCGGGTTGCTCTCGTTAATGAGGATCTGGAAATTCGGGATGCAGCAAATATTTTGCTCGCGACTTGGGCGCTTACCTTGATCCGGGATGAGAATATCCCTGAAGATCCAACGTCTCTTTATCTATCTTTGTCCGCTCAAAACAATGCCCGTCTCCGGTTATCGGATCCTGTATTAGTTGAGACGTTGCGCAATCGGTGTCCCAAATTACGGGCTCGCCGTAAGATTGCATCCAGTGACTGGGTGAAACCCTTTGCGGCAACGATCGCTGTCATAGTCTTGATCGCCGGGTTCGTGTGGTATGGGATCCCGTGGGTCGCTGATCCCCTCTCCAGATTAATCCCGCAATCCACATTGTCTGGGATTGGTCAAGGAGTGGAAAAACAGATCATCGACCGATTTAGCAAAGGCAAGGGTGAAAACAGTGCGGTTTGCAGTGAAGCCGGCGGTGAAAAGCTGTTGCAGCGCGTAGTTGGGGAGATTGTCCTGACTGCTTCAGAAATAGAAGAGCGCTCACCAGAGACAGTGTCCATTATTGTCGTTAGAAGTAAGGTCGCTAATGCATTAGCATTACCTGGCGGGCGGATGGTTGTCTTTTCTGGACTGCTCGACATGATTGATAATCCCAATGCCCTTGTTGGGATCCTGGCGCATGAATATGCTCATGTTATGGGCCGGCATCCGACCCGCTTGATGCTGTCAAATGTGGGCATGGCGACGATCACTTCGTTTTTGTTGGGTGACGTGACGGGCGGAACGATTGCGGCGGCATTTGGGCAAATGGCTTTGGGTGCTGCCTATAGCCGGGATGTAGAAGAAGAGGCAGATCGCAAAGCCTTGCAGGTTATGAGCAAACTTTCTTATGACATTAAGCCCATGATCCCTGTGTTAAAGGAACTGTCGAAGAAGCAACCGACGAACCCTATGTTTGATATTGTGAACACGCATCCTAACGTTGATGATCGGGTTAAGATCCTGCAAGGGCAGCCAGAAATGGCGTTCCGGCCTTCCATGACTGAGGCAGAATGGGCTGAGATAAAAACGATGTGCCGGTCAAGCATCTGACCATAGGGTTTACTATTGATCAGATTTTTTAAGGCCTCGGCCTTTACCGATGGATTGACTGCCGAACTTAGCGCGAACTGCATCAATAGCGTTTTCAATGTTCCGGGTCTTTCCCGATTTTGTATCCAGAAGATCTGGTATGTCTGCGTCTTCAACCGAGCCAAATTGGCTGATACCAACACCGATCAGCCGGAATTTAAGATTTTGATCTTCGATCTTGTTGAGCATCTGGACAGAATGCTGGTAGAGAGTTTCAGCGAGCTGTGTGGGGTGATCCAGAGTTTGACTTCTGGTGATGGTCTTAAAGTCAGCTGTTTTGAGTTTTAAGGTTATGGTTTTACCTGCTTTTTGTGACGCTTTAAGCCGCTCAGACACTTTCTCAGAAAGCCGCCAAAGCCGATCTCGCAGGTAAGGGAAATCCGCTATATCGGTCTCGAAGGTTGTTTCGTTGGAGATACTTTTTACTTTTCGCTCGGCCTTGACCTTTCGGCTGTCCAGGCCACGAGCAAACTCATAAAGGCGTGTTCCCATAACCCCATATCTGGCAACTAGATCTGCTTGTTCTTTGTGCTGTAATTGCCCAATTGAAGTTATGCCGTCACTTGTCAGTTTTCGGGCTAACGCTTTTCCAACGCCCCAGATGTCACTGACGGGGCGAGGAGACAGAAATTCAAGGGCTTCCTTTCTCCCGATCACAGAATAGCCATGTGGCTTGTCCAGATCTGACGCAAGTTTGGCAAGCGATTTGTTATAGCTTAAACCTATGGATACAGTGATTCCAATTGATTGCCTTATATCTCTTGCCAGTTTCGCCATGGATTGTGCCGCGCTTCGGTGATGGAGTTTTTCTGTTCCTGTGAGATCCAGGAAGGCCTCATCCAGGGAGAGCGGTTCAATGGCTGGCGTGAGCTGTTGAAAGAACGCGTGTATTTCTTTGCTGACTTCAGAGTAAACACTCATTCTTGGGGTGATGATTATGCCGTCAGGACATAGTTTCTTTGCCTTGAACAAGGGCATGGCCGACCGAACTCCATACATTCTAGCGATGTAGCAACAGGTGCTCACTACACTTCTAGGGCTGTCATACGCAACAATTACTGGTATATCTTTGAGTGCGGGATTGTCCCGTTTTTCAACCGCGGCATAAAAGGCATCGCAATCCATATGAGCAATTGTTAGCTGGTTGAGTTCTGGATGGGAGATTAGGCGAGGGGAACGACACTCTGGACAGCGCTTAACTGATGCGGGCAGAGGTTCTTCCCAGTTCGTCAGACATGTCCGGCAGAGTGTGCTCATTGGATGAATTACTTTTCAAATCTAGTCCCAGAGCCATGCGGCACCGCGCACACCAGAGGAGTCTCCGTAGCGGGCAGGAACTAGTTTAGTAGTGATGCCATCGGAAAACACATACTCTTGAAGCAGCTTTGGAACATTTTCGTAGAGTCTTTCAATATTCGAAAGGCCGCCACCGCATACTATGACCTCGGGATCCAGGATATTGACGATACCGGATAGTGCTTTCGCCAGACGTCGTTCATAAATGCTAATGCTTTTCAGCGCAGCGGCATCACCCTCTTTCGCCTGACGTACGATTTCCTCGGCAGATGGTCCGTGTGCGCCAACAGCATTGTGAAATTGGCTCATTCCAGGACCAGATAGGAAAGTTTCGATGCAGCCTTTTCTGCCGCACCAACAAGCGGGTCCTGGATGTTCGTTTTGGTTAGCCCAAGGCAGAGGAGTATGTCCCCATTCTCCGCCAACAGCATTTGCGCCTCGATGGATTTTGCCGCCAATGACAATGCCGCCACCGACCCCTGTGCCGATAATAATTCCAAAAACAGATTTTGCACCTTCTCCTGCGCCATCTGTTGCTTCAGATAGGGCAAAACAATTAGCGTCATTTTCAGTTTTTACGGGGCGATCAATCCGCTTTGCGAGATCTAAATCCAGAGGAAAACCAATCAGTTCAGTCGTATTCGCGTTTTTAACTAGTCCAGTGAGAGGGGAGACAACACCCGGAATGCCGACACCGACGCTTCCCTTAGATCCCGTCGCTTCATCGGCCGCAGCCACAAGTGATGCCATGTTATCCACAATAGCCTCATAATTTCCCCGGGGCGTTGGCTGACGTTTGCGGAAAACTTCTTGGCCATTTGAGTCCAGCGCGATGATTTCTGTCTTGGTCCCACCAAGGTCAATCCCATATCTCATTAGTTTTCCTTGGTTTCGATGTGGGAAAGAATATGGTCAGAAAGTTCTGTCCAATTATTCAAGCGGGCAGTGCTATTTTCAGCAGGACCCAACAGTTGTGCAAGCCGCTCATCGGCAATGTAGTGGAGCCGATGGACATAATCCGCATGTTCTTCGACGGAGGCGTGATTATGTGGAATATCATCAATAAAAAATGAAGGGTGATTTAGGGAGCGTGTCAGGTAACTTACCACACGGCCTTTCGCACCAATATTGGCAATTAGTGGGAAATCCATACCGGCTCTTTTAAGGCCGGCCAACCTTTTCTCCGCATACTTAGGCGGAACATTGCTGAGGACGATAACCTGAGCATGTTGGCTAAGATCCTCGAGCGTTTCTGCGGCGCCTTCTACTGCCGGCAAGTTTGCAGCATAATCGTGAAAGAATTGATCCAATAGATGTGGAATTTTTTCATCTTCAACGGCAGAGTTGTCATGTTTTAGCTTGATATTTCCGCGAAGGGCAAAAGATTGCCAGTCGAAATACATACCATTCGCCTCGAGAAATATCTCCATACCTTTCATAAAATTAAACAGAACCTCGTCCGCATCGGTGATGATCATTGGACGCTCCGGATCAATTTTAATATCGGCAAGTTGGGGAATCACTTTTTCATGAATGCCGTCTGTCATCTGTCACATATCCTGATTGAAACCGGGGTAAAGGTGTCTGATTTTTTGAAAAGAAGTGGGATCTACGTCAAACTGTTCACAAAATTCAAGCAACAAGTTCTCGTGATTCATCAAGAAATCGAGGATCCCTGCGAGGATTTCAGGGTTTCCTGGGTTGTTTTTGAGTTCATTTGTGTCCAATCCTGTTTCACCGAGAAGCCAGGAGATCCTTTTTTCATCAGATAACAGGTAAGTTATGGCTTGAAACGAGATTATATCAGCAAGTTCTTGATTCATTGTAATTTTAAAGTGAATTCCTTTTGCATTTGTAACTCTATGTTAAGCATATCGCTGTTAATTGTGTGATGATATTACCATTTTAATCGTTTCGCGATGGTATTTATGGTTGGTTCTGACTGTTGAGCGGACATTAACTATGAAATACTGTTTAGAATATAGAGGGTATATTGGGTTACTGATGTCATCTAAAGAAACAAGGCGGCCGGCCAATGACTTCTGATAATAAAAAACAGGTTCTGATTGTTGAAGACAATGAATTGAACATGAAGCTTTTCCATGACCTTTTGGAAGCGCATGGCTATTCAACATTGCAGACAAAGGACGGAATGGAGGCCTTGTCGCTCGCGCGTGAACACAAGCCTGATCTCATTTTAATGGATATCCAATTGCCAGAAGTCTCTGGCTTGGAAGTTACTAAGTGGATTAAGGAGGATGAAAACCTCCGTTCTATTCCCGTTGTTGCCGTGACGGCCTTTGCAATGAAAGGTGACGAGGAAAAAATTCGCGAAGGCGGATGTGAAGCGTATGTTGCAAAACCAATTTCCGTTGAAAATTTCATCAACACTGTCAAAGAGTTTTTAGATTAATCTATGTCTGCAAGAATTCTTGTCGTCGACGACGTCGTCCCTAATGTCAAGATATTGGAAGCCAAGCTTTCAGTAGAGTATTATGACGTTATCACGGCATATAATGGTCCTGATGCGTTGGAGTTGGCGCATGAGAAATCGCCTGATCTCATCCTTTTGGATGTGATGATGCCGCAGATGGATGGTTTTGAAGTCTGCCAAAGGCTGAAAAAGGATCCAAAGACAGCCCACATTCCTGTAGTGATGGTTACGGCTCTTAGCGAAACTGCAGATCGTGTTCAGGGTCTTGAATCTGGTGCTGATGATTTTCTGACGAAACCTGTTGATGATGTCGCTCTTTTTGCGCGGGTTAAATCCTTGCTTCGTTTGAAAATGATGATGGATGAATTCCGCCTTCGCGAGGCGACCAGCTTTGATCTGGGTGTGATCAATCCAGAAGAAGATGAAAACTCTCAGCAGATTAAGGGCCGGATCCTGGCCATTGATGATAATGATTTTTCCAGCCAACAACTTCGTCAGATTTATGAAGACAAATATGATCTGACGATCGAATCCAATATGGATGAGGCTCAGGTTCTTGCCAGGGGCGGGGACTTTGATCTTGCGGTTGTTAGTCTTGGCTCTACCAGTTTTGATCCGCTGCGGCTATGTTCCCGGATCAGGACTTTTGAAGAAACTCGGCAATTGCCAATTTTGACACTCGTTGATGAAGCTGACTCAGATAAATTGGTTAAAGGGCTTGAGCTTGGCGTGAACGATTACGTCATGCGTCCGATCGATAAAAATGAGCTGATTGTGCGGACCCGTACCCAGGTCTTGAGGAAACAGTATCAGGATAGATTACGTCATAACTACCATAGAAGTATGGAGCTTGCGGTCACGGATTCGTTAACGGGACTATATAACCGTCGATATATGACCAACCACCTTGAAACGCTTCAAGGAAGTGCTCAGGCAGACTATAAACCAGTTTCCCTGCTAATTTTGGACATTGATTACTTTAAAAAGGTCAATGACACGCACGGGCATGATGTCGGTGATGAAGTGTTGAAGCAATTTGCTGGCCGTATGATTAAAAGTGTCCGCGGTATTGATCTTGCTTGCCGGTATGGTGGCGAAGAATTTGTTGTCGTAATGCCCGATACTGATCTAGCAGTTGCGCTGGGCGTTGCTGAACGCCTTCGAAAAGAGGTTGGCGATAGTCCTTTTCATATCCCTGGTGTCAATTTGACATTGGATATTACCTGTTCCATCGGTGTTGCGATGGCCAACCAGGAAGAAACAACTGAAAGTTTGATTAAGAGAGCCGACGAGGCGCTCTATCAAGCTAAGCGTGACGGACGTAATAGGGTCGTCACCGCTTCCTGATTTTCCTCACAGTCAATGAAAACGAGAAAAGCCTACCAATCTGTGGGATTGGAGGCTTTTTCCAAATGACAAAACCCCGGCAAATGCCAGGGTTCGTCGAATCACAAGCTGTAAAGTAATCCGTTACAAAAACGGTGTTACTTAATTTTAGCTTCCTTGAATTCCACATGCTTGCGGACAACTGGATCATATTTGCGCATGACCATCTTTTCAGTCAATGTCCGTGGGTTCTTCTTTGTTACGTAATAGAACCCTGTGCCAGCAGTGCTAACAAGTTTAATTTTCAGCGTAGTTGGCTTAGCCATGCCAGTAACTCCGTCTTCCGACTGCAATAAGTGCAGGAGAATTAATCAATGAAGCCCGAAAAATACGGATTTAAACGCTTAAGTCAAGCAGAACAGTAAAAAATCTGCAGGTTTTTTACAAACGGCCTAGGTGACCTGTTTTTTGGTAATTTGCCAAAGGTTTAAGCTAACAAAAAAAGCGCACAAAGCTGCGAAAACTAAGGGCATTCCAAAGGAGGATGAAAACTTCATCGCATACCCTCCTATAGCAGGTCCTATGAGGCTACCCACGCCCCAAAGGACCCCAGCTGTGGCATTTGCGGTGATCAGTTCTGCGCCGGTAAAAAGTCGGCCCATAATCACCAGAGCAAGGGTGTAGGTGCCCACCACAGCACCTCCCCACACGAGCAAGGCAGGCCACAACAAGTAAGTCGTTCCAATTAGATAGGGAAGGGCGAGGGAGCCACCCAGTCCAACAATACCACATACTAAAATCACAAGATTCTCACCAACTCGATCAGCGATCCATCCGATCGGATACTGAAGTAAGATATTTCCAGCCAATAAGGTGCTGGTCATTAAGACAGCCGTTCCTTCAGTCATTGCGTGTCTAACTCCATAGACCGGGAGTAGTGTCATGACTGCTCCATCAAAGAAGGAAAGGAGCAGGGCTGCGGAACAGATGACTGGTGCTATTCGGATAAACGATAGAACTGAAAAACTGCTCTTTTCTGTGAACTTAGGATAATCATGACTGGAAATTAGAAAGATTAAAGCTGATGAGGCAACGATCAATGCCGATACAATAAACGGAAAAGAACCCTCTGATCCCAAGAAATTGATTAAGATGGGGCCTAAGGCAAAACCACCAGTAAGCACAGAAACATAGATCCCGATTGTCTGCCCTCGTTTTTCCTCTTTCGCAACTTGGTTTATCCAGGTTTCGCTGATTAAAAACAGGATCGACATGCCCACGCCAATGAATAGGCGTAACAAAAACCAGAGAACTAGATTCTCACTGAACGCCAGGCCTAAGATTGATCCACTACAGATCCCGATAGAAGCCCAAAGTAAGGGGCCAGAACCAAACATCCTGGCCAGGGCAGGCACAAGCGGTGACACCATCAGAAAGGCAAGGGCAGGAAGGGCGCCCATCCAACCAATAATATCCGCTCCAACATCTCGTCTTTCAAGGGCAAGGCTCACGAGCGGAATAGATAGGCTAACCGACAGCCCCATCGCTGTCGCGGCAGCGATAATCGTATAAATCGGATTGTTTTTGAGCATTTGGCTGCCTAGTGGGGTAGCCAACGGATCAATGGCTTACCATTTCTATATGTGAAAAGGGGAATGATATTATCAGAATGATTGTGGGAAGAAAGTCTGTTGTTAAGGACTTCCAAAACAAACTCTGTCACATCTACTAAAGGCATCGCCAAGGCATCTTCAATTTTGAACCATTGAAGTTCCAGTAGCTCTCCAGACCCACCAAGATCGCCGCTGATCTGATTGGCATCAACAGTTAAGAATCTCGTGTTGAACCGGATCGGATTGTGCGCAGGGGTTATTGCCCGCGCTAGAAATTCGACGCGGGAAAGGTCGGGTTTCAGGTCTCCATTCTCTTCTGTGCCAAGAATTAGACCTGTTTCTTCCTGGGTTTCCCGAGCAGCCGCACAGGCGATTGCATGGGATTTATCCCCTGGATTGGATAGATATTTAGATACGGTTGGTTGCAAAGGTCTCAGGGCTTCGATAGCGCTATCAGTCGCATCAACTCTTCCACCCGGAAACACAAAGACGTTAGGGAGAAATCGATGGGCCTTGGCACGCTTGCCCATCAGAACATAGGTGCCACTTGCTTGCTTATCATAGATAATCAGGCTTGAGGCATCTCGAGGTTTGACTGGATGTTGCAATGGCGTGTTGGTTGTCATTCTGTTGTATAAACCCGCTTACCATTGACCATTTTAAAGAGCTTAACCGGATAAGACGATATAGTCTTTGGCTTTTCTTTCAGGTAGGTTTCTACCTCGCCCAGGATATATTCGGTAATCGCTGGTATCTCAAGATCCCGAGCTTCAGATAGGGTGACCCATTTCATATCCAAAAGCTCGTCAGATCCCCCGAGGTTGCCCTCTATTTCATTTCCATCAAGGACGAAGAAGCGGGTGTTGAATCGTTTTTTTCGCATCGGAGGGGTAACAGCTCTGGCGATATAGTCGAGCCTTGAAAGATCAGGGCCGCAGGTGACTGTTCCAAAATCATTCCAAACTTGTAGCTTGGATCTTCGGGGCGCGCCATAGGATGCGGAAATCAGAAGTCCCGTCTCTTCAAAAGTTTCTCGGATAGCGGCAATGGCGAGTGCACGGGCGCGGGCAGGAGTGCATCCCCCGCGGCACAGTCGCTCAAGCACATCCTCGCGTAAATCTTTAGCTGGAATTATGCGGGCATCGCCAGCATCAACACGACCTCCTGGAAACACATATGTGTTTGGCATGAAGCTATGACGGGAGCTGCGCTCACCCATCAATATTTCAGTACGAGGACCACTCTGGCGGTGGATGATGATGGTGGAGGCGTCTTTAGGACGAGGGGCTTTTGTACCGTCTTTACGGTCTTCCGCAACAACGCGTTTTTTCTTATTTTCCATCGAAGGCTTCCTTGTTTTTACTTAAGAATGCCTCCTTTGAAATCAGAAGTCCAGTAGTTGGCGATCAAACGAATTGATTAATCAATTTGCTGAGCCGTATAACCCTCTTTCTCACCGCTAAAGCCATGCATAAAACGAGCCCACTGAATAGCGATTAACGCGCCTTTGATAGGCGGGAGTAGTAGAAGAGAAGCAATCGTGGCTGCCGGAATCCAGATTGACATGTGAACCCAGTTTGGCCAGTCATACATCTGCTGTGTTGTCAGAATGCCTGACCCGACAAAATGCAGAACGATTAGCATTGTGAAATAGGGGGGCGCATCGTCTGCCCGCTGGTGATGAAGTTCCAGTCCACAAACATCACATACGGGTTTCACCTTGATGTAGCCGTTAAAAACACGGCCCTCACCGCACTGAGGGCACTTTTTTCGCAATCCCCGAAAAAAAGAAGTTCCAAATGGTCTTTCTTCAGTCATTCCATCACCATCACACTTTCCAACATTCTTAGAATATCATGAAGTGGTAACCTGTCCCTTAAAATATGTTGGTTGCGACATTGTGCCGCAAACTCACTACACTCGTCACACGAACTTAGGATTGGTGTGATTTTCGTTGTTGAGCACGCTTTTTGCCTTTGGGTGTCGTTCTTTTTTTGCGGGGTTTACCCGTCGGTGCTGTTCCAGGCTTACGGCCTTTTGACAGCGCCCTTCTCGATTTTCCTCGGGCTTTGGCATCAAAGGCGGAGCTGCCGTCTTCCTCTTCAACTGAGACAACCATACTACCCGTAGGAATGTCCACTTCTCTGAGGCGGACCATGATCTTATCGGCTAACTGAAAGACCACGCCAGTCCGTTCACCAATCAGTTTATGTCGATCTTGATCGTAGATAAAAAAGTCATGTCCCAGAGTTGAAATGGGCGCGAGTGCGTCAGCACCTGTTGGCTCTAGGGAGACAAACAACCCTGCTCGCGTTACGCCGGTGACTTTCGCTTCAAAAATCTTGTCAACTTGGTTGGCATGATAAACAGCGGTAAAGCGATCAAGGGTCTGACGCTCTGCCAGCATTGCACGACGCTCAAGGTTGGAAATCTGCTCGCCAATGGCGTCAAAGTTATCGGCAACCTCATCGGATAGACCATCATTGCCAAAGCCGTGTGCGGAGATAAGGCTTCGGTGAACGAGCAAATCCGCATAACGCCGGATAGGCGATGTGAAATGGGCATAGTTCTTCAGGTTCAGTCCGAAATGATGCCTGTTATCAGGACTGTACACAGCCTGGGATTGTGATCTGAGTACTAGAGCACTTACCAACTCCCGATCTGTTTCAGTTTTCGCCTGCGACAGGATCCGATTGAAGGTAGCGGTCTTCATGACCTGACCCTTGGCGAAGTTGATGTCCATATCGGAAAGTGTTTCTTTTAAGCCCTCCAGTTTGTCTTGATCTGGCGGCTCATGCACGCGGAACATGCAAGGGCGTTTCTTCTTAATCAGAGTTTCCGCTGCGCAAACATTCGCCTGAATCATAAACTCTTCGATCAGCATGTGAGCTGTAAACCGAGTTTTCTTGGTAACGGCCTTGATAAAGCCATCCTCGTTGAGCTCAATTTTTCGCTCAGGAAGCTCCAGATCTAGAGGTTCCCGTTTGTCGCGAGCTTTTTTTAGAGCTTTATAGGCCTCAAAGAGCGAATCCAGAATTGGCTTTAAAGGTTCTGTTTGCTCATCTGGATGACCTTCATGAGAATCCTGTGCTTGCCTGTAGGTGAGGGACGCGACCGAGTTGATCAGCGCCCGCATAAATTTATGGCGAAGCTTCTTTCCGTTTTTGTCGAACCACATTTGAACCGCCATCACAGGCCGGTCTACGCCTTCATGGAGGGAGCAGAGGTCACTGGAAAGTTCATGAGGCAACATAGGAACTACGCGATCCGGGAAATAAACAGAATTACCCCGCTCCAGCGCGGATGTATCTAACGCAGATCCTGCACGGACATAATAGGCGACATCTGCAATTGCAACGATGGCTTGCCATCCCCCAGGATTTTCTGGGTCATCATCAGGCGCCGCCCAGACTGCGTCGTCGCGGTCCCGTGCATCTGCTGGGTCAATGGTAAGGATCGGCACATCCCTAAGATCAGTGCGTTTACCGAGAGTTACCGGTTTAGCCTTCAGGGCTTCTTTTTTGACAGTTTCGCTGAATTCATAAGGGATCCCGTGTGTGTGGATCGCAATCATGCTAATTGATTGCGCATCTCCCATCGGACCAAGGCGTTCGGTAATTTTTCCCTCTGGAAGGCCAAACTGTCGACCCGGAAGTAGTTCGCAAATTACGACTTCGCCAGATTGGGCGCCCTTGGAATATTCATCCAAGATCACAATTTCTTTTTTATTTTTTCGGTCCGTTGGTTGAACCCGCCCATTATTTCCTGTTCGCGTAAAGATACCAAGAATGGGCCCTTCGGCAGCCTTAAGATGGCGGATGATCTTAGCTTCATAATGACCATTTGGTTGGCGGTGAGTTCTGGCTAAGAGACGATCCCCAACCCCAGGCGCAGGGCCCTTTCGGTTTCCAGTCTTGTTGTTCACGAAGATTACTGGTGGTGGAGTGTCTTCATCCCATTTGACAGGTTTGGCTATCGCTTCCCCCTGGTCATCAATGCGGGTAATTTCAATGATCAAGACAGGCGGGAGCGTTCCTGCAGGATTAATTGATCTGCGATGGCCTTTTTCCAGGACACCTTCCTCAAGCAGCTCTTTAAGCATCTGTTTGAGGTAGATCCGATCCGCACCTTTAATCCCAAAGGCTTTGGCTATTTCCCGTTTACCAACGGGACCAGTGCTGGAAGTAATAAATTCTCGGACTTGGTCTTTGGTGGGCAGATGGGCCTGCCATTTTGTTCTATTGGTCACGATTACCAAATTCCGCGGGAGACCCGCAATTGAACTTCAGATGTAAAGTCAACCTATACACTCTCAAATCACTTTCAAGACTCAGCTTTAGTCGCTGCTTTTTTCTTTGCAGCAGTTTTCTTAGCTGGTGCCTTTTTCTTTGTGGTGGCTTTAGCTTTAGTTTTAGCAGCTGCTTTTTTAGGCTTTTTACCTGTCTTCTCTGCGCGCTCTGCCAAAAGCTTAACGGCTTCTTCCAGTGTAATCGTCATTGGGTCTGATGATTTTGGAATAGTCGCATTAATTCCGCCATGCGTTACATACGGTCCATAACGGCCATCTTTCACGTTGATATCAGCACCATCATCTGGATGTTGACCAACAACGCGAAGTGGTGGTGCAGCCCGACCGGCACCGCGGGTTTTTGAAGCTGCCAGGAGTTCAACAGCACGGTTCATACCTACAGTAAGGACCTCCATCCCGCTCGACAGCTTTCCATACTTCTTGTCGCATTCCACATATGGACCATATCGGCCAAGGTTAGCCGTGATCATGGACCCGGTTTCTGGATGAGGACCAATTTCCCGGGGAAGGGAGACCAGTTGCAGGGCAATTTCCAGATCGATGTCCTCAATCGGAATATCTTTAGGAATGGAAACGCGTTTTGGCTTTTTCTTGGGTTCAGCCTCACCAAGTTGCAGATAAGGTCCATACGGTCCTTTCCGCAGAGAGATTTCCAATCCGCTTTTAGGCTCAAGTCCCAAAATACGGGGACCATCATCCTGTGTGGCTTCCGCTTCTTCTTCTGTTGCACCCAACTGACGGGTGTACCGGCAATCTGGATAGTTTGAGCAGCCAATAAAGGCACCAAATCGACCTGTTTTGAGACTTAATCGTCCATCATCACATTTTGGACATCCACGCGGATCCCTACCATCTTCTTTCGGTGGGAAAATATGGGGGCCAAGGACGCGGTTCAGTTCTTCCAGAACATCTGCCACACGAAGCTCGGATGTGCCCTCTACAGAGACCGTAAAATCACTCCAAAAGTCACGCAAAACCTGCTTCCAGTCAATTTTAGCATCAGAGATTTCGTCGAGCTGCTCTTCCAGTTGAGCGGTGAAATCATACTCCACATATCGAGTGAAGAAAGAGGAGAGAAAAGCCGTAACCAGCTGCCCTTTATCTTCTGGAATAAAGCGCTTCTGGTCTAGCTTCACATAATCCCGGTCCTGGAGTACTGAAATGATGGAAGCGTATGTTGAAGGTCGCCCAATCCCTAGCTCTTCGAGTTTTTTGACCAGGCTGGCTTCAGTGTAACGTGGTGCAGGTTCTGTGAAATGCTGATCCTCCCTGACATCAAGGGTGTCCATGGATTCCCCTTCTTTAACAGCGGGGAGACGTTTGCCGTCTTGATCATCAAGTTTATCGTCTTGGCCTTCTTCATACAGTTTAAGGAAGCCAGGGAAACGAACAACACTACCGGTCGCACGTAATTCCTGACCCGCTCCGTCTGTAAAGTCGATGGACGTGCGTTCCAATTGAGCGCTTTCCATTTGGCTTGCGATGGTCCGTTTCCAGATCAACTCATAAAGTTTCAAATGTTCAGCATCCAGATATTTCGCCATCATTTTAGGCGTACGGCTCATATCTGTAGGACGGATCGCCTCATGGGCCTCTTGTGCATTCTTAGATTTTGTTTTGTATTGCCGTGGACTGTTCGGCACATACTCATCGCCATATTCAGATGCAATGACTGACCGACAGGAAGCAATTGCCTCTCCAGCGAGTGTGACACCGTCAGTCCGCATATATGTGATTAGACCTGTGGTCTCCCCTCCAATGTCGAAGCCTTCATAAAGTTTCTGAGCAACAGACATGGTTCGCTTGGCCCCAAATCCCAATTTTCGGGAGGCTTCCTGTTGCAAAGTGGAGGTGGTGAAAGGCGGAGAAGGATTTCGTTTTGCAGGTTTCTTTGCAACTGATGCAACTATGAAGGAACCCTTTCGAACTGCCGCACCAGCGGCTTTCGCCAGTTCCTCATTTGGCAGGGTGAATTTTTCGACTTTTTCACCATTCAGTCGAGTGAGGTGAGCTGTTATGCTGTCACCTTTCGGTGTTTTGAAATCTGCATCAATGGTCCAGTATTCTTCGGGCACAAAGGCTTCTATTTCAAGCTCCCGTTCACAAATCAAGCGGAGCGCAACAGATTGCACGCGGCCAGCGGAGCGGGCACCTGGTAATTTGCGCCACAAAACTGGAGAGAGGGTAAAACCCACTAGATAGTCGAGAGCCCGCCGTGCCTGTTGAGCATTGACAAGGTTCATATCCAGTTCACGAGGATTGGCAATCCCATCCAGAACGGCTTTTTTTGTAATCTCGTTAAAGACAACCCGACTGACATGCGTGTCTTTCAGTTTTTTCTTTTCCTGCATCACTTGAAGAACATGCCAGGCAATGGCTTCGCCCTCACGATCCGGGTCAGTCGCGAGATACAGGTTTTCAGCACCTTTTAGAGCGTCTGCAATAGCCTTGATGTGCTTGGTGGATTTAGCGTCATTCTGATAATGCATCGCGAAATCCTGATCCGGTTCCACTGACCCATCCTTGGACGGTAGATCGCGGATATGTCCATAAGAGGCAAGTACGGTATAATCCTTACCAAGATACTTGTTTATGGTTTTTGCTTTAGCCGGGGACTCAACAACGACGACATTCATATAAGACACCACAGGTTTTGTTCTGGTTCCAGTCACTCTTTCATATGGGTACTTGCCATATATAGAGACGCTAGTCGATCAAGGAAACCCTGTTTCCAAAATGGCGTTCTAGTCTGCCTGCGAGTTCTAATTCAAGTAAAATCGTTAAAACAGTTGACGGGGGCAGTTCAGATTGCCGGATTAAGTCATCCGTATTTATGGGGGTGTGACTTAAGAGAATACTTATGGAATCTCTTGCTTTATCTGAGATCTCTACTTCCTGTCTTAGGGTACTGAAAAGGGGTAGAAGATCAGAGTCAGGTTCCCTCACTGGAGATTTAAGGGTGTGACTAATTTCTTGGAGTATTTCCTCAGCCGATTCAACAAGTAATGCCCCGTTTCTAATGAGATTGTTGGTTCCTCTCGCCCTGGGATCCATTGGAGAGCCGGGAATGGCAAAGACTTCCCTTCCTTGTTCAAGGGCCATTCGCGCGGTGATGAGGGAACCTGATTTAGGGGCTGCTTCCATGACAAGGATACCCAGACTAACGCCCGAAATTATCCGGTTCCGTCTTGGAAAATGTCTCGCCTGCGGTTGGGTGCCGAGAGGTTGCTCTGCGATGATGCAGCCACGATCCCGAATTTGTTCATAGAGTTCCTGATTCTCCTTTGGATACACAATATCAACGCCGCCTCCTACGACGGCGAGGGTTCCTGTCTCTAAAGCTGCGAGATGGGCGGCGCTGTCTATACCTCTGGCCAATCCAGATGTGATGACCAGGTTTGCATGCCCTAAATCCCTAGAAAGGGTCTCTGTCAATTTCCTTGCGACAGCCGATGCGTTTCGAGAGCCCACTATTCCGATGCTATGTTTTTGTAGAAGTCCTTTATGCCCCAGAATACTGATAACAGGTGGAGGGTCATAGATTTGACGCAGCCGGGGTGGGTAATCCGGTTCAATAGAAGTGATCAATTCCCCTCCCAGATTGATGAGTGCTTCCGCTTCAGCTTTTGTTTCTTTTCGAGAATGAATTCGGATTTTTCGCTTTGCGCCACCTTTTTCAGCAAGCTCCGGGATCCTATCTAGAGCCCGATCTGCGGTTCCATATTTTTCAATAAGATGATGAAAGGTCACTGGCCCCACATTCTCAGAGCGGATCAGTTGTAGCCAGTCCAGTTTTTCATCAGCAGATAACGTTTTTACACTATTCATAGCGGAAATAGTGTGAGATTAAAACCCGCGCGTCAACAACTTAAAATAAATATTATTTATTAATATCAATGGGTTATGAATTTTTTTTACCGATTTTCGGCTCCTGCCCTTTGACCAGACGTCCAATGTTTTGATGATGACGGATAAAAATAAGAGCTGCCATGAAAACGCTAAGTTCAATGCGCTGCAGGTCTCCATAGAAAACAGTCTCGTCAACAGGATTTAGGGACAGGTAATATAGGTAAAGCGGTGACAACGTGGCTGAAACAAGCGCGGAGAGGGACGAAATCCGAAAAATCAAAGCAACAGCAAGCCAAGTTAAAGCCGCTGCAATTCCAGCCGGCCAGGATATGGCGAGCATGACTCCCAGAAAAGTGGCAACGCCTTTGCCGCCTTTGAATTTCAACCAGATGGGAAAAAGGTGCCCTAGAAACGCTGCTCCTCCTGCAAGCACGGCGTAATCTTGGGTCAAAAACAGGTTTGCCAGAACGACGACAACTGCGCCTTTGCCGCCGTCGAGCAATAATGTCAGAAGTGCAAGAGACTTGTTGCCAGTTCTGAGTACATTTGTCGTGCCAATATTTCCAGAACCGATCTTGCGGATATCGCCAAGACCGGCCAAACGCGTCAGGACAAGACCGAACGGAATGGAGCCGATTAGATACCCAATAATCGCTGCGGCCAGAAAGGGCCAGGTGTAGCTGAAGTCTCCAAGTGGCTCCGGCATACTATTTTCCCCCGTCAAAAATACATTTACCACCAACCCAAGTTTTCAGGACCTTTCCTTGCAAAAGGTGCCCATCAAAAGCGGTGTTTTTTGATTTTGACAGTAAATCAGTTCCGACAACTTGCCAAGGCTTGTCCAAGTTAATGAGACAAAGGTCAGCAGCTTTGCCTTTTTCAATGCGACCTTTATCAAGTCCCAGCAATTTGGCGGGAGCCACAGTCATGGTTCGAAGAAGCGGTAACAAACCCATTTGCTGGTTATGATACAGGCGTAGGCTGACGGGGAGCATTGTTTCCAACCCGCTTACGCCAGGCTTGGCTTGCGCAAAGGGAAGGCGCTTGCTGTCTGCACTTTGCGGAAGATGCTGGGATGAGATTACATCAATAGTTCCATCAACAAGGGCTTCTACCAAGGCCATTCGGTCTTCTTCAGTTCGAAGTGGCGGAGAGACTCGGGCAAAAGTTCTGTATTCCCCAACTTCAAGATCATTCAATGCGTGATAATGAGGGGCGGTTCCTGCTGTTACGGAAATCTGCTGATCCTTTGCCCGTCTTATGGAATTGAGGGCATCTGCTGTGCTCAAATGTGCAGCATGCCATTTGGCACCGGTCATTGCAGCTAGACGAATATCTCGTTCAACCAATATCGCTTCTGCGCAGGAGGGGATGGACTTGAGGCCCATAAAGGTTGCGGTGCGCCCGCCTGTAATCACGCCATCACCCGCAAGGTTTGGCTCCTCTGCGTGCACGATTACAGGTTTGTCAAAGAGTGTGGAATAAGACAATGCCCGCTTCATCAGGTTGATGTCACTGATAGCGAATTGACCATCGCTGAAGGCAACAACGCCAGCTTCAGATAACAGTCCTAGTTCGGCCATTTCTTTGCCGTCCAGGTTACGGGTGAGAGCACCTGTGATGCAGATATTGACTGGACAGGTTTCCAGCGCCCGACGTTTTACCATTTCGACCAGAGACGGATCATCAATCACAGGTTCTGTCGCGGGAAATGCATTGATGGTGGTGATACCACCTGCTGCAGCGGCAAGGCCTGCTGTTGCCATGGTTTCCCTGTGTTCCTTACCCGGCTCACAGAGATAAGCATGGGCATCAACAAGACCTGGGATCAGGCAGTGACCTTCAGCATCGATCACCTCTATTTCACTGGATAAGGCTTCCTTGTTCAGGTGGGCGCCCCAGTCTTTGACCAGGCCGTCTTCAACCAGTATTCCACCAATTGTGTCCGTGTCTGTTGCAGGATCGAGAAGGCGAGCATTTAGAATGGCGAAGCTGTTTTGGTTCATTGCGCATCTCCCCGTGTCAGCAAATCAAGACAGGCCATCCGCACTGCAACTCCCATTTCTACCTGTTCAGAGATCGCACTGATGTTTAGATCGTCCGCGAGCTCTGAGTCGATTTCTACGCCCCGGTTCATGGGACCGGGATGCATGATAAGGGCATCTTCCTTGGCAACAGATAGTTTCTGTTTATCCAAGCCATAGAAATGGAAGTATTCTCGAATTGACGGGACATAAGCCCCTTGCATCCGCTCGGTCTGCAGGCGCAGCATCATGACAATATCCGCGTCTTTAAGTCCTTCCTTCATGTTGTGGTAAACTTCCACACCCAAGGTTTTCGCGTTTGAAGGGATCAGCGTTGGAGGTCCAACTATCCGAACACGCGCTCCCATAATGTTGAGAAGGGCGATATTGGATCTTGCTACCCGGCTGTGCAGAATATCACCGCAGATCGCAACTGTGAGCCCGGCCAGCTTTCCTTTTCGATTTCTGATCGTCAGGGCATCCAGCAGGGCCTGTGTTGGATGTTCATGGCTCCCATCTCCGCCATTAATAACTGCGCAATCCACTTTCTGAGATAGGAGGTGAGGGGCGCCAGAGTCCGAATGACGTATGACCAGAACATCTGGGTGCATGGCATTCAACGTCATTGCCGTGTCTATGAGGGTCTCCCCCTTCTTTACGGAACTGGAGCTAACTGACATGTTGATAACATCAGCGCCAAGCCGTTTGCCCGCAAGTTCAAAGGATGTTCTGGTGCGGGTCGAGTTTTCAAAGAAGAGATTGATTTGGGTTCGTCCCCGCAACAGAGAAAGTTTCTTGTCGCCGGTTCGAGATTTGTCCACATAGGTTTCTGCTGTGTCCAAAAGTAGATTGATATCCCCTTCCGAAAGGCGGGCAATATCAAGCAGATGCCGGTGGGCAAATTGGTGTTTTGCTGTCTGTGTCATTAAAGGGGCATTATATACGTTACAGTTTCATTTGGGGCAATGTTAACTTTATCCAATCTTCGACAAAATAGAGAGCTTTAAGATGCGTGCATATTTTGCATTATAAATGTTTTATCTAAAACAATTTTGAATGCCGTTGATTTGGATCAATGTTGCAGATCTAGATTCAGAAATAAGATCCGCGCGATGGTAAGCTCAGGCTTGATTTTTAATTAGTGTTTAGGATGGTACATGTTTTTTGATCGCGCTGAAGTGGTGGAGACTTCGGTTGGGGATAGGTGTTTTCAGCCTTGCATTTCTAATCCTCATTCTGATCAGCAGGATTTATTGGATCACTTTCGAGTTTTAGCTGAGTTGAATGATTGTGGTGTTCTCATTCATGAAGAGGGGAAAGTTGTCTATGGAAATACAATGGCAGCTCAACTTCTCGGTTATGACTGTGGATTTTCCTTGGTTGGGGTTTTCTTGAAGGACCATGTTGATCCCGCTTTTGAAGCCCAGTTATTAAGGCGCTCCAGAGAGGTCCTTGGCTCAGACAAGATCACGCCTGCGATAGATTACGTGCTTCGTAATCTGGACCAAGAGCCAGTTTCTGTTGAAATTAAAAGCCAGGTCATAACCTGGAATAAAAAGAAGGCAGTTCTATCCATTTTAAAGGACGTGACTGTCCGGAATTTCAAAAACGGGGCCTTACGCACTTTGACCAGGGTTGTTGAAGAAATGCCTGATGCCGTTGTTATTGCTGATCCTGAGTTGAAAGTTGAATATGTAAATCCTTGTTTTGAAGAGATGTTTGGTCGGAATCTTGAAGAATTTAAAGGCTCTGGCATGAACTTCTTTCTGAGGTCTGCCCTGAACACAGAAGATGCAATTGAGCTTTGGTCGTCCTTGGCAGAGAACTCAAACTGGAAAGGCCAAGTTTGTTTTCAGGGGACAGCTCAGAATAATTTATGGGTTAAACTTTCGGCTTCACCTGTTTTCGAGAAAGTTGGTGAAATCTCCTACTTCGTCTTTACGATGAAGGACGTTACTGAATTGAAGACCACCGAAAATAAACTCCGGCAGGCGTTGGAGGATGCAGCTGCGGCCAGTAAAGCGAAATCAAATTTTCTAGCAAATATGAGCCACGAACTGAGAACACCTTTAAATGCAGTTATCGGCTTTAGTTCGCTTTTGAAAGACCCGCAAATCAAGTTTGCCAGTGCAACAGTTGAAGAATATGCCGAATATATTCATGCGGGTGGCCAAAATCTTCTGGAACTTATTAATGATCTTCTTGATCTGACACGCATGGAAGTGAATGAACTTGAACTGATAGAGGAAAGATTTGAATTGCTCTCTTACCTACGTGATCTCGTTGCGAGTTTGGAAAATCAACCTTGTTGTGGTCAGGTGAATTTGGCGGCTGACTGCCAGGAGGTCATGATACTTGCAGATAAAAGACGGTTTCGTCAGTCAGTTAAAAAACTCATAGAGAACGGGCTTAAGTTTTCTTCAGGCCGCGATGTGGACGTTGTGGTTTCCACTCAAGGGGCACTGCAAATCTCCATTAAGGATTCTGGGATTGGGATGAGTGGAGAAACTATTGCGCTGGCCATGGCTCCTTTCGGGCAGGCAGAAAAAAACAGCTATGCGAAAAATTATAATGGCGCAGGCTTAGGACTGCCGATTGCGCGGAAGCTTTTGGAAATGCACGGTGGTAGTCTGACTATCGAAAGCGAGCTTTTAAAAGGAACTGAAGTTAAATTGCAGTTACCTGAAAAAAGGCTGGTTGGTTGAGTTACTTTTCAAAGAGAATCGAGGGCACCTTGTAGAATAAAGGCAGCCGCCATTTTATCTACAACTTCTCCTCTTCGCTTTCGAGAGGCGTCAGCGTCCAATAATGTACGCGTGACTGCTACCGTCGAGAGCCGCTCATCCCAAAAGCATGCTGGCAGGTCAAAAGCCTCATCCAGATTTTTTTGAAACTGTTTGCACGAATGGACACGAGGACCTTCTGAGCCATCCATGTTGAGGGGAAGGCCAATAACAAAGCCGCCAATATTATGTTCTTCAACAATTTTCCGGATTTCTGCGACGTCATCGCGGAACTTTTTGCGTTGAATTGTCTTCAGTGGCGTCGCGACTTTTAGAGATGTATCCGAAATCGCAGTGCCCAAAGTTTTCGTGCCAGGGTCAAAGCCAAGCAGACGTTGGTCAAGAGCAATAAAATGTTTCAGATGACTGGGGTTGCCGAGGAGCATTGGTTGCGCTAATTTGCGGCCATCGTCGGTTTGGCCTTCTGGAAATGAAAACTGCAGTTCCGGGCCGACCATCCGGAATACGCCTCTTAATACAACAAAGGGTGACAAATGTCGCTTGATAAAGCCACTGTGGCAAAAGTAGCCAATTTGGCCAGAATTCGGGTTGAAGAAGAAGACCTGGATCATTTGGCCAGCGAACTGAACTCCATCCTCGGCTGGGTCGAACAGCTGGGTGAGGTTGATACAGATAACGTCGCACCTATGACTTCCGTTGCTGAAATGCAATTGCGTTGGCGGGAAGATGAGGTCACCGATGGTGGGTATCAGGAGAAAGTCGTCGCAAATGCACCGTCTGAAGTGGATGGTTTCTTTGGTGTTCCGAAGGTGATCGAGTAATGAGTGATTTAACTAAACTGACAATCGCTGAAGCCCGGGATGGGTTGGCAGCGAAAAAATTCTCGGCCCGGGAATTGACTGCCGCTCATATCACGGCAATGGAAAGTGCTAAAGGCTTGAACGCGTTTATCACAGAAACCCCGGAAAAAGCGATTGAAGGTGCGACTGTATCTGATGATCGTTTGGCAAAGGGCGAGGGTGGTAAGATGGAAGGTATTCCAGTTGCCATTAAAGATCTTTTCTGTACAGAAGGCACGCTGACGACAGCGGCATCGCACATTTTGGATGGTTTCAAGCCTCAGTATGAAAGCACAGTCACAACAAACCTTTGGAATGAAGGTGCTGTCATGCTCGGTAAGGTGAACCTTGATGAGTTTGCCATGGGATCCTCCAACGAGACGAGTTACTACGGGAATGTAATTAACCCCTGGCGCCGGACTGAGGATGACCAGCCACTGGTCCCCGGTGGTTCCTCTGGTGGATCCGCAAGCGCTGTTTCCTCTCATATTGCAATGGGGGCAACCGGAACAGACACAGGTGGATCTATCCGTCAGCCAGCAGCCTTCACCGGGATTGTAGGTATGAAACCCACATATGGTCGCTGTTCCCGTTGGGGTGTGGTGGCTTTTGCGTCCAGCCTCGATCAGGCAGGACCCATGACGCGGAGTGTTCGAGATGCCGCCATCATGCTTGAAGCAATGGCTGGATTTGATCCAAAAGACAGCACCAGCGTTGATATGGCTGTTCCCAATTTTGAGGCAGCGCTAACAGGCGATGTTCGCGGGCTAAAAGTCGGCATTCCAAAAGAATATCGCATGGACGGCATGAGTGATGAGATAACTAAACTTTGGGATCAAGGCATTGATTGGTTGAAGTCAGCTGGTGCTGAAATTGTCGAGATCAGCCTTCCTCATACAAAATACGCTTTGCCAGCTTACTATATTGTGGCACCTGCCGAAGCTTCCAGCAACCTGGCGCGCTATGATGGTGTGCGCTATGGTCTTCGGGTTGAAGGTGAGGATCTTGCCGATATGTATTCTCGAACCCGGGCTGCTGGCTTCGGCGACGAGGTGAAGCGTAGAATTTTGATTGGAACCTATGCTTTGTCAGCAGGTTATTACGACGCCTACTACCTGAAAGCACAAAAAGTTCGGACGCGCATTGCAGATGACTTCAAGGAAGCCTTTAAGACTGTTGATACAATACTGACTCCAACTGCGCCGAGTGCGGCTTTCGCTATCGGTGAAAAGGGTGATGATCCTTTGGAAATGTATCTCAATGATGTCTTTACAGTTCCCGCCAGCCTGGCTGGATTGCCTGGTATTTCTGTGCCTGCGGGTCTGTCGTCCAACGGATTGCCTCTTGGATTGCAACTACTTGGTCGTCCTTTTGATGAGGAAACCGTAATTCGGACAGCGGGTGTTCTGGAAGAAGCCGCTGACTTTACAGCAACACCAGATGCATGGTGGAGGGGCTAACAATGGGTATGATTATTCAGGGCGCGACAGGTGACTGGGAAGTTGTCATCGGAATGGAAGTCCACGCTCAGGTCAGTTCCAAAGCAAAACTGTTTTCTGGTTCAGCAACAGAATATGGCGCGGAGCATAACACACAAGTGTCTTTTGTGGATGCTGCCATGCCGGGAATGTTGCCGGTTATTAACCGTAAAGCTGTCGAGCAGGCTGTGCGCACAGGGCTTGGTCTGAAAGCCAAGATCAACAAGTACTCGGTGTTTGATCGGAAGAACTACTTCTACGCTGACTTGCCGCAAGGTTATCAGATCAGTCAGTTCCAGCAGCCTATTGTTGGTGAAGGGGTTTTGACGATCGATCTCCCGGATGGCGAGACTCGGGAAATCGGGATTACCCGCCTGCATCTGGAGCAGGACGCGGGTAAGAGTATGCATGATCAGCACCCAAGCATGTCTCTGATTGACCTTAATCGGTCAGGAGTTGCGCTAATGGAAATCGTGTCAGAACCTGATCTTCGCTCCCCCGAGGAAGCTGCAGCCTATATCAAGAAGCTGCGGAGTATTCTCAGGTATCTTGGTACTTGTGATGGTAATATGGAAGAAGGCTCTATGCGGGCAGACGTGAACGTTTCTGTTCGTCGTCCGGGAGAGCCTTTTGGAACTCGCTGTGAGATGAAAAATATCAACTCTGTTCGTTTCATCCAGCAGGCAATTATCTATGAGGCCAATCGTCAGGTTGATATTATTGAAGCGGGCGGAACCGTAGATCAGGAAACCCGCCTTTACGACAGTGTGAAGGGTGAAACTCGGTCCATGCGCTCCAAAGAGGAAGCGCATGATTATCGTTATTTCCCAGACCCTGATTTGCTTCCACTTGAATTCGACGATGCGTTTATCGATGAGATTAAAGCGGACTTGCCGGAGCTTCCTGATGAGAAAAAGGAACGCTTTATCAGTAAACTTGGGATTAGTGCCTATGATGCTGGTGTTCTTGTGACTGAAAAAGAAGTTGCTGATTTCTTCGAAGCGGTTGCAAATGGACGTGATGCTAAATTGGCAGCCAACTGGGTGACAGGTGAATTGTTCGGCCATCTGAACAAGTCAGGAAAATCTTTAAGTGATAGCCCAGTCTCAGCAGATGCACTTGGTGGCTTGATCGATCTGATCAAGGACGGCACGATCTCCAACAGAATTGCGAAAGAAGTTTTTGAAGACATGTTTGCGACAGGCAAAGCCGCGGCAGATATTGTTGAAGAAAAAGGACTTAAGCAGGTATCTGATACTGGGGCGATTGAAAAAGCCATTGATGACGTCATGGCTGCCAATATGGATAAGGTAGAGGAATATCGCGGTGGTAAAGATAAGCTGATCGGCTTCTTTATGGGACAAGTGATGAAGGCAACTGGCGGCAAAGCAAACCCAGGTGTTGTTAATCAGCTCCTCAAACCGAAACTTGATGGGTAAATGAAATACGGATGCAAAAAAGGGCGGAATAATTTCCGCCCTTTTTTATGCTGCAATGCAAATTTTTCATGCGTTCCTGGGGGGAGTCACACTTGGAAGGAAGCTACCGCCCACAAAACCATGAAAGCTGGAAATGCAAGAATGGCTACTTTGTCCTTGTAGCGGAGTGGGGCAGTAGTAATTGTTTTAAAAGACATTTTCTTTAAACTCATAACAAATCATCCTGTCACGATCACTTGGAAAGCAAAAAACCTGGGATCCTTATACAGGCTATTTCGCAGGTGCAACATTGATTTCAGTCAACTGCGACAATATGTCGTGAATTAGAAGGTTTAGAATGTTCTTTTCTTAACCACCTATTAAATCTCTTGCTCATATACTGACCATAGTAACAAAGACATGACTTAGGGTTTCAGAATGTGTGCTGCTGTCACAAACGAAGGAAAAAGAAGACCTTTGCTGTTAGCAGTATCAATGGCACTAGCCGGCTTGTTAGTTCTGGGCTTTTTGCAGATGCGCCCATCAGAGAGTGAACAGAATTTGGCTCTAGTTTTCCCTCCCCAGAAGTCACTTACGGAAATTTATGGAGCACTTTCTAGTCTACCAGTGGATTTCGTTCGTACTGGATTTGCGGATTTCATAATCGTTGTTCGCCCTTCGCCTGAGATGGATTTACAGACGTTGCGGGATGCAGGGGCTTTGCTTGTTACAAGTGCATTTGTAGATGGTGGTTGTTTTTACCTGAGTAGTAGGTCAGGTGGTAAAGGAAATAAAGATGAACGCATTAGCTGAACTGAGATCGTCAGTTTCAAAGTATTTGCTTGCGATACTTTGGGTCCATGTTCCCGTAACGCTGGTCGCAGCGTTGGTGATTGGCGGAAGTTGGTTGGAAGCAACACTGGCATCGGCGATATTTGCTGGTATCACGACTTTCTTTTATTTCAGAGACAAGCTTTCTCAGGAATACAGATACTCTGTCGCTGTAACCTACATGATCCAGATCGGACTGATCGTTTATGAATTCAGTGGTCACCCGTGGCAAATTGATATTCATATGTACTTCTTTGCAGGCTTAGCCATCGTGGCTGTTTTCTGCTGCTGGACGACTATTCTGGTGGCGACGGCGACGGTTGCGGTTCATCATCTGGTACTGAATTTCACTCTACCTGCTGCCGTTTTCCCTGACGGTGCCGATTTTTTCCGTGTTGTTTTACATGCGGTAATCGTGGTCTTCGAAGCAGCAGTTCTTACAGTTCTCGCATTTCGTCTTGTGAAGGCATTCGCGGCATCTGAAGAAGCTATCCAAGCTGCAGCGAGCGCTCAACGATTGGCTGAAGATGAAAAACAAAAAGCTATCCAGGCCTCAGAAGAGGCCAAGGAAGCGGCGGAACGTGTGAGTGCGCTCAAAGCAGAAGCCGATAAATTGAATGAGGAAAAACTCAGAGCAACCGAAGAGGAGAATGAGCGTCGCCGTAAAGAACGGCTTGATATTGCAGCTCAATTCGAGCAGAGCGTGGGCGGAGTCCTCAAGAAGGTTGGGGAAAATACACATAAGCTCACGGGCTTGGTCAGCACAATGAAGTCTATATCAGATGATGTAGCTGGACGTGTGGATCAAACGAGCGGCGTTGCAGAAGATATGACGAATAACGTCCAAGCGGTCAGTGCGGCAACAGAGCAGTTAAGCGCTTCCATTCGAGAGATTTCATCGCAGGTTAATCAGTCAAACCGGGTTGCGAGTGATGCGTCTGATCGTGCGACTGCAACAGCAGGTACAATGGAAAGCCTCACAACAGCTGCGAAAGAGATTAGTGAGGTGATCAACCTTATTAATGATATCGCAGAACAGACTAACCTTTTGGCACTGAATGCAACGATTGAGGCCGCACGTGCCGGTGAGGCTGGAAAAGGCTTTGCTGTTGTGGCAAGTGAGGTGAAAAACCTAGCGACTCAGACCGCTCGGGCTACTGAGGAAATTGCGACGCAAGTTTCTGATATTCAGAGAGTGAGTGATCAGGCGGCTGAGGAAATTGGTGCTATTCTGGGAATTATTAAAGAGATTAATGCCACGACGACTTCTGTTGCGGCGGCCGTTGAAGAGCAATCAGTGGCAACAAATGAAATCTCTCAAAGCACCAGAGGTGCCTATGATGGAACTGTTCGTCTTAAAGGCGAGGTAACTGATATAGAGCAGTTCGCCAATCAGTCTTTGGATGCTTCTGAATCAGTGCTTGTTTCAATTAATGATCTTGCCAATGACACTGACAGTGTTTTGAATGAAGTTTCGGAGTTTATGAAAAAATTCCGGGCGTAACTTCCCACAACACAGGTTACTTAAATCAGGAAAAGCTCCAGTCGATATGGGGCTTTTTCTTTGATTTGTATAAGTTCCATGTCGTTATGGGTGGGTGTTGATTTCTTGAACTGAACGCCCCAAGAAGTGACACTGATTGTGCAGATCAACCCATTATACTTTAGTGCAATTTCATATCCAGAAGACGGACCACTACAGGTACATCTGCAATACTGGAAAGGGCGTAGCTTATCTGGAGGGGGAGTGTGCCATGAGAAAGCCTCTGGATCATTTAGATCTGAATAAACAAGTTCCTGATCCTCAATGGTATTTATCATGGCAATCTCGACATCCAACGGCATGTATACCTCATTCAGCTTTTTCTATCAGACGGTGAACTGACGATTGATGTGAGCCTGTTTGCACAGATATACTGATTTTCTGGAAAGCTTGT
Organism: Sneathiella limimaris; assembly: GCF_012932565.1. NCBI lineage: Bacteria > Pseudomonadati > Pseudomonadota > Alphaproteobacteria > Sneathiellales > Sneathiellaceae > Sneathiella > Sneathiella limimaris. The sequence continues at coordinate 1,935,103 of NZ_JABBYJ010000001.1, forward strand.
TGGGATTACGATGCACTGGATTGATGAAGGGATCATATTATCTGCCCGGAAATATGGGGAAAATAGTGTTATTGTTCAGGCTTTAACCCGAGAACATGGTCGTCATTCCGGTTTGGTGAGAGGCGGAAGTGGCAAGCGCCTTCGTGGAATATTACAGCCTGGTAATGAAGTGGGACTTCGCTGGTCTGGGCGCTTAAGTGAACATCTGGGTAATTTCAGCGTGGAAGCTAAAAACTCGCGATCAACTCTATTGTTCGATCGTCCGTTAAATTTGGCCGCTATTTCCGCAATTTTGGGTTTCTTAGAAGTTGCCCTTCCGGAGAGGGAAGCTCATCCAAAAGTCTATGATGCCAGTCTTATTCTTTTTGAGGGGTTGGACGAGGAATTATCATATTGGGGGCCTATGCTGGTTATGTGGGAGCTTGGGTTGCTCAAGGAATTAGGGTATGGGCTTGATCTCAAAAAGTGCGCCGTTACCGGATCTGCGGATAATCTTAAATTTGTATCCCCGAAAACAGGACGCGCCGTGTCGCTCGAGGCGGCTGGACCTTATGCCGAAAAATTAATTCCGCTCCCCAGGTTCATGGGAGGTTTGAGTTCGGCAATAGACGAGAGTGTTACGAAAGACGATGTCCTGCAAGGGCTATTTTTAACCGGTTATTTTCTCAATAAGGCGGTTCTCTCTCAGCTGGGGGATCAGTCTTTACCAGCAAGGGAGCGCTTGATTGCCTTGCTTCAGAAACAGGCAGAGTGATCTTCCAAATAAATCTCAAAAATCTTTCTCCGAGACAGTAATTTGGGTGGTCACTTTTGACCTGCCAGTGATATAAAAAGAGCATGAGTGAACAGTCTACAATGAATACCGGTGATAGTCGCAAGACATCACTGAAGGAGGCCATAAGCGAGCGATATCTTGCTTATGCCATGTCAACCATTATGTCCCGTTCGTTACCAGATGTGCGCGATGGTTTGAAACCTGTCCATCGACGACTTCTATATGCGATGCGCTTACTCAAACTGGATCCCGGATCTGGCTATAAAAAATGCGCAAGGGTTGTAGGTGATGTGATCGGTAAGTATCACCCTCATGGTGACACTTCGGTATACGACGCTTTGGTCCGCCTGGCCCAGGATTTTGCACAGCGCTATCCATTGGTAGATGGGCAGGGGAATTTTGGCAATATTGACGGCGATAATGCTGCTGCCATGCGGTATACCGAAAGCCGGATGACTATCTTTGCCGAACTTCTATTGCGGGATCTCGATCAGGATACGGTTGATTTTCGAGCGACTTATGATGGTGAAGATAAGGAGCCTGTGGTTCTCCCGGCAGCTTTTCCAAACCTGCTAGCCAACGGATCTTCCGGGATTGCTGTGGGAATGGCGACTTCTATTCCACCGCACAACGCAAGTGAACTTTGCGAAGCGCTGCAGTATCTGGTGAAGTACTACACTGAAGATCCGGAAGCTAAACCAAAGGATCGGCTTGATAAGCTGCTCCAGTTTATCCCTGGGCCTGATTTTCCAACTGGGGGTGAACTGGTTGAAAAGCCAGAGAATATTCGGGAAGCATACTTAACGGGCCGTGGCGGTTTCCGCATGCGAGCTAAATGGGAAGTTGAGCAGGGCGCTCGAGGGACCTACCAGATTGTTGTGACCGAAATTCCCTACATGGTTCAGAAAGGCAAATTGATTGAGCGAATTGCTGAATTAATCCAGACGAAAAAACTGCCTCTGCTCAGTGATGTGCGAGATGAATCTGCTGAAGATATCCGACTTGTTTTGGAACCTCGGAGCAAGAACGTAGAGCCTGAAATTTTGATGCAGGGTCTTTTCAGATTAACTGATCTGGAAAGTCGTTTTTCGTTAAACCTGAATGTGCTTGATGCTACTCAGACCCCACGCGTTATGGGTCTCCAGGAGGTCTTGGAATCGTTCCTGACACACCGTTTCGAAGTCTTGAGACGGCGTTCCCGTTTCAGACTGGACAAGATCAAGAACCGACTGGAAGTTCTCGAAGGTTATTTGATCGTTTTCCTCAATCTTGATGAAGTTATTCGGATCATTCGGGAGGAGGATCATCCCAAGCAAGAGCTGATCAAGACCTTCAAACTCACTGATGTTCAGGCAGAAGCAATTCTGAATATGCGACTTCGTTCTCTTCGTAAACTTGAAGAAATGGAGTTGCGTACAGAACATACAGAACTTTCTGAAGAAAAAGCGGGTATTGAAGCCCTGCTTGGGAGCGAAGAGCTTCAGAAAGAAGCTATTTCCAATGAGATTAAGGAATTGAAGAAAATCCTTAAAGGTGTTCCTGAGGTTGCAAATCGCCGGACAGTTATTGGCGAAGCACAGGAGCTTCCCGAAGTGCCACTGGAAGCCATGATCGAGAAAGAAGCCATTACAGTCATTTGTTCTGATAAAGGTTGGATCCGCGCTTTGAAAGGTCATGTCGCTGAAACAGGTGAAGAAAAATACAAAGATGGCGATAAAGGCAAATTCTGGATCCAGGCTGAGACGACGGATAAGCTGATCCTTTTCGCAACGAACGGACGTTTTTATACAATCGGGGCTGATAAGCTCCCTCGCGGTCGAGGTCATGGCGAGCCAGTTCGTCTGATGATTGATCTTGGAAACGATCAGGATATTGTCGCCTTGTTTGTTCATAAACCAGGTCGCAAGCTATTGATCGCTTCAACCGATGGGCGTGGGTTTATTGTTGATGAAAATGGGGTCATTGCCCAGACTCGAAATGGTAAGCAGACCTTAAACGTATCCGGGGATGTTGAAGCTGCCTTCTGTGTTGAAATGGAAGGGGATTCAATTGCGGTTATTGGTGAGAACCGGAAACTAAACTGTTTTGCTACTGAAGAGGTTTCTGAAATGACCCGTGGACGGGGCGTGACGTTGCAGCGGTATAAGGATGGCGGTCTCTCTGATATCAAGACCTTCAATAAAAGTGAGGGTCTAACCTGGAAATCTGGAGAGAGAACCCGAACCGAAGAGGATTTGACAGGCTGGTATACGCGCCGCGGAAATGCTGGGCGATTGGCACCGCGAGGGTTTAACCGGAACAACAAATTCAGCTAAATAAATAAGGCCTAGGGGATGCAAACACTATACGAAGCCTTTCAAGGAACTGTCTCTGCTTATCCAGATAATGCGTTTCTTTGTGTTCCGCCATTAAAGGGGCGATCATATTATGAAAACGGTGCTGAATTTACCTATAAACAAGTAGCTGATGCAGTTGAGGCGCTTCGCGTCGCCTATCTGGAAGCAGGGTATGGGTATGGTCAGCGTGTTGGCTTCCTTTTAGAGAACCGTCCCCAGTATGTTTTTCATTTGCTGGCCCTAAATGCAATTGGGGCATCTGCAGTCCCGATAAATCCTGATTATCGGCACGACGAAATTCTCTATCAAATGACACATTCAGAAGCAGTTCTTGTTGTCACAATTGAGAGTCGCTATGAGGATTTGCTGGCAGTCGCTAATGATCGGGAGGCGCCTTTGCCGGTTGTTACAGATACCGATTTTCTGGATTGCCTGCCAGGTGCCATAGAAAAAGCGCCAAACGGGACGCCTTGCCTTTCTACAGAAGCTAGCCTGCTTTATACATCGGGCACAACAGGACGGCCTAAGGGCTGTATGCTGACCAATGAATACCATTTAACTTCTGGTCAGTGGTATGCAGATATGGGAGGGCTTGTGGATATCCGAAAAGGGCAGGAACGCCTTTACAATCCGCTGCCTCTTTTTCACATGAATGCGGCTTGTGTATCTCTTGGATGTATGTTGTTGACGGGTGGGTGTTTGATTATTCCTGATCGTTTCCATCCAAAAAGTTGGTGGCAGGAAGTGTATGATACCAAGGCAACGATTATACATTATCTGGGCGTTGTTCCACCTATGCTGCTTAATCAACCCGTTAGCGAATTTGAGAAAACCCATTCAGTTCTTTTTGGAATTGGTGCAGGTGTTGAACCTGAACTCCATGGTGTATTTGAGGAGAGGTATGGTTTTCCCCTTCTCGAAGTCTGGGGAATGACTGAAACCGGTCGTATCTATGGAGTGCGTGAAGAACCTCGCCATATTGAGACACGGGCGTTTGGCCGACCCTATGGTGGATTTGAAGCTAAGGTAGCGGATGAGACCGGAAACGAAGTGCCTCGTGGGGAGCAAGGTGAGTTGCTTGTCCGGTTTGCTGGAGACAATCCCCGCAAAGGTTTTTTTGCGGGCTATTTAAAGAATAAAGAAGCGACCGAAGAAGCATGGAAGGGTGGATGGTTCCATACAGGAGATACAGTCACCCAAGATGAAAGCGGGATGCTTTATTTTGTAGATCGAAAGAAAAATATTATTCGTAGATCTGGTGAGAATATCGCAGCTGCCGAGGTTGAAGCCATTTTACAAAGTCATGATGCCGTTGCGCAAGTTGCGGTAATTGCTGTTCCGGATGAAGTTCGTGAAGAAGAGGTCATGGCCTGTATTGTACCTATGGAAGGGTTTGAGCCTGGCGATAATCTGGCGAAGGAGCTTTTTGATTTCGCCTTTGATCGCCTGGCATATTTTAAACCACCAGGCTGGCTTTTGTTTCTGGAGAAGCTGCCAACGACGGGCACCCAAAAAATTCAGAAAACACAGATTTTTGGATCTGACATAGATCCGCGTGAGTCAGATGGAATTTATGACTTCCGACCACTCAAGAAAAAGAGCCGGGTTGCTTGATTTAAAGCCTTAGCACACTGAATAAAAAAGGCCGTCGATATGATAATCGACGGCCTTTTCTTTTGTCCCTTATCTCCCGCTAATTTGCGGGTAGGAGTTCAGGTAGCAGGGTTGTGATGCTCGGGAAGAACCAGAGGATCAACAGGCCGATAACCTGAATGATTACAAATGGGATAACGCCCCGGTAAATATCCATAGTTGATACCTCTGATGGTGCAACTCCTCGGAGGTAGAACAGGGCGAAACCGAACGGTGGCGTAATAAATGATGTCTGCAGATTAACCGCAATCAGGATTGTTATCCAGGTTGGCGGCATCAGGGTAGGATCAGCTGCATAAATCACGGGGCCGACAATCGGAATCACGATGAAGATGATTTCAATAAAGTCGAGAACAAATCCCAGTAAGAACAGAACAATCATTACCACAATCAGGAGCGTTCTTGGATCATCGAACGAGTGCAGGAATTCCTGAATGTAATGTTCACCCCCGAATGCCCGGATCGTCAGGCTTAGGAAGAGGGACGAAATCAGGATCACAAAAACCATCGAGGTAACTTTTGTGGTTTCCCGCACAACCTGTGACATGACCTTCTCGCGGAACAAGATCCAGCAGGAATAGAGCAAACCAAAGAAGGCAACATGAAACGCGATAAGCGTGACAAAAATGGCAAGCTTGTCATCGAAAGCGATGTCTTCCATGGTCATGCGCAGATCGAAGTTACCACGTGTCAGCAACATCACCACGATGCCGAGAGAAGCCCAAATTACAGGCTTGCTAGATTGGTTTTGATCCTTCAGTCGCCGGTTTGCCGCCAGCATGATCGCACCAGCGGCACCCAAAGCTGCAGCTGCAGTCGGGTTTGTAACCCCACCAAGGATGGATCCCAGAACGGCAACAATCAGAATGACTGGAGGTGAGACAACACGGATGACTTCGATCTCAGTTACACGGACAATTGCGTGCTTCAATCCATAAACCATCATGGCTGCAGGAATAAAGTAAACAAGTGTCTTAGTCCCACCGCTTGCATCACCAGCAACAAACAGCCAGTCAAACAAAACGATCAGGAAGGTTCCGATCAATCCAACAACGATTGGGGTGAGCGAGTAACTTGGTCGAACCGCCATGGCAAAAGTGAGAAGGAAGCCTGACAAAACAACAAGTGAGTAAGTTCCACCTGACAGCACACCATAAGTCGTTACATCGTCAACGGTAACATCTCCAATGACACCTGTGCTGGCGAAGATGATCCACAGAAGGATCAGAACCAAGCCAGGTCCAAAAGCAGCACCCAGAAGAAGCCATGGATTATTTTTGTAGTAAGAAAGTAGGCCATAACTATCTGCGCCACTTAAGTGAACGGGTGGAGCCTTTTCACGGTTCAGCAGAGCAAACCCTAGGGCATAAAGCGCATAGAGAGAAGCCAGCATTACACCTGGAATAAAGGCCGCTTTAAAAAGGGTTCCTGTAGACAGAACTGCCGGTTCACCCAGCATTTCCAATACAGTCATACCCAGCTTGTCAGCGCGTGTTTCCTGACCGATAGCGTACATATCGCCAACGATGGACCCAAGCAGAACAATCACGATAGATGGTGGGATAATCTGACCCAGTGTACCTGAGGTCGCGATAACACCTGTTGCTAGCGATTTAGAATAACCATTTCGAAGCATGGTTGGCAGGGCAATCAAGCCCATGGTTACAACTGTTGCACCAACAACGCCTGTTGACGCAGCAAGGAGCGTTCCCACCAAAACAACAGAAATAGCCAGACCACCAGGCATGGAACCAAAAAGCTTCGCCATGGTTGTGAGCAGATCTTCTGCAATGTTGGAGCGTTCCAGCGCAATACCCATCAACACGAACAGAGGAACAGCCAGCAGAGTTTCAACGTTACCACCGAAGGCACGGGAGAATACCCCTTGAGCCCAGGTCGACTCCGTTGCCAATACGGCATGTTCCCATCCCCGTTCAAAAACAGGGACTTTCTGCATCTGACCACCGATCTCCTGCATGGTGTAGAGGAGCCCGGCTTCGTTTAAGACCGCAATGACGGCAAAGCTGACAAATGCTGAACCTGAAATGGCGAATGCCACAGGATAGCCTGACAGAATGCCCCCGAAGAGTGAAATAGCGACAATAATCAGCGAGATTTCAACGCCGTTTAGACCAAATAACATGGGTGATACTCTCCGTTACTGATTAAAGCGGATGTGCGGGTGTCTTGGAGCCCATGTCTCCGTGCACCTCGTCAATCGTATAATGTGTGGGGATTTCTTTATTCTTCTCAAGCAGAGCCAGAATATTGCGAAGCAAGAAGCCAACAGCGCAAATAAACATGAGGCCCGCAAAAACCAGAACAAAAAACTTGAAGGCCCAGACCCATGTAAACTCGGCTGTTCCTGATGTTTCAAAACGGAAGTTTCTCCAACGGGTGGAGTCTGTCCAGACGTTCATCGGTTTTTGAGCAAACATTGCGTTCATGGCGATAGGCCATGAGAACCACCAAAGCAGGATCGTGGAGGGAAGGAAGAAAAACAAAGTTCCCAGGAAATCAATCCATTGCTTGGTTCTGGTTTTACAGGACGCGTAGACCAGGTCAACACGTACATGGCCACCTTCAATAAACGTGTAGGCGGATGCCATAGCGATCAGGATAGTGTTGTAAAATTTTAGCTGACCAGAAAGCCATTGAAGCTCTTCATCAATGAGCGTGATGCCAAGAGGCGCGATAAGAATTTCATTTCCTCGAAAGATTTGCCCAACTGCAATAATTGCAACTTGTTGCAATGTCATAAGTAAAGCAAACCAAGCCGCGAATTGACCGATACGGCCATTAAAGATCTCCAAAGCATGGACTGTTCCCTGCAAGAAGTTCCTTTTCAGCAGACCAACTACGATCAAAACGATAATGAGTGCAACGACGACAAAGAAAAACTCATGAGACATACCGATGTATGTCAATTGATTCATTTTTTCTTTCAAGGTTCCCAATGTAGCCCAGTTGTAGATGTGCCAAGGGAGAATGAGGAGGTTCACAAACCCCATCAGAAAATTAAGTAAAAAAGTTCCAAGCGCTTCCATAGCGGTTCTTTCCAGTAGCCACCGCGGGTTTATGAGAGTGCCATGATCGACGAAGAGCTATTGTATGGTTCACTATTAAGAACCTTTTATTTACGCCCATCCAGATCTTTTTTAGATCCGTTGATTACAGAAACAAACTGCAACCTTCACCTTGATTTGAGCTTTGTAACCGATTTTCGGATTTAAATCTCAAATTCTGCACTAATTATAAAACCGTCACGGATATTCTGTATTTAAAGCGTGAAACCGGGCGAGAAGCCCGGTTTCTTGTTTAATCAACTCTTTTCCAGATTACCCGAGAACACGTGTCCGCTGACGGGCATAAGCAACTGAAGAAAGTTCATCCCATTTCGCAGACTTCTTCATAGAAGTTTCGACAGATTCGCGAACTTTCTTGAAGAATGGATCATCCATGCTTTCATCCAGAGTTTCGATGGAAGCTTTGCCAAATGCATCCCAAACATCATTCGGGAATTCAAGCGTCTGAACACCACCAGCCTGCAGGCGAGCGAGTGCTTCAGAGTTATTGGCAAGATACTGATGCAGGTTCCACTGGTTGGTTTCTGCACAAGCAACTTCGATCATTTTCTGGTGAGCTTTGCTCAGGCTGTTGAAGCGATCTGCGTTGATACCCAAAGCAAGACCAGCACCTGGCTCATGGAAACCAGAAGTGTAGTAGAATTTGGTGATTTCCTGGAAGCCTGCTTTTTCGTCGGCCCATGGACCAATCCACTCAGTACCGTCGATCGCACCTGAAGCAAGTGCTTGGTAAACCTCAGAGCCTGGCAGAGTCTGTACAGACGCACCAAGTTTACCAAGGGCTTTACCACCCAGACCTGGCATACGGAATTTCAAACCGTTAAAATCTGCAGCGGATTTGATTTCCTTACGGAACCAACCACCAGCCTGTGGGCCTGTGTTACCGCAAAGGAAAGAGTGAAGGCCAAACTCTTCACCGAGTTCCAGATGCATCTTGTGGCCATCACCATGGTAATACCAGTTGTGGAGTTCTGTTGGTGTCATGCCGAATGGCACAGCTGTGAAGTAAGCGAATGCTGGATGCTGTCCAACATAGTAATAGTCCGCTGCGTGGTAGCAGTCTGCCTGACCAGATGTTACGGCGTCGAACACTGGGCCCAGACCGGAAACCAGTTCGCCTTGTGCTTTAACATCGATTTCAAGAGTGCCGTCAGACATTGCGTTTACAGATTCAGCAACATGCAATGCAGCGTCAAACACACCAGCTAGACCACGTCCCCATGCTGTTACCATTGTCAGCTTTTCACGACCCTGCGCAATCGCAGGAGTTCCAATAGCTGCAGTGGCAGCAACGCCAGCCACACCAGCGCCTTTAATAAATTTACGACGATCCATAAATATTTTCTCCCTGTAAGTTAGAAGCTAAGGCTGCCCTGTGAAACAGCACTTACCCTCTAGACGGGCACACTACTTTTCCCCGCCTTCCGGGAACAGAGTATAAAATCAATGTTTTGAAAGGCAACTGGTTAGTCGCTTAAATTTGACACTGATGTGCATTTTTTTGCTTAAATTTTGTGCAAAATTAGGAGTTGTAAACTCTCCACCCCTCTTTTGTTAGAATTTCAGCGGGCTGAAATCTAGTCTTATAAGACATTTTTGGGCTTTCGGAGATCCAGTAACCTAAATAGACATGGGGATGGCCCATTCTTTGAGCTTGTTGAATATGCCAAAGAACCAAGTGAGTGCCGAGGCTCCGTTTGGTGAGGGTAGGATCAAAGAAGCTGTAAACTAGCGATAACCCATCTGCCATCCGATCTGTTAGACAGACCGCAGCAAGTTGTCCGCTTTCGTTTCGGAACTCCGTCAGTTGGGTGGAAACCGGGCTATCCTCAACCATTGCCTGATAATCCGCATAGTGCATATCAGACATCCCTCCATCTGAGTGCCTGGATTTCAGATATGTTTGGAAGAGGTTGAAGTGTTCCTCTGTTGCGAGAGCCGGTAACTCCCGGGCAGTGAGGTCTGCATTCGCTTTCAGAATACGCCTGAAGGATTTTTTGAAGAAAAACTGATCTGTTAGGACACGAATAGGAATGCAGGCGTTGCAGTCATCGCAAGCTGGACGATAGGCGAGATCCTGGCTTCGGCGAAAACCGGCAAGGCTTAATGTGTTATGTAAATCATCCGGATCTTTGCCTGCCAATAATGTAACGATTTTCTTTTCCAATTTCCCAGGCAAATAGGGACACGGCGTTGGCGGTGTCGAAAAAAAGAACCTGGATGGAATTTCAACTCGTTTCATCTGTCCACATTAGGAAGTTACATATTATCTAATTTGTACTGGCAGTAATTCAAAGAGACTAGACTCTAATGGTAGAGTTTATCTCAGCAAATCCTAAAAATTTTATACCAACCTATAATAAAAAGGGGCAAAAACAGAAAAAACGAGCCAGAGAAGGACAACGAGAGGGGCTCCTGCGCGCACGAAATCAAAGAATCGGTAGTGCCCGGGACCCATCACCAGTAGATTCGTTTGGTATCCCATGGGGGTCGCAAATGAACAGTTGGCCGCCAGAATGACGGCGACAACAAAGACCATCGGGTCTATTCCAAGAGTCGTTGCAATCCCAATTCCGATTGGTGTGAAGAGAACCGCCGTCGCATTGTTGCTCAGGACATTAGTGATTACCGCCACAAGCAAGAAGAAGAAAGAGAGAATAACAGCGTTTGGCGCGCCAGAGAGTGCGGCTACGAGTGCCTCTGCTAAAAACAAAGCGCCCCCAGTTGCCTGCATGGCTGTCCCAAGTGCGAGGGCTGCCCAAATAAGCATCACGATGCGGCGGTCAATTGCACGACTTGCCTGATGAACATTGAGGCATCCGCTGACAACCATCGCGGCCGCTCCGCCAATGGCCGCAACGATTATTGGCAAGAGGCCTGTCGCGGCAGTCAGAACCACAGCGCCGAAAATCAGCCGGGCCCGCATTGCCATTGCAAGGGCAGGGAGCTCGCGAGTTGACCATTCCAGCAGTAAAACATCAGGATTGTTCCGAAGCCGCGTCATATTGGACCGGCTACCCATTAACAAGAGAACGTCTCCGGCCTCAAGACGAATATCGGTCATACGACTGGTCCGGATCATGCGGGATCGACGTTGAATCCCCAGAACAACGCAATGGGTTCTGTAGCGGAAATTAATCTGGTGCAGCGCGCGGCCAATCATCCGAGAAGCAGGAGCAATAACAACTTCTGCAACCATCTGGTCCTTTTCAAGGGAACCGGTGGAATTATCATCAATTGAGTTATCTTCAATATCCAGGAAGTCGCTCAACAGTTGCGGATTATCCGCAAATGAATCCGTAAGTGATTTGCGCGTACCTGCGAACACAACTGAGTCTCCGGGCCGAAGCATGAGATCGTCGAATGGCGGCAGTAGCAGCTTTTCATCCCGTTGGATAAATCGGATTGTGATATTTCTGAGACTGGGGAATTGACCTGCTACAGGTTGCTCGCCAACCAGAGGACTGTCAGCAGAGATTTCCAGTTGAACAATGAACTGTTTACCCGAAATGGCAGAGGTCGAGTCTGTAATGGCTTCCCGTTCAGGTAAAATGCGGGGAATAACATACAACGCATATCCTAATCCCACTATCGCAAGCACAAGTCCGGGTACCGTGAAATCGAAAAAGCCAATTGGCGCAAGTCCTGTATGTTCAGCAGATGTGGAGACCAGTAGGTTAGTCGATGAGCCAATTAACGTGGTCATCCCCCCAAGAATGGACACGTAGCTTAGCGGAAGCATAACAGAAGAGGTTGGCTTATTCAGCCGCTCTGCAAGTGCTGTCATGAGTGGAATGAAGATCACAACAACCGGGGTGTTGTTCATAAAGGCGCTAATGGCAAGGACAGCAGTCAAAACAACTGCGATCGCCATAAAAGGATGATGTCGCCGAAGCGTCACAATAAAACGAATAGGTTTTTCAAGCGCCCCCGTTCGCACAATACCTTGGCCAACAACCAGCAAACATAGAACCGTTATAAGTGCCGGATCGGCCAAACCAGCCAGCAAGCCTGTCGCAGTAAGCAGTGACTTTCCACTATCATCTTGAAGTGGATAGATATAGAAGAGCAGAAGTAAGCCAAAGATGACAGCAATAGAGGAAATTTCGAGTTCAATTCTTTCACTGGCGAATGCAAACATTGCGACAACAATGAACGCAAAGACGAGCCACATGTGAAGTTGAGTTTCAATCATTGATCAATCGATCTGCCAATTTGCTGCTACGAATTAAAATACTGATATTTATAAGGTATACATTGAGCCATAAAGTGGGTCAAAGCCTGAAGTTTTGTGTCTTGTTATTTGTAGATCTTCTAGGCTTTAGACTTTATTAATCGGTGCCTTCGTGAAAAAACACAAAAATTATTACTTTGCGACTAAAAATAGATCACTTTCCTTTTCAGCGCTTGAGGGAGACGCGAAGGCAGATGTTTGTATAATTGGTGCCGGATTTACTGGGCTTGGGGCAGCGCTTGAGCTCATAGGCAAAGGTTACAAAGTTGCCATCCTTGAAGCTGCTGAGGTCGGGCACGGGGCTTCCGGCCGAAATGGTGGGCAGGTTGCATCTGGGTACTCTGCTGGAATGATGGAGGCTGCCCGCATTGTAGGGGCAGCGGATGCTGCATTGCTGTGGCAGTTTTCTGAAGAAGCCAAGGAAATACTGCACGCGAGGTTAGAGCAACATAAAATAGATTGTGATTTCCGTTGGGGGGAATACTACGCAGCCCCAAAGAAATCTCATTTGGATTGGCTCAAAGCTGAGAGAGAGTTCGTCGAGAAGTCATACGGTTATGAAAAATATCGATGGGTTGATGAACCAGGAATGAGGGAAATCCTAGCAGGAGATAGATATATTGGTGCGCTTCTGGACCTTGAGGGGGGGCACCTTCATCCTTTGAATTATCTTCTTGGATTGGCAGAGGCTGTATCGACAAGGGGAGGGATGATTTTTGAAAATTCCGCTGCAATTTCGTTCACCGAGGGGAAGTCTCTGAAAATCCAAACTGAAAAGGGTGAAGTATCTGCTGATGTTCTGATCCTTGCGGGCAACGCCTATTTGAAAAACCTAGCGCCGAAGCTGTTCAATCGCATGGTGCCGATAAAAAGCAGTATTCTGGCGACGGAGCCTCTGGGTAGCGAGCGAGCTGCGTCATTGATGAAGACAACTGCCTGTGTTGCAGACACGTATTTTGATTTAGACTATTTCAAGATGGCGCCAGATACGCGACTGATATATGGGGGACGTGATTTTTCTTTTGGGCGCTCAACGCTTCAGAACAATGCGGTCAGGGATAATATGCTGAAAACTTTCCCAATGCTACAAAATGTAAAGATTGACTATTTATGGAGCGGTCAACTCAGCATAACCCGACAAAGGTTGCCAGACGTGGGCCAGTTACATAAAAACGTGTTCTATGCCCACGGATATTCAGGGCAGGGGGTGCCTCTTTCTGCGATTGTGAGCCGTGTTCTTGCTGAGGCAGTAGACGGGCAATTATCTCGTTTTGACGTCTTTAATCGAATTCCTCATAAAAAAGTACCGAGAAGCAAGGCCCTGCAAGTGCCACTTTATCACTTGGTTCTATTATGGAACCGCATCAAAGATATGCTTTAGGCTTCCCGGACGCAACGGACGCCACTTGAGGTCAGATAGTCATGGAGCAAGCGGCCCTTATCATTGAATAGGGAGACGAGCAGGATTAGCGATGACGTAAGTGCCATGGATGCATAGAAAAGACCAGAATGCAGAAATGCAGTCAAATAGTCTGGCTCACCGCCATTATGAAGATAGACTTCTACTCCCATAACCCGCATACCAACTGTCGCGTTCCATTCGCTGCCAATCGTGAGCGTATGATAGGCGATTGGGATTAAAGCTAAACCGATAGCAAGGATTGGCGATAGCAGGCCAAGAGTAACAATTCCCATCAGTGTTGCGGCAATCGTTGCGACGAAACCGATGCAGGCGATCACGACAACATCAATCGCATACGCCACTAAGCGTCTGAACCGAATCCCATCATAATTGTAGGATTTGCTGGAAGGCTTCATTTGCTCAGCGTCTTCTCCTTTTAGAGAGGTGAGCTGGATGGATGAGTTGTTGTCTGGGGTCAAGCAAATAGTCCTTATGTCGCTGACAAAAATACTTACGCAGTAAAGCCTGTATGTCTATTCGGATAGATGGTAAGTTTTGAAATCCGTTCAAGAAGAAGTCAAGAAACGCCTCATATAAGTGTTGATTTTTTAGTGTAGATAATTCTTCCAATAAATTGATTTAGAATGAGTATTAACATCCCGCCTATCTTTATAGCTGCTTTGCTTCAAATTCTGTCATTTGGAATTTTGTTTACTGTGCTTCCGCTTTTGCAGCAGTCGTTTGGGTTTGCCATTCCCTTGTTTGCCAAGCTTACTTTGCAAGGGGTTTTAGCTGGTGTCGGGTCTTTGTGTCTTCGTCAATCTTACTGGTGGGTTGTTATCCAGCTCCTGTTTCCGTTCTGTATTTTTGCAGGGCTGCAGTATCAAATTCCGCTCTGGGTGTATCCTATCATTCTATTGCTTTTGGCACTTGTCTTCTGGAATGTGGTGATTAACAGGGTTCCTCTTTATCTCACCAATCAATCGACAACTAATCAAATCGCAAAGCTCCTCCCCAAAAAGGGAGAGATTAAATTTGCCGATTTAGGAAGTGGCTTAGCCTCCACATTAAGAGGAGTTGCAAGTCAGAGAGCTGATGTGAAGTGCGTGGGGTATGAAACGGCCCCCATACCGTTTATTCTTTCGTGGCTGTTGGTAAGGATCAATCGGCAGCAAAATGTGAGCCTCAAAATGCAGAGCTTATGGTCAGCTGATTTGGCCCAATATGATGTGGTCTACTGCTTTTTATCACCGGTGCCAATGGAACGTCTGTTTGAAAAAGCGAAATCGGAAATGAAACCGGGCAGCCTTTTTATTAGTAATAGTTTTTCGGTGCCGGGACAAAAACCAACACGCACGGTGCGGATAAAGGATGGGCGTCAGACCAAGCTCTTGATCTGGAAAATGTAGTTAGTTTCATGAAATTGATTTGGTCTTTTGGTAGGCTGCGGCAATTCCTTTTTGAACATCTTCAACGATGGACGTCTCTTTCATGATGTTAAGTCCTGCTGCCGTTGTTCCGACATAATCGATCATCTCCTGTACATAAGTCTCAGGGGCTTTCTCTGATTGTTCAAAAATTCGACCGCTTCCAGCAATAAGTTGGCGTACTGCCCGATTGGCAATGTGAACTGGAATTCCCTGGTTTTGGGCATAAAGAGACATGGCGTCTGCAAAGTATGCGACATAACCGGGGACGGGACCAGTTAATGCCGTAAAATGATCAACATGGTCTTCCGTCTCCACCTGATCAACAAGACCGCAGGAAGAGAAGAGTTTCTCAATGAACGCCTGGTCCAATTCAGAGACAGTTGGTCTGCAGCAATAGGCTGAATAGGCGGATCCCAAGTGAGCCGCTGGATTTGATATTGCTTTCACAATTCGTCTGGCACCTGTCTGTTCCGCGATCTGGTCGCTTGAAACGCCCGCCATGACTGAAATGACCAGCTTGTTTTTTGCATCTATCTGCACTTTGGAAAAGAGAGCAGGTGGGACACAAAGAATGAGTGTATTGACTTGATCAGCGAGGATCTGATTGTCGGTGGTAAAGTTTATATCTGGCCATGATATTAAAGTATCATTTTTTCCAGACCTGTTCGAGACCCAGAGTTTTTGAGGATTAATGGTCCCTGCCTTTAAAAAGCCCTTGATTAGGGAGCTGCCTAGCTCACCTGTCCCGCCGATCACGCCAACTGTATCAAGTTCACTCATGCCAAATCTCCCTATTCACTGGTAACAGGAGTTTAGCCTAGAGTGGGTAGGCATGAGGAGCAACAGGTGGCTGCTGATTTTATTTCAAATTGGCAGGTAGAACCGGTGTTTCCCGAAGTAGGGTCAAACTGATCCTTCTATTTCCAGGATTTGAAGGGTCATCAATAATCATTGGTTCTGTGTCTGCTTTTCCAGATACACGTTCAATTCGATCCGGATCTAGCCCGACATCCAGCAGAGCTCGTCGACTTGAGTTAGCACGATCTGAAGACAGTTCCCAGTTTGAGTAGCTTGAATTGCTAGTCCCAGAACTGTCCGTATGCCCGTCGATGGCAATGTTATTCGGGAGATGAGCGATTGATTTCACGATCTTACCCATGAGTTTTTTGATCCGCGGTTTGATCTCTATGCTGCCGGGTTCAAACATGCTCTCATCATACTGATCGACAATTTGGATACGTAATCCCTCGGGGGTCATATCAATAATAATGTTATCTTCCAATCCAGCCATCTCAGGGTCGTTGGCGATGGCTGCCCGAATGTCGTCACGCGTTTCTTCAAAACTGGATTCTTCTAAAGCCGCCAGCTTTTCTAAGAATTCCGCTTCATCTATTTCACTCTTACCATCTTCATTGGCTTCATCTTTGGAGCCTTCTTCCGGGGGTGAAATACTGGAAACTACCGATGGTGTTCCAGTGTTTGAGGTCATGGCCCCATCTGTTTGCATACTTGTGCCGCCAAGCACCCCTCCTGCACCAGATTCGCTGGAGCTCGCAACAGTGGGAGAGAAATAGTCAGAAATACCCTGCTTTTGAACAGCATCGGTTACGTTCAAAAGCCAAAGAAGCAGGAAGAAGGCCATCATCGCTGTCACAAAGTCAGCATAGGCCACTTTCCAGGCACCACCGTGATGTCCGTGGCCGCCTTTCTTGATTTT
This sequence comes from Sneathiella limimaris, assembly GCF_012932565.1. Taxonomy (NCBI): domain Bacteria; kingdom Pseudomonadati; phylum Pseudomonadota; class Alphaproteobacteria; order Sneathiellales; family Sneathiellaceae; genus Sneathiella; species Sneathiella limimaris. The sequence goes on from NZ_JABBYJ010000001.1 coordinate 1,951,736, forward strand.
TTTGACAATTATGGGCGCTATTTCATCAGACATTGTCTGTTATCCGTCCAGTCTGTCTTATACGTTCGGGGCGTTGTTGCAAGCTTCCTCAACCTCCGCAAAGGTTGGGCGCTCGTGGCTGTAAAGAACTTTACGGGCAAATTCTACAGAAACAGCGGGAGCATACCCTTGCAGATGGGCCAAAAGACCTTGCTTCATGCATTCATAGTATTTTCCATCAGCTTCAAAATATTGCTGAAGGTTAGTCCCGATTGGGGCAAATAAACCATAGGCAACGAGAATACCAAAGAATGTACCCACCAACGCTGCACCAATCAGTCCACCAAGGACTTCAGGTGGCTCAGCGATCGACCCCATGGTCACAATCACGCCGAGCACCGCGGCCACAATACCAAAAGCAGGAAGTGCTTCGCCAAGGGTGGTGACAGCTGCTGCCATCGCGTGATGCTCATGATGATGAGTTTCAAGATCCTGATCCATCAGGTTTTCCATTTCATGGGGATTTTCTGTCCCCATAGTCATCAACCGAAGATAATCACACATGAAATCCATGGCGTGATGATTCTTGGTAAAGGAGGGAAAGTTCTGAAAGAGAGCGCTGTCTTTTGGGTTTTCAATATGAGGCTCAAGGGCAATCATACCCTTAGTTTTTGCCAGTTTGAAGATGGCATACATCAGGGTTAGGAGTTCTGAGTAGGCTTTCTTGTCGTAAGGAGCCCCTTTAAGAAGAGCGCCCATATTTGCCAAGGTTCCAAAAATCACCCATTTAGGGTTACCTTGCAGGAAAGCGCCGATACCGGCACCCAGAATAATAAGGTATTCTAGTGGTTGAAATAGGACCCCAGCTTCACCATGAGGTAGATAACCCCCGGCAACGGAACCAAAAACAACGACGACACCAATAATCCAAAACATCCCCAAACAACCCTTGTTGCATATTCTTTCTCTAGCGTGGCGATATTGCGATGAATTTGGTTAATAAACAGTGTGCAATTTGTCGAAGTTTTTACCATAACGGGTTTTAGGTCTAAAAAATTGACAAAAAAAGTGCATATGTCGATACAGTGTTAATCCGCTCGGTAGGCCTGAAAGCTAGAAAAAAGAGATGATTTTGGATGTCAGCTGTGGGAAGCTGCGCCCAACTTGGATGGATGTGAAAGAGTTCGCAAAGACAAATGACTTTTGATGATCGGCAGTTCAGAGATGCACTTGGGTGCTTTGCAACTGGGGTAAGCGTTGTTACCTCGATGAATGCGAGTGGTGAGCCAATGGGCGTAACCGTTAATTCCTTTAGTTCGGTTTCACTAGAACCGCCCTTGATACTATTTAGTCTTGGTCATGGTGGTAGCCACTGTCAGGAATATAGTCAGTCAGGGAAATTTGCCGTGAATATTCTCAGCAGTCAGCAGATGCATCTATGCGAAAGGTTTGCCTCTCCAATTGAAGATCGCTTTAACGGGGTTGACCACAACATCGGTGAAAACGGGGCCCCTGTTTTTGAAAACTGCCTTGCGGTTCTTGAATGCGAAACTTACGCTATTCAGGAGGCCGGTGATCATAAGGTGTTTATTTGCCAGGTTACGAATGTGGAGGCACATACTGAAGAGGACCCGCTCCTCTTTTATAAGGGCGCGTTTCCAAAGCTAACCTAAAGTCCGAAACTTATCAGGTAACTTAGTCCCCAGCCCATTCAGGTTTCAGAGTAAGGGTCCCAATACTGCCTGTCTCATAGTCGGCGGGGTTCATGGACATTTGTCTGTATTTCAGATTTGCCCAATCTTCCACCATATCGTCATAGTATGGGGAAAAGAAAATTCCTGACTGTCCTGTGGAATGAATGTAAAGGGATTCATCAAGATCGGAAAAATCATAAATCGCCCGTAAAGAAGCTGCATGCAGGTTGGTAAAGGGATATTTTTCGTCACGAATGTTGTGGCGACCAACATTGACGGTGAATGTATCACCCGGTGATTGAACCTTCAGATCAAATAATAGATTTAATGGGAATACCTTGGAGAAGGGGAGATGATCACTATGTGCCATGTGTGCCTGCCCCCAACTCCAACTCTCCATGTCATCGCCATAACGGTTCGACAGATCTTTAAGGGCAGCCTCTAAAGAAGCCTGGAGGATGTCTGCACACGTTTCTCTGATATCTGTGTTTTTATCATCGCACCAGCGGGATTGGCCTCTGTAATCAGTCATGACATTCAATAAGAACTGAGGGCGTTGCCGAACGTAGGCTGGAGCCAGTCCTTTTAGCTCGTCTCCATAAACAGCCTTGTTGAGCTCTCGTAGCCAGGCAGTATAGAGAAGAGGCGCGACCTCATCCGATTTCATGCGTCCGTCCCAGATGGATAAAAGGGTCAGTGCCTCTCTCATATGGGGGGAGTTTGGTTTGGTCGTTTGCATGATGACCAGAAACTCTTCGGCAAGCCGCGAATAGATATCAGCTTGAATGTCCCGAAACGTCTCAACGGTGTGCTCATTTTCTTGCTCAAGCAGCTCCATAATCCGGCGCCAACGATAGGGCGTCGCCCAATCAAACGTGATATGGCGATCATAGTCAGGGCCCACAATTTTCTGGTTTGCGGTTGCTATTCTTCCACTTTTGGGCGCGAAATTCTGAGGAAGTTCTTCAAACGGGATAAACCCGTTCCAGTCATAATCACTAACCCAGCCAGGAACCGGTAAGCGGCCCATTGCTGAGTTTTGCTCTTTACGAACTGGGATTAGTCCTGGTGCGTAGTAACCAATATTCCCTTCTCGATCCGCATAAACCATGTTTTGCTGTGGGCTTGTGAAATACTGGATTGCCTTCTTGAACTCTTCCCAGTTCTTCGCTCTCATCATGGGAAGCGATGCATCGGGTGTTACATCTCGATCCGACAAGGAAGACCATGCTAGCGCTATCACCATACCATCTGGAAGTGCATCACTGTAGCCGCCAATAACATCAGAGATCACCGGACCATGGCGCGTTGAGCGGATAGTGACTTCCACAGGGTTCGCATCTTTGACTTTAATGATCTCTTTTCTGGTTTCAAATTCCTGCCAGCCATCTGGTGTCTGATAAAAACCTGGGTTATCAGGTTTGACTTTCTCTAGGAATAGATCCTGAACATCAGGAGCTGTATTGGTGTAACCCCAGGCTATATGGTCATTCCGCCCGAGGATTATGCCTGGAAGTCCTGGCAGTGTTGCTCCCATTGTATTTAGGGACGGTGTTTTCAAATGCGCAAAATACCAGATGGAGGGTGCGGCAAGTCCCAGGTGAGGATCGTTAGCCAATAAGGGTTTGCCAGATCGGGTGTTTTCGCCGGAAATGACCCAATTGTTGGAACCGACACCTTCAGGTACACGTTCCCCCACAATATCTGCGAGTTGCTGCAAGGATGACTGGCTGAATTGCTCATATTCTTTGAAAATTGGAAGTGAGGGAGGTTGATCACCTGGATAGGGTGGTAGGAATTCCGCCAGTTGCGCTGGGCTCATTACCTTGAGTAGACGCATGCGCTCAAGTTCATCCCAGATATTTTTGCTCAGGTTCCAGGACATCATCTTCATCCAGACAAGAGAGTCCGTAACTGTCCATGTTTCAGGTTCAAAGTTAAGCAATATAAATTCGGGAGGGAGTGCGCCCGTTCGTGTGCGGAGATAAGCGTTTACCCCATTTGTGTAGGCCTTCAAAACAGCCTGTGTTTCTTCTGTTAAGCGGTCGAAGGTCTCTGCAGCTGATTTATAAAAGCCGACTGTGCGCAGAAATTTGTCACGTCCAACTGCCGCTTCTCCCAATATTTCCGAAAGCCGGCCAGCTCCAATCCGCCGGTTCATTTCCATTTGCCAAAGGCGATCCTGTGCATGGACGTAACCGAGCCCAAAGGAAACATCCGCAATTGATTTGCCCTCAATGTGGGGGACAGCACTTTGATCTCTGACAATTCTGACCTCGCTGGAAAGGCCTTTTACCAGGATTTCTCCCTCCGTTTTTGGAAGAGAGGATCGGACATAGAAAAACAGCCCGGCAATGATCAGGATGGCAAGCAGGAGTGTTCCCAAGGAAATTTTTTTAATCATGCAGCGCCTGGTTTGGTGAAGCGGAGGCCGCATTCTGGTCTGTCATTTCACAAAATTCAAGAGCTGACGAAATTCCCACAAGGTGGAAAGCCATTGCCAATTTCTCCTTTCCAGCGCTGAGCATGTTCAGTAGAACAATAACAATGAATATTCAGGAGGTATTGGCAATGAGCAAGACTGCGACGTTTATTGGGCTTGGTGTAATGGGTTATCCGATGGCCGGTTTTCTGCAGAAAGCTGGATATGATGTAACTGTTTATAACCGGTCAACAGAAAAAGCCGAAAAATGGGTTGCCGAATATGGCGGATCATTCGCGAAAACACCTGCGGAAGCCGCTGAGGGGTCTGACTTCGTGATGGCCTGCGTTGGCAATGATGACGACCTGAGAAGTGTCGTTTTAGGCGATGAGGGAGCTTTCGCTGGCATGGCTGAAGGCTCCATCTTTGTAGACCACACCACAGCTTCCTCTGATGTTGCGATGGAGCTGGCGGCAATCGGCAAGGAAAAGGGAATTGGCTTTGTTGATGCACCGGTTTCTGGTGGTCAGGCGGGTGCAGAAAACGGTGTGCTGACCGTTATGTGCGGTGGTGAGCAGGACGATTTTGATAAAGCAGCTGTCCCGATTGATTGCTACGCTCAATCGTGCAAGCTGATGGGTGGCGTTGGTGCCGGTCAGATGACCAAGATGGTCAATCAGATCTGTATTGCGGGTCTGGTGCAAGGACTGTCTGAGGGAATTCATTTTGCTCAGAAAGCTGGCCTTGATGCTGAGAAAGTTATCGAAGCCATCTCAAAAGGTGCAGCTCAAAGTTGGCAGATGGAAAATCGCTACAAAACCATGATTGCGGACCAGTTTGATTTTGGTTTTGCTGTCGATTGGATGCGGAAAGATCTGGGGATCTGTTTAGACACAGCTGATCGGATTGGCGCAACACTTCCCGTTACAGCGCTGGTTGATCAGTTTTATTCCGATATTCAAAATATGGGTGGGGGACGCAAAGACACGTCCAGCCTTGTAAGCCGACTTCGCCGGTTAAGTGATAACTGATCTTGTTTTCGGTAATAGTGGGGCGGCAAGAACTATGGTCCAGTAGTGGGCTGTTTGTTCGCCGTCTCTCGTGATACCGATACCGATTTCTGTAAAATTCGGATTGAGCAGGTTCTCCCTGTGCGGTGTACTGTCCATCCATAATGACGTGGAACTCATTGGATTGCCGTCACAAAGGGCTATATTTTCAGCGAGAATGCTGGCGTGATATCCAACTGCGTTCAAACGGTCCATGAGAGTGCTGTTATCTTTTCCAAGGTGACTGAGGGTGCCAGTGCTTGCCATGAAATCAGAATGCAGTCTTGCAGCTTTTGATAAAGACTGATTTAGTAACAGCCGCGTTAGATTCCTGATGTGTCTTTTCCCATTGATCAGCGACAATAGTTGTTGGCTGGTCGTAATCATTTGAAACTCTTGCCTTCCAAGTCTTGTTCGCGTGTTGAAGTGGTTTGGCACTTCAAATCAGGGACGGCAGAAGATTATTTTTGTGAGTAGGATATTGTTGTGACTAAAAAAAGCATTTCACCAGAGACTGCAATTGCCCAGGGTATGGGTTGGATGGAAGAAAGCTTTAAGGGTGTTATTCCAGGTATTTACCCCAGCACAACGTATGAGCGGGAAATTGACGGCAGTTATCCCAATGGTCGTGTTTACACAAGGGATCAAAATCCAAATTATGATCAGCCACAGCAAATTCTGAGCAGTCTTGAGAAAGGTGCGGACAGCATGCTGTTCTCATCCGGTATGGCTGCTGCTGTCACCGTTTTTCAAGGGTTAAAAGCTGGGGATCATGTTGTCGCGCCTAAAGTCATGTATTGGGCACTCCGAAACTGGATCATGACCTTAGGGGCTGATTATGGGATTGAGGCAACTTTCGTTGAAAATGGGGATCTAGATGCCGTCAAGGCAGCTGTTATTCCCGGTAAAACCAAACTTCTCTGGATGGAAACGCCAGCCAATCCGACCTGGGTTGTGGATGATATTGCTGCTTGGGCGGAAATTGCCAAAAGCGTTGGCGCCATACTTGCCGTTGATAATACAGTTGCAACGCCTATTCTTACGCAACCCCTAACGCTTGGCGCAGATATTGTCATGCATTCAGCAACCAAATATCTGAATGGCCATTCAGATGTTTTGGCAGGGACACTGACAACCCGTGAGGACAGTGAGTTTTGGCAGAGGCTTCGGCGCATCCGAAACGCAGGCGGAGCTGTGTTAGGCCCTTTCGAGGCTTGGCTTTTGATGCGCGGAATGCGCACTTTACATATCCGTGTTGAGCGGGCTTCAGAAAATGCACTCAAGATTGCAGAGGCCTTGAGTGGGCATGCGCAAATTGAAGAGGTTCTGTATCCGGGACTTTCGACTTGTCAGGGGTTTGAAGTGAGTGAGCGTCAGATGTCAGGTGGTTTTGGCGGGATGCTGAGCATTCGGGTAAAAGGCGGGGAGCAAGCCGCGATGGATGTGGCCGGGCGCTTAACACTTTTCAAGCGGGCAACATCGCTCGGTGGCGTTGAAAGCCTTGTGGAGCACCGGGCGAGTATCGAAGGGGCAGGAACCCCATGTCCGGTCGACTTACTTCGCCTGTCGGTTGGTATTGAAACCGCGAGTGATTTGATCGACGACCTGAAGGACGCGTTGGAGGGAGCATGACAGGAACTTTAATTGTTACTGGTGGAAGCCGAGGTATCGGTGCGGAGATCGCCAGAAAAGCTGGGTCTGCTGGCTATACGGTTTGTCTGACATATCATAGTAATCGTGCCGCAGCTGACAAAGTGGTTTCTGAAATCGAAAAGCTTGGCGGTAATGCGCATGCTTTTAAGGCAGATGTGGCGATTGAGGCAGATATTCTTGCTCTTTTCAAATATGTTGATGAGAACCTGCCGCCGCTTTCCGCGCTGGTCAATAATGCAGGTATTCTAGAGACCCACTGCAGTATTGAAGATATGACTTTCGATCGTTTGCAGCGGGTTTTTACGACCAATATCACAGGCAGCTTTTTGTGTGCGCGGGAGGCCGTTAAACGACTTTCCAAAAAGCATGTCGGGAATGGCGGCGGGATAGTCAATATTTCATCCGCAGCGGCACGGTTGGGATCACCTCATGAATATGTTGACTACGCAGCTTCAAAAGGGGCTATCGATACCTTTACGATTGGCCTTTCCAAGGAGGTTGCGGATCAGGGAATTCGGGTCAACGCAGTGCGCCCTGGAGTGATATACACAGAAATTCACGCCCTTGGTGGGGAGCCTGATCGCGTAGATAGGGTGAAGGCGAATGTGCCGATGAAGCGAGGCGGCCAACCTGAGGAGGTGGCTGATGCCGCCTTATGGCTCCTGTCCGAAGAAGCCAGTTATATTACAGGCGCTTTGTTGGATGTTTCTGGTGGGCGCTGATCAGCCGTTTAGCCGTTTAGCGGCCTCAACAGAAAAGTAGCTTAAGATGCCATCACAACCTGCCCGTTTAAAGCAGAGTAGGGCTTCCAACATGACTTTTTCATAATCCAGCCAGCCGTTCTGAACAGCAGCCATCAGCATGGCATATTCGCCGGATACCTGATAGGCAAAGGTTGGGATGCCGAATTCGTCCTTAACGCGGCGGCAAATATCCAAATAGGGCATGCCCGGTTTAACCATGACCATGTCGGCGCCTTCAGCAATATCGAGGGCAACTTCTTGAATGGCTTCATCGGTATTGGCTGGGTTCATCTGATAGGTTCTTTTGTCACCCGTTCCAAGATTGCTGGTTGATCCGACGGCATCCCGGAATGGACCATAAAAACCGGACGCGTATTTCGCGGAATAGGCCATGATCGCTGTGTTGATATGTCCTTCATTCTCTAGCGCTTTGCGGATCGCGCCGATGCGTCCGTCCATCATGTCTGACGGCGCGATAATATCGCAGCCTGCCTCAACCTGATTAAGGGTCTGAGCGATAAGCGCTTCAATGGTTGGATCATTAACCACATAACCATCTTCAACCAATCCGTCTTGGCCATGTGTGGTAAAGGGGTCTAGTGCAACATCGCAGAGGATCCCTATTTCTGGGACTGTATCTTTAATCGCCTTGATGGATTCACAAATGATGTTGTCAGGATTGGACGCTTCTCTGCCATCATCAGTCTTTTTGTTTAATTCCACTGCAGGGAATAGGGCAATTACCGGAATGCCGAGAGAGTAAGCTTCTTTTGCCGCAGCAGCGGCCAGATCTGGACTTAAACGATCAACACCTGGCATGGAGGGGATGGGCTCCCGCTTGTTAGTTCCTTCATGTACAAAAACCGGCCAGATCAGATCATTTGGCGTGACCGCGTTTTCGGATACCAGTCGTCTTGACCAGTCAAATTTCCTGTTCCGGCGCAAGCGTGTATGAGGGTAAGATCTTGTTGGTATACTCATTAGGGAATTCCAGCTCATTCTTGATTTTGGCTGATAATAGTTATCTTGGCACTAAGGGGCAAATTCTAATCTGATAAGAGATCGCTTGGATAATATATCTGAGTTTACCTAACAGTCGTTTGGTAAGCGTTGACAGGGCACGTCCAAGACCGTATCTCTATGGCAGGGAAATAGAGGAAACGAAAACATGGATTTCAATTTGACAGAAGATCAGCAGGCCTTTCAGGAAATGGCCCGGTCTTTCGCTGCTGACGTATTTGCCCCAAATGCAGAAAAATGGGATGAGGAAAAAATATTTCCTGTTTCAGAGCTGCAGAAAGCGGCTGAATTGGGATTTGCGGGCATCTATGTAGGGGAGACATATGGTGGTTCTGCCCTTTCGAGGTTGGATGCCGCAATAATTTTTGAGGAACTGGCAGCAGGCTGTACGTCCACAGCAGCCTATATTTCAATTCATAACATGGCGAGTTGGATGATTGATCGGTTTGGATCCGATGCAGTCCGTGCAAAATTTCTCCCGAAACTTACAACCATGGAGCATTTCGCCAGCTATTGCCTGACAGAACCGGGTGCTGGATCTGATGCCGCGTCTCTTAAAACCCGCGCGGTCCGGGATGGCGATCATTACGTCATTAATGGTGGAAAGGCATTTATTTCCGGCGGTGGCAAAGCCGATGTGTATGTGACGATGGTGCGAACAGGCGATGACGGCGCAGGTGGGGTAAGTTGTATCGCCATTCCAAAAGAAGCCGAAGGTCTGAGCTTCGGGGCACAGGAGCGGAAAATGGGCTGGAACTCCCAGCCAACAGCGCAAGTTCTTTTCGATGATTGCCGGGTGCCTGTTGAAAACCTGATCGGCGAGGAAGGGCAAGGCTTCAAGATCGCGATGATGGGATTGGACGGCGGACGTTTGAATATCGGTGCCTGTTCTATCGGGGCGGCAAAAGCCTGTCTTGAAGCGGCGTTGGAGTATACGTCTGACCGTAAACAGTTTGGTAAGCCCGTTGGCAGCTTTCAGGGGGTGCAGTTTTCACTCGCTGATATGGCAACTGAGCTTGAGGCTGCCCGTTTGATGATCCGGCAGGCCGCCGCGAAATTGGATGCCAAGACACCTGATGCAACCCTATTCTGTGCGATGGCAAAAAGATTTGCCACAGATGTGGGATTTAATGTTTGCAATCAGGCGCTACAACTGCATGGTGGATACGGTTATCTACGAGACTTCCCGATTGAGCGTTTTGTACGCGATACGCGGGTCCACCAGATACTTGAAGGAACAAACGAAATCATGCGGGTGGTAATCTCCCGCAAGTTACAGGATGGGTAGAAAGTAAGTCATGTCAGAAATGCCAGAAATTGGATTTGAGCAGAAAGGTGAGTTGGGGATTATCCTGTTAAACCGCCCGAAGGCTTTGAATGCATTGACACATGAAATGGCGATTGCTTTGGATCAGAAGCTACAGGACTGGGCAACAGATCCGTCCATTTCGGCTGTACTGATCAAGGGAGCAGGGGAAAAAGCCTTCTGTGCTGGCGGTGACGTGGTAAAGCTCTATCAGGAAGGAAAAGCTGGTGGTGATTACCCTTACCGCTTCTATCATGATGAATATGTTTGTAACGCACGGGTAAAACATTTCCCTAAACCATACATAGCGTTTATTGACGGGATTGTGATGGGCGGAGGCGTCGGCGTGTCCGTTCATGGAAGCCACCGGATCGCAACGGAAAAAACCCTGTTTGCCATGCCGGAAACAGGTATTGGATTGTTCCCAGATGTAGGGGGAACCTATTTTCTGCCTCGTTGTCCAGGTGAAGTGGGTATGTATCTGGGGCTGACGGGGCAGCGTTTGAAAGCTGCTGACACCATTTATGCTGGCGTTGCAAATGCGTATGTAGAAAGCGCTAAACTAGACGCCTTAGAGGCGGAACTATCTGCGAAAGCCTATTCCGATAATGCTCATGAAGACGTGAGCGCAATCATTGCTCAGTTTGAAAGTGATCCTGGCCCAGCAGGTCTGGAGACCATGAAGCTGATGATTGATCGGCATTTCTGTGCGTCTTCAGTCAAGGAAATCATTTCCGGACTTGATCAGGAAGATGACGAGTGGGCCGTTCGGACTGTTAAGGATTTGAAAGTCAAATCCCCAACAAGTCTGCAGCTGACTTTTCGTCAAATTCGGGAAGGTGCAACCAAAAGCTTTGATGAGTGCATGAAGCTTGAATGGCGCATGGTTAATCGCGTGATCAAGGGCGTTGATTTTTACGAAGGTGTTCGTGCTCTTCTCGTTGATAAGGACCAGAAACCGAAATGGTCACCTGCGGAGCTGGATAAAGTCACCGATGAAGACATCAATGTCTATTTTGACCCATTGGCCGCAGGCGATCTGGATATCTGATCAGCTTTCAGGATTATAGCCGTCCAGAATAACGAATTGGCCTGTTGCAGCTCCTTCTCGGGCGGCTTTAGCCCTTTGATATTCTGGGCTGTTATAAAAGGCTCTGGCTGTATCCATATCGTTGAATTTGACTAATACAACCCGTTGTGTTTGCTCGGGTCCTTCAAGGGTCTCCATTTCACCACCTCGGGTTAGATATTCACCTCCATATTTGTTAATCGCGATAGGGGCGAGGGCTTTGTACTGCTCATACTGTTCGGGATCTGTTACTGTGATGGTGGCAACCATATAGGCGGGCATAAGCGTTTCCTTCCGTTGGGTCTTTTTTTCTATGACCCGGACTGATATCGTGATGAAAAAAAGAACAATAAAGGGGATGAGTGTGACCTACAAGTATGTAACCGTGGAAAAAAAGGACCGGATTGCAACAGTACGTTTTGACCGGGGGCATCCTATGAATCCCTTATCGGTCGAGGCGATGGAGGAATTGACTGATGTCGCCAGGTCTTTTGAGCAGGATACAGAGACAAATTCTGTAATCCTCACAGGAAATGGCGAGAACTTTTCAGCGGGTTTTGATTTGAAAAGTCCGGCAGCCAAAGCCCGCATGCAAGCCAGTATATTGGAGCGACGCGTGATGCAGGCAGTAGGACCCCGGATGTGTCAGGCCTGGGAAGCAATTGAGCCGATGACCATTGCTGCAATTGATGGATATTGTATTGGCGGTGGGGTGGCTCTTTCCGTGGCGCTGGATATGCGCGTTGCCTCCAAGGGTGCTAATTTTTATGTGCCAGAGATCCGTAACGGAATGAACATGAGCTGGAATTCAATTCCCCGTATGGTCAACCTGATGGGACCCGCCCGTACCAAGCAGCTTTGTATTGTTGCGGATATCATTTCAGCTGAAGAAGCAAAAAGCTGGGGCCTGATCGAAGAAATAACGGAAGAGGGATCTGCTTACGATCTGGCCGTTGAATTTGCCCAGAAAATTGCAGCCCGCCCACCAATTCCAGTTCGAATGATCAAGAAGGGGGCAAGTGCCGCTGCCAACGCCTTGAACCAAGCAACCAGCTATATGGACATAGATCAGTTTACGTTAACCACTTTGACGGAAGACTATGCTGAGGGGGTTAAAGCGTTTCTTGAAAAGCGCGACCCAGAATTCAAAGGGCGATAATCGCCCTTTGAAGAGGGAATAAGTCAGTTTACTCCTAAGAAGCGATCACGGAGCTTTCGCATACCGCCGAGCCAACGGTCGTAATTGGCGGTTTTATTTCGCATATATTCCAGTACCTGTGGATGGGGAAGGATCAGGAATTCTTCCTTGTCCATCGTCTCCACGACGCAGTCAGCGAGCTCCTCTGGCTCTAAAGTCCCATCGACTGAGGCGACCTGATCCAAACGGCCTTCAGTCATGGCTGTTCGCACCTGTTGAGGGCAAAGAACGGAAACCCGAACCCCTTTGTCGCCATAGCGGATGGACATGCTTTCGGCAAAGGCAATAGCCGCATGTTTTGTGGTTGCATAAGTGGCAGAGTCGATCTGGCTGAGTAGCCCGGCAGCGGAGGCTGTGTTGACCAGATAACCTTCACCTCTGGCTGCCATCTTTCCGGCAAGGGCACGGGCGGCATAGACATGAGCCATCACATGAACATCCCAGTTCAACTGCCAGATATCATTAGGGGTTTCCTCCCATCCATATCTAGCAAGGCCGGCGTTTGAGACAAAAATGTCAACGTCCCCATGTGCGGTTTCCGCTTTTTCAATGAGGTTGAGAATGTCTGCTTCTTTAGCCACATCGCAGACGACAGCTAATCCACCCACAGAATTAGCAACTTCTTGCAACGGACCTTCCTGAAGGTCCGCGACTGTAATAGACTTGGCGCCCTCTTTATGAAAGCGCTCAGCTAATGCTTTGCCAATCCCGCTGGCGCCGCCCGTGATCACTACATTTTTTCCGGAAATTTTCATGAAGTCTCCCCTTGTTTTTTTATTGTTCTATAGGAGCATGTTAGAGGCTTCAGAAGATCAGGCAATAAAAAAGGCGCCAATGAAGGCGCCTTTTTTGAAGGTGAAACTGATCTTTTAGGCAGTAAAGGATTGGATACCTGTCTGTGCACGGCCAAGGATCAAGGCATGCACATCATGAGTGCCTTCGTAGGTGTTGACTGCTTCTAGGTTCATCACATGACGGATCACATGGTACTCATCACTAATCCCGTTACCGCCGTGCATGTCACGTGCTGTCCGCGCAATATCCAGTGCCTTACCGCAGGAATTACGTTTGATCAGGGAGATCATTTCCGGTGCTGCGCGGTTTTCATCCCGAAGGCGACCAACGCGCAGGCAAGACTGCAGACCAATTGAGATTTCTGTTTGCATATCGGCGAGCTTTTTCTGGATCAGCTGGTTGGCAGCAAGTGGACGGCCAAACTGTTTCCGATCCAGTGTGTAGTTCAATGCAGCCTGCCAGCAGAATTCAGCGGCACCAAGTGCACCCCAGGCAATACCGAAGCGGGCGCTGTTCAGGCAGCCAAACGGACCTCCAAGTCCCTGAATATTTGGCATCAGGTTTTCTTCTGGAACGAAGACGTTGTCCATTACAATTTCACCCGTAATGGAGGCGCGAAGCGAGAATTTTCCTTCAATTTTTGGAGCGCTCAGGCCTTCCATGCCTTTTTCCAGGATAAAACCACGGATGATGCCGTCATCAGTCTTGGCCCAAACAACAAAGACGTCTGCTACTGGAGCGTTTGTGATCCACATTTTTGCACCTGTCAGGCGGTAGCCACCATCAACAGATTTAGCGCGAGTGACCATGCTGCCAGGATCAGACCCGTGATCGGGCTCTGTCAGACCGAAGCAGCCGATCCATTCACCGGTTGCCAGCTTCGGAAGATATTTTTCCCGCTGCTCTTCGGTGCCATATGTGTAGATGGGATGCATGACCAGACTGGACTGCACACTCATCATGGAGCGGTAGCCACTGTCAACTCGTTCAACTTCCCGGGCGATCAGGCCATAGGATACATAGGACATTCCTGCGCAACCATAGCCGTCGATTGTTGCACCGAGCAGGCCGAGTTCACCCATTTCGCGGAATATGCTCGTGTCCATTTTTTCATGACGGTTGGCCTCAAGGACCCGCGGCATTAGTTTTTCTTGGCAATAATCGTGGGCAGTCTGTTTAACCAGACGTTCCTCTTCTGTCAGTTGATCATCCAAAAGAAAAGGATCAACCGGGTCAAACGTCGGGCGGTGATTTGGAGGCGTACTGCTCATTGGTGGGGCTCCGTGTACTGATCTAAGTTTTATTTGTTACTTATGATTTTGAGTCTGAGGAAACGTATCTATCCAACTTTTGCAAAAAACTCAACATTTCGCTGCAGAGTTTCGTTTGACTTCAAATGAATGAAATCATCCTTATTCCTGAATTTGTTCTGATATCGATAGCAGTCAAGTTTTCCGGGATCGGACAAAGGCCTTTGCTTCCAAATAAAAAAATCAAGGTTTGAAGAAAAATGTAATAAAACTTTCAAGAGTGTTGATTTTATATTTTATCTATTATTACATACTAAATAAGTACTAGGTATTTTTGGGGCGATGAAAGAATTATGACAATGGTGGGGTTAGCCGATGAAGCGGTATGTTTTAATATTATGTGCGTTTTTGATCTCAACTTCAGTTCAGGCTGGAGATTATTCTTCTTTATACAAGACTAATAATGCAATTGATCTTGAAAAGATTTTCCAGCAAGCTGATGACTTGCAAAACCAGTGTTCAAGGTCGGTTATTAAGCAAGATTGCATCAATCGCTGTCCAGCAGCGTCGGGCAATCTCAAAACCGCGGTTGATAAACTCCTCTCCCATCCAGATCCAATGAACGGCAGCACGCTAAGGATACGGCAGCAAATTGAGTTTAGCGTTGGAAGCTGTATGTTATTGTTCAATTTATCTGATGATAAACCAGATGCGTACTATGCATTGAACCAGTTTTTTGCAGAAATAAAGAAAGAACCTTTTACCTGGCCTGCAAAAAACACAGAGGTTGCGGCAACGCCGACTGCACCTGCTGAGGGTGCAACATCGGGTAAAGATTACGGCCCTCTGGTTACTGCTGATGGGAAACTAGACGTCCAAAAAGGCAGGGACCTCTATAAACAGGTTGAAAATCAATGTAAGACGACTGGTGATCGGAATTGCGCAGCCTGTGGCTCTTTCGCTGCATCACTTTATGGTAAGGTGAGCGGTGTTTTTGGTGCGCCGGGCTATGATGATGAAAAAGTATCTCAAACCAACGAGGGAAAAACATGGATTGGTAGCCTGAATAGATGCCGGCAAATTGTCTTAACTAACGGCTTGCAACCGGAAGAATTGAAGCCTCTTGAGCAGTTGGCAATCGCCATTTGGGGGCGTGAAGATATCCTCGTGTCCTATGCCTCAAAGACGGCAGCACCCAAATCAACGGCACAGTCAGCCCCGAAAGCGGCGCCTCAAGCAACCACTAAAGCAGCACCCTCGGCACAGCCTTCAAGCAGTCTCGCTGGTCTTCCGGTCCAGCCGTATGGCTATTCGAATGCTGAGGTTACGACTCTCTATAACGTGACCAAGAAAACAATGACCGAAGAGCGGCAGATGGGTCTTTCCTTTTGTGCGCAGATGGACAGGCGGTTCGCAGATGCTTTGTTGTTTAACAGAGGACAAGCTATCCAACTTATAAATAACTGTGCGTCTTTCTCTCGAACAGCAGAGTTGAGGCAGACTGCACAAGCTTATTTGACGACACATACTCAACAGCAACAAGCGGCCATGAAGCCGAAACAACAGCCCCAAAACTCAGAGTTTAAATTTACGCGTGAGGAGGTTGAGGTTTACCGTAAGAGGTTGTTTGAGCTGGAGCCCAGGATCAATGAGATTGCGTACAAAAGGTGCAATGGGAGACATTTGCATCGTCCGACCACTGAAATGCTCACTAAAGATTATTTCCGGGTAACCAGTCATCCAACTTTTCCGGGCAATCATCCTGATAGATCCAAGCAAATTAGCAATACTCATTTCGAGGCCTATCTTAACAAGGTCAAAAACTGCATCGAGCAGACTAGGCAAGCCGGACCGCATTTGTATGAAGGGATTGCTGGGATTATGAAGACTAAGAAAAATCCTCCTCCTTTTGATCCTGTGCGAAACAAGAATTACTTGGAGCTGCAAAGTGATTACGAGCATTACTTCAAAGCGTATATGGCTACGCGGAAACAGGTATACCGGGACTACCGATCTGGGAATTAATAGAATTCACTGATTTTGAAAAGTTATGTGACAGGCCGCTAAATCATTTTTGCGGCCTGTTCCATTTTGACAGCTTTGCATCTGCAGTCATGCATTAGTGAACTTAAAGCAAAAGTGTGAGATTGGCCTTTGTGTTCAATCTGAAGAATTATATTATGCTCCTGAATGACAATGCAGTTCGCTTAAACCAATCGTTTGATTTTACATGAATGAACAAGAACTCATTATAGAATTTGTTCCAATAGGGAATTCAGTGAAGGTTTCTGTGATGGATCCCGTTTCCTTGACAGAAGTTTCCATTGTCGGTCCTAGAACCGCGAGTCAGCAGGAGTTGCAGCGGACAGCGGTTCAAAAGCTGCATTATGTCTTGTCGCAGAAACAATCGGCTAAAGATAAAGCAGAAGAAAACAACGATAAGCCAGGACGCGGAATTATTGTCTAAAGGTGCCAGAAAAAACCCGAACCATTAACATGATCCGGGTTAGTCAACGAGATACCGATACACTCTGGTTTTTTGTGTTAGCAAATAGGCCCCATCCGGGCGCCTTTCATCAGGATTTCAAAATCCCAGTCGGTAACATGGACAAGGTTTTCGTGATCTCCTGCCTCGAAATAGACATCTGAATTATTTTCTAGAGATTCGTCCATTAGAACGTTTAAGCCATAGGCGTTGCCAATGGGCGGGACGGCGCCTAATTCGCAATCGGCAAAGAAGGGGGAAAACTCTGTTTCGGATGAAAGCTCCATTTTCCGGTTCGTGACTTTCTCAATTTTCTTGAGCGATATCTTTTTTTCACTGGGCACAACGGCGAGCAGGAAGCCTTTGTCATCTTTTAAGACAACGGCTTTAGCTACACAGTTTTTACGGATATGTGCTTTTTGGGCTGCTTCAACAATTGTTGCAGAAGGCTCATGCTGAACCATGTCGTAATCCACTCCAGCGTGGAGCATATAACTTTCAAGTGAAGTTGCCATTCCCATGGGCTTCTCCTGTGTTTGGTTTGCGGAAATATTGGAGGCGATGACAGTAATCAGGTGAGGGAGGGCATACGCTGTCAACAGGCCGGTTTATTAACTTTCCATAATATACAGTAACATGCGCGTAATCCGCAAGGATAAAACCATCGGGTGCCTTGTAATCGAAACCCAACCGGTCTGCTTTGCGGAGAGTTTCAAAAGAAGGGGGAGATAGAGCTAGGAACTCAGGAAATGATGTGCTATCCAACCGGCGTTACTGGCGGAATCAGGCCAATAAGCTGTCTTATTAGACAGGTTTTAGTCGGATGGAGGCCAGTGTAATGAGCAGGAAGAAAATAACCTGCCTTTCGATTGGCGAGTAGTCGAACTTGGAGTGACCCGCATGAGCAAGCAGAGCCCGGAACAAATTGATTTCTTTAACGCAGATCTTAGCAAAACAGATGTTGAAGTTTTTGCTGCGATTGAGCAAGAGCTGGGGCGTCAACGCGACCAGATTGAACTGATCGCTTCTGAAAATATTGTCAGCCCTGCTGTCATGGCGGCGCAAGGCTCTGTTCTGACAAACAAGTATGCGGAAGGCTACCCAGGGCGTCGCTATTATGGTGGCTGCGAATATGTAGATATTGTTGAAAATCTTGCAATTGAGAGAGCTAAAAAGCTCTTTGGGTGTGAATTTGCTAATGTCCAGCCAAACTCTGGCTCGCAAGCAAACCAAGGCGCGTTCATGTCATTGATCAAGCCTGGCGACACCATTTTGGGGATGTCACTGGCTGCGGGTGGTCATTTGACGCATGGGGCAGCACCAAACCAATCCGGAAAATGGTTTAACGCCGTTCAATATGGTGTTCGCAAAGATGATCATTTGGTTGACTTTGACGAAGTTCGCGCACTCGCTCACGAACACAAACCTGCTTTGATCGTAGCGGGTGGTTCTGCCTACCCACGTATTTTTGATTTTGCCAAGTTCAGAGAAATCGCGGACGAGGTAGGTGCCTATCTGATGGTTGATATGGCGCATTTTGCAGGTCTTGTGGCTGCAGGCCTACATCCAAACCCATTTCCGCATGCGCACATCGCGACAACAACAACTCACAAAACCTTGCGCGGACCTCGGGGCGGTATGATCCTCACAAATGATGAGGCGATAGCCAAGAAAGTGAACTCAGCTATTTTCCCAGGTATCCAGGGCGGCCCCCTGATGCATGTAATTGCTGGCAAGGCAGTAGCTTTTGGAGAGGCTTTGACACCAGAATTTAAGGGCTATGCAAAACGGGTCAAAGATAACGCCAATATATTGGCTGAAACTCTCGTTAAGCATGGGCTGGATATTGTCTCTGGCGGAACAGATACACATTTGTTGCTGGTCGATCTGCGCCCGAAAAAGCTGACCGGTAAGGCAGCTGAGCATTCCTTGGAAAATGCAAATATTACCTGTAACAAAAACGGTATTCCGTTCGACCCTGAAAAACCAATGATTACCTCAGGCGTTCGTCTTGGATCTCCAGCGGCAACAACTCGTGGCTTTGGCGTTGAGGAATTTGCAAAAGTTGGTGACTTGATTGCCGAAGTTCTTGACGGATTGGTTGCAAATCCGGAGGATAATAGCGCAGTTGAGGCAAAGGTGCGGGCAGACGTCAAAGAATTGTGTGACGCCTTCCCAATTTATGCGTCTCTCTGATCAGCGGGTATAATCAGTGCACCCGTTTGGAGCGGGTGCATTTAGATTTAGGGGAGCAAGTAAATGCGTTGTCCATTTTGTAACAGTGAAGAAACGCAGGTTAAGGATAGTCGTCCAACTGGAGACAATACGGCTATTCGGCGTCGCCGGGCCTGCACAGATTGCGGAGCGCGTTTCACCACATTTGAGCGCGTACAGATCCGTGAACTCACCGTCGTAAAGAAAAATGGACAGCGAAGCCCTTTCGAAAGAGAAAAGCTGGAGCGGTCAGTGATGATTGCAACACGCAAACGTCAAGTGGACCCAGAAAAGATCGACCGGATGATCAACGGGATCGTTCGCCAGTTGGAAAGCAGTGGGGATCAGGAAGTATCCTCTGAAAAAATTGGAGAGCTTGTGATGGAAGGGCTTTCCCATATTGACAGCGTCGCTTATGTTCGCTTTGCATCCGTGTATAAGGAATTCAGGGAAGCAAAGGATTTCGAAGAATTTATTGGCGATCTGCACAGTGAAGTCACAAACTGATCAGAAAAAAAGCGATCAAGATTATATGAAACTGGCCCTGCGTCTGGCGGCGCGAGGCTTAGGGCGTGTGGCCCCAAATCCCGCGGTAGGCTGTGTTCTTGTGAAAGACGGTCTGATTGTTGGGCGAGGCTGGACCCAGGATGGCGGCAGGCCTCATGCGGAAGTTGTTGCCCTTAAACAAGCTGGAAATAATGCAAAAGGAGCAACGGCCTACGTCACACTTGAACCTTGTTCTCATCACGGTAAATCACCCCCCTGTGCTGAGGCGCTTATCAAAGCTGGTGTGAAAAGAGTTGTTGCTGCGCTTCGAGATCCAGATGATCGGGTGGATGGCGAAGGTTTTTCTCTCTTGCAGGACGCTGGCATTGAGGTGCTTGAAGATGTGCTTGAGCCTGAAGCGTTGGATACTAATTTAGGTTTCATACTCAATAAAACCATTAGTCGCCCCAAAGTCTCCCTCAAATTTGCAACAAGCCTGGATGGGAAAATTGCAACAAAAACAGGGAGTAGCCAATGGATCACTGGTGGAGAAGCCCGGAGGTATGCACATCTTCTACGGTTGAAGTATGATGCTGTTTTGGTTGGAATTGGAACGGCGCTAGCCGATAATCCACGACTGGATTGCCGGTTAGCTGGGCTCAACAGTCATTCGCCTGTTCGAATAGTTGCTGATAGTCACTTGCGGCTCCCTTTGACAAGCGAGTTGGTGAAAACTGCCAAAACAATTCCGCTATGGATTATTACGGCAGCTGAAAATGATCAGGATCGTGTTGAAGCCTTCGAAGATCTTGGTGTTCGGATTATCGAAACAGATCCCGGTGATAGTGGTTATCCTGACATGAAATTGGCCCTGGAGCAGATTGCTGAGCTCGGAATTACCAGATTACTTGTCGAAGGTGGTTCCCATCTGCAGGCATCATTGGTAAAAGAGGGGCTTGTTGATCAAATATACTGGTTCAGAGCCTCCAAATTAATTGGAGGGGATGGTATCCCGGCAATGCAGTCAATTGGATTGACTGAAATTGCGGAGGCACCGTTACTGGATCAAATCGACAGCCGTCAGGTTGGAGAAGATCAAGTCGAAACCTATATTCTTCGGAACGAATAGAGCATGTTTACCGGAATTATTACCGATGTAGGGAAAATTGCCTCCCTGGAAAAAAGTGGCGATACAAAGATAAAAATCACAACCGCTTTTGATACGGATGATATCGATATCGGGGCTTCCATTGCCTGTTCCGGTGTTTGCTTGACCGTTACCGATAAAGGTGAGGACTGGTTCGCAGCCGAAGCCTCTGACGAAACGTTGTCCTGTACCAATCTTGGAAACTGGAAAGTCGGTTCCCTGGTTAATCTGGAGCGAGCTCTGAAAATTGGCGATGAACTCGGTGGTCATATCGTGACAGGGCATGTGGATGCTGTGATCGAGGTCAAGGCGCTGGAGACAATCAAGGACTCCACAAAAGTGACCTTCACGTTGCCAGCTTCTTATGCCGCCTTTGTCGCCGCAAAGGGATCTGTGACTCTGGACGGGATTTCTCTGACTGTAAATGAGGTTGGGGATGATTTCTTCTCTGTGAACATTATCTCACACACTAAAGCCCATACGTCTTTTGCTACTTTGGAAGTCGGGCAGCAAATCAATATGGAAATTGATGTTCTGGCGCGCTATGTCGCTCGTATGAATGAGGTTAAAAACTAAAATGTCAAAAATGGAAGGCCTCTCCAATATTGAAGAGATTATCGAAGATGCTCGCAACGGCAAGATGTTCATTCTTGTTGATGCCGAGGATCGGGAAAATGAAGGCGATCTTGTCATCCCTGCACAAATGGCGACACCAGATGCCATTAATTTCATGGCAAAATACGGCCGCGGGTTGATCTGCCTTTCCATGACGGAGGAGCGGATCCGGGAACTGGACTTGCCTCTGATGGCGCAATCTAATGCGTCTCGTCTACACACTAATTTCACCGTCTCTATTGAGGCGAGGGAAGGTGTGACAACTGGTATTTCAGCAGCAGATCGCTCACATACGATTTCGGTTGCGATTGATCCAACGAAAGGGCCGCAGGATATCGTCAGTCCTGGTCACGTCTTTCCGCTAGTCGCTCGTGAAGGCGGGGTATTGAGGCGGACAGGGCATACAGAAGCCGCTGTTGATATTTCGCGCCTTGCCGGTTTGATGCCTGCGGGTGTTATTTGCGAGATCATGAATGATGATGGGACGATGGCCCGTCTTCCAGATTTGATTGAGTTTGCAAAAACGCATGACCTGAAAGTCGGGACGATTGCTGACTTGATTGCGTATCGGCGGATTAATGACAGCCTTATTAGTCGGGAAGTCGAAGCTGATATTAGCAGTATTTACGGTGGAGATTGGAATATGATTGTTTATTCCAACAAACCGGAATATGCGGAGCATGTGGCGTTGATCAAAGGTGATATCAGCACGGATGAGCCGATTATGGTTCGAATGCATGCCATGAACCCGCTAGGTGACGTTTTGGGTGAGACAGACGAAAATCCAACTCTGCTCCAGGATGCCATGGCTCAGATTGATGAGGAAGGACGGGGTGTTGTCGTTCTCATTCGCGAACCACGTCCTATGGCGTTATCTGATAAAGTCCGAAAGAAAGTCGGAGAACCGCCCAAAACTCGGAATGATCTGCGGGATTACGGGATTGGTGCGCAAATCTTGCTTGACCTTGGAGTGAAAGATATGGTCCTTCTCTCCAATACTGAAAGAAATATTGTCGGGCTGGATGGATATGGTCTTTCCGTTTCTGAGACACGGCCAATAAAGGTGAAGAATTGATGAGTATGGAAGACATTCATGTCCTGATTGTCGAAGCCGACTTTTACCGCGATATATCGGATGCGCTTTTGGAAGGTGCTAAAAAAGAGTTGGATAAGGCTGGCGCGACTTACGATATCGTACAAGTCCCAGGATGTCTGGAAATTCCAGCAGCTGTCAGTATTGCAATGAAAGCCATGGAGTATACGGGTGGCCGCCGGCGTTATGATGCCTATGTTGCGCTTGGCTGCGTTATTCGGGGCGAAACCAGTCACTATGACACGGTATCAGAAGAAAGCGCACGCGGTCTTCTGGACTTAAGCAAAGATTATTGTCTGGCCGTAGGGAATGGAATCATCACCTGCGAAAATGAAGATCAGGCTTGGGCCCGCGCTCGCCATACGGAAAAAGATAAAGGTGGCGGAGCTGCAAAAGCAGCACTTGCCATGCTGGCCTTGAAACAGAAATTTGGATTGTTCCCACGATGAGCAACAAATCTGAAAAACGGGGCGATAAACATAGTCGCCGGACACTGGCCCGCTTCAGTGCTATTCAGGCACTCTACCAGATGAGCATGGAACAGGTTTCCGCTGAGGAAATCGTGGAAGAATTCATGTCCTATCGGTTAGGGGCCGAAATTGATGGTTATCAATTTAAAGACAGTGATAAGCCTTTGTTTAAGGATCTGGTCATTGGAACGGACGAGCGGCTGGCACAGATAGATGAAGAAATCCAGGCGACTCTCGATAAGGATCGCAAATTTGAAAAACTCGATCATGTGATGAAGGCATGCCTTCGGGTTGCAGTCTATGAGTTGATTGCCCGAATTGATACGAAGGCGATTGTGCTCATTACTGAATATGTCGGGTTAGCGCGCATCTTCTTCAGCAGCAAAGAACCTCTATTTGTAAATGGTGTTCTCGATAAAGTTGCCCGCAAGCTTCGTCCAGGAGAGTTTGAAAATTAGTCATGGTTTCCGGATCTAACACTTTCGGTGAATTTGATCTGATCAAAACCCTATTTGCGCCCCTTTCCGCTGAAGCGGAGGGGGCGTTTTCCTTGACAGATGATGCTGCTGTTTTCAGCCCTGCTCCGGGAATGGACGTTGTGCTAACAAAAGATGCGATGGTCGAGGGGGTTCACTATCTGGGGGGAAATGATCCTTTCGACATAGCTAGAAAATTGCTGCGCGTGAACATTTCCGACATTGCCGCAATGTGCGCAATTCCCAAAGGTTACTTGCTGGCTATTACATTAACGGAAGCTGCGACAGAAAGCTGGCTCAGGCGGTTTGCTGATGGGCTGAAGAGTGATCAGTTGAAGTATGGAATTACGCTATTGGGAGGAGATACCGTTTCATCGCCGGGTCCCATGGTGTTGAGTTTGACGATGCTCGGGGAAGCGCCAAAGGGATCTGTGCTCAGGCGGAATGGAGCGCATCCCGGCGATCTAATATGTGTGAGTGGAACGCTGGGTGATGCGGCCCTAGGGCTTCTTTCAAGTTTGGGGCGGCTAGAGGTTTTTGACTCTGATAAAGAATTTTTAGAAGGGCGTTATGTGTTGCCGCAGCCCAGAAACCTTTTAGGACCAGCCTTGAAAGGGGTTGCGAATTCCTGTTTGGATGTTTCTGATGGTCTTTTAGCTGACATTGGGCATCTATGTGTGCAATCCAATACAGGTGCACTTATTGAACGGGCGAAAATTCCTTTATCCGATGCGGCGAGAAGGGTGATCCAATCCAATTCGTCTTTCTGGCAAAACATTGTTAGTGGGGGCGATGACTACGAGCTCGTTTTCACAATTCCAGACACCCAGAGAAGTCAACTTATTGAAATAGAAGAAAAAACAGGGGTCATGATTACGGTTGTTGGGAAAATGACTGAAGAAGAGGGCGTTCATCTGATTGATGAAGATGGCTCGAAGATACCTGTTGCGACAAAAGGCTGGACGCACAGATAAAGTTAGTCGGGTGACCTACTACAATCCTGCATGAGTGCTATGCAGATATGCATGTTGTTATTTTTTTATCATTTTGGAACACTCTGACCCCATTTTGAAGTGAATTTGGAGATGTTGATGCTTGCAATGCAGTATTCCGTCAAATTGCCGACAGAATATGACCTCAACAAAGTCGGTGAGCGTGTAGCTCAAAGAATGCCTAAATTTGAAGGGCGTCCTGGCTTGACCCATAAATTTTACCTCTATGAGCCAGATGAAAATATCTATGCGCCAATGTATGTGTGGGAAAACACCCAGGCTGCACAGGATTTCCTGATGGATAGCCTTTTTGGGGATGTTGTCCAGGATTTCGGTCGCCCAAGGGTACGGACTTGGCAAATCCTTAACTTTGACTATGGGGTTTCTAAAACGGCTCCAGTTTCAATGATTACAGAGGTCGACAAAGTCTCCTCTTCCAAATCTCTTCAAAACGTCATGAATGCGGAGATGGAAAACCATCAACAAATGGTCAAAAGGAATGATTTGACTGCCCATATGGTATTGCTGGATCCAGATCGCTGGGAAATTTCCAGATGCAGCCTATGGTCCTCTTTGGAGCCATCATATGGACCTGAAATGGACTGTGTTTCCAGATATAAAGTGTTGAGTGACAAGTTTCCTCTTTCAGGCGCAGCTTAAAAAAAGTTTCTCAGCGTAACTTTTCCGTAAGTCTTCCTTGGCAGTATGTCATCAGGTTTTTTTGAGACATCTGTGAATGAGTAAGACATGCTAAGACTATTAGGGCTCTTCGGGTTAGTTGGACTGCTGACTGTTCTGGCACCAGTAACAGGGATAAATTCGGCAACTGCAGCAGCGTCTTCTTCTGAAGAGGGAGAGGAAGTTATAGAAGAGGGGCCATTTTATTTAGAGATGAAGCCGCTGAGTGTTCCAATCCGAAGAAAAAGCGGTGCCATTAAATATTACATGTTTATCAGCATGAGCCTGGAGTTTGATGATCAGGACAAGAAGAAATACTCCCGAAAGATGATCCCGCGACTTAGGGATGCTTTTTTACAAGATTTAAGTGGACAATCTGTTCTACATAAGGATAAAGCACGGGGTGTAGATTTTGAACTTGTGAAGCGCAGGCTCATTAAACAGGCATCCAAGGTTCTTGGCGATAAAGCGCCTATGGGCATGCATGTGGTCAAAGTCTTCAAAGGTAATTAGGGGCTGATCCATCGTCACCCCTTCAGTAAAGGGAGTGACTACTTTGTCTGGAAGTCGAGTAAAACTGAGCATCCTGCTGATGGCAGGTGCTCAGGCAATGCTAAACAGCACCACCTCAATTCTAATTAGCTCAGCATCTTTGGTGGCTCTTCTCCTGTTAGGAGAGGATAAGTCATTGGCAACTCTGCCTGTAACTGCTGTGGTGACTGGGACAGCACTTGCGACTATTCCCGCTTCCATGATTATGAAGCGCGCAGGGCGCAAGCCCGGCTTTTATATGGGGATATCGTTAGGTATCCTTGGTGCCAGTCTTGCCGCTTACTCCATATATATTTCTAACTTTATCGGCTTTTCGATCGGGGCAATGCTGATTGGGATGAGTACGGCCTTTGGTAACTACTATCGTTTCGCCGCTGTCGATGTGGCTGGTCCGGAAAATCGCAGTAAGGCAGTTTCCTTTGTGATGGCAGGTGGCTTGATCGCCGGGTTTATCGGACCGCAGATTGCTAAAGGCACTAAGGAAATATTCCTGCCATATACTTATCTGGGTCCCTATCTTGCAATTATCGGGCTTGGCTTATTGGCCATGCTATTTCTTGTATTCGTTCAGATTCCCAAAATGAAGTCTGAGGCTCATGACGAGCCGGCACGGCCTCTTTGGGAAATTATTACTCAGCCAACGGCGGCTATCGCGATTATTAGTGCAATGGTCGGGTATGCCGGGATGAGCTTTGTCATGACCGCAACACCGCTTGCCATTGTTGGTTGCGGTTTGACAGCCGATGATAGCTTTAATGTGATTAGTTGGCATGTGGTGGCCATGTTTGGGCCGAGTTTCTTTACAGGTTCTCTTATCGCCCGGTTTGGTGAATTCCGGATGATTGGAATGGGATCGCTGCTGGGAGTTCTCTGTGTGATTATCGCGTTGATGGGCGTGGACATCGCCAATTTCTGGCTGGCGTTGGTTATGCTCGGCATTTCCTGGAACTTCATGTTTATCGGTGGGACAACGCTGTTGACGACAACTTATCGCCCATCTGAAGCGTCAAAAGTTCAGGGGCTGAATGATTTCCTCGTCTTTGGTTCTGTCGCGACTGCTTCGCTGTCCGCTGGTATCTTGCAGCAGAAATTTGGTTGGGAAACGGTCAATTACACGGTTCTACCATTCTTCATAGCAATTGCGCTTCTAGCTTTTTATAAGAGCCGGCAACGGTCTGCCTTGGCGGCATAATTGCTAGAGGCATTAAAAAAAGCCGCTTGAAAAAGCGGCTTTTTTTAATTCTGAATCAGGATTTGGTTATCCAAGCAGAGCGTCTGTAACGAGAGACTTTTTGATCATCTCAGCGGCTTCATCAGCATCGCCCCAGCGAACGATTTTCACCCATTTACCCTCTTCCAGGTCTTTGTAATGCTCAAAGAAGTGGGAAATCTGATCCAGCAGTACGCCGCGTAAATCAGTGTAGTTCTCGATGTTGGAATAATAAGGGTGCAGGCTATCAACCGGAACACCAATGATTTTTTCATCCTGCCCAGCTTCATCTTCCATGATCAAGACCCCAACAGGGCGAGACCGTAGAACAGCGCCTGGGATTACCGGAATTGGGCCAGCAACCAGCATATCGGTTGGATCACCATCATCAGCCAGTGTATGTGGGATGAAGCCGTAGTTACAAGGGTAGTACATTGCGGTGTGCAGGAAACGGTCCACAAAAATGGCTCCAGAGTCCTTTTCAACCTCATATTTAACCGGAACACCGCCGATCGGAATTTCGATCACTACGTTTACATCCCATGGGACATCCTTGCCCGCCGAAATCTTGGAAATATCCATTTCGAAATAAGCTCCTTATAAGCTTCCTAAATTAGCTGGCGTTCGCTTAGCACGTTCGGCTCGCAGATGCCACAGAACTCTTCATAAAACAGAGATTTTTTTGAAATTACCTGTCAAAACGACCAATAGAATTTAAAATAAGAAAATCAAAATATAGTAAAACCTAAATAATAAAATAAAAATATAATTGTGGCAGTGCAGCAATGGAATTGTAGAGGGGGTAGTTTTCAGACTAAGACTTGCTAATTATCAAAAAGTAAAAACAAATAATCAATTATTATACTATAATAAAATTATATTTACTTGGAGTTTGTTTGAAATATACATGAATTTTTTAAATTAAAAACTGATAAAAATATATAAAAAAACACAGTATTGCAGAACAAATACTAATCTGTCATTCTTTCAACTGCAGTCGTTTACCCTGTGAAGTGCTTAATAGCTAAAATAGGAACATTAAGTTCCTGAATAATTTCTTTGTCGGGCAGATTGCCCGTTTGTGAATAGGGTGGGGTCATATGTCAGAACTTTTGTGGATTCCGATCATCTGTGGGGTGATCGCGTTAGTTTACGGTGTGTATGCTGGTCGTTCTGTTTTATCGGCGGATGCTGGAACAGCCCGAATGCAGGAAATATCTGCGGCGGTGCAGGAAGGCGCAACGGCATATTTGAACAGGCAGTATTTGACGATCGGTATCGTTGGCGTCGTTATTTTCGTAATATTATGGCTGTTGTTGGGAATTAAGGTCGGGATTGGGTTCTTTATCGGTGCCGTCCTTTCTGGTGCGGCCGGTTTCATTGGTATGAATGTTTCGGTGCGGGCAAATGTTCGAACCGCTGCTGGCGCAGCCAAAAGTCTGAAAGATGGTTTGGAAGTCTCCTTCAAGGCAGGTGCGATTACCGGGATGCTGGTCGTCGGGCTCGCATTGTTGGCTGTTGCGGGTTACTTTGTTGCCCTGCAGTTCATGGGGGCAGAAGGGCGCGAATTGATAGATGCCCTTGTCGCCCTTGGGTTTGGGGCCTCCCTTATTTCCATATTTGCGCGGCTAGGCGGCGGTATCTTTACTAAGGGTGCTGACGTGGGAGCTGATCTGGTCGGCAAGGTCGAAGCCGGTATTCCCGAAGATGATCCACGGAATCCTGCTGTGATTGCTGACAACGTCGGTGACAATGTGGGCGACTGCGCTGGGATGGCGGCTGACCTCTTTGAAACATATGCGGTTACAGTTGTTGCGACCATGGTTCTGGCGTCTATCTATTTTGTCGACGATATGCGGATGATGGCCTATCCCCTCATGATTGGTGGGGTTTGTATCATTACTTCTGTTATCGGAACTTTCTTTGTCCGTCTGGGTAGTAGTGAAAGCATTATGGGGGCTCTTTATAAGGGGTTCGCAGCAACGACAATTCTTTCTGCCATTCTTCTCTGGCCGATTACCTCCTACACAATTGGGATGGATACAGAATATAGCATTGGTGGAACGACTTTCACTGGAACCAGCCTCTTTTTCTGTGGACTGATCGGGCTAGTGGTTACAGGACTGATTATCTGGGTGACTGAGTATTACACATCCACCGAGTATCGTCCGGTTCGTTCCATCGCAAGATCGTCCGAAACAGGGCATGGAACCAACGTGATTCAAGGTCTCGCTGTATCCATGGAGGCAACAGCCATTCCCGCATTGATCATTTGTGCAGGTATTGTTGTCGCTTACAACATGGCGGCGCTCTTCGGGATTGCAATCGCAGTGACCACTATGCTGGCCTTGGCAGGCATGGTCGTTGCGTTGGACGCCTATGGGCCGGTGACGGACAATGCGGGCGGTATTGCTGAAATGGCAGAAATGGACGAGGAAGTCCGTAAAACCACGGATGCGCTAGATGCGGTTGGCAATACAACGAAAGCCGTGACCAAAGGTTATGCGATTGGTTCCGCAGGCTTGGGTGCGTTGGTTCTGTTCGCTGCATATACTGAGGATCTTGCCTTCTTCATTAGTAATGCATCGCCAGATCAGTATAGCTACTTCCAGGGCGTAACCCTGAATTTCAGTCTGCAAAATCCCTTCATTGTTGTTGGGTTGATCCTTGGTGGATTGCAGCCATACCTCTTTGGGGCCATGGGCATGATGGCAGTCGGACGGGCAGCCGGTTCCGTTGTTCGTGAAGTGCGTCGCCAGTTCAAGGAAATACCGGGTATCATGGAAGGAACCGGTAAACCTGACTATGGGCGTGCCGTTGACATGCTGACGAGAGCTGCAATCCGGGAAATGATTATTCCCTCCTTGCTGCCATTGCTTGCGCCTATTCTGGTGTTTGTGGTTGTTTTGCTGGTTGCTGATAAGTCAGCCGCTTTTGCGACAGTTGGTGCCATGCTGCTGGGTGTTATCATCACGGGGCTTTTCGTGGCTATCTCGATGACTGCTGGTGGCGGTGCCTGGGATAATGCCAAGAAGTATATTGAGGATGGTAATCACGGGGGTAAGGGTACAGATGCCCATGCCGCTGCGGTAACCGGTGATACGGTTGGTGATCCCTATAAGGATACTGCGGGGCCAGCCGTGAACCCAATGATTAAGATCACCAATATTATAGCTCTTTTGATGCTGGCGGTTCTCGCTCACTAATCAAAAGCTCTAACAGAAAAGCCCCCGGTTTTCCGGGGGCTTTTTTTGTGATTTTTTTTGGGGGGTTACTGGCCTGGGTTAAAGCGGCCAAAGTTTCCAAACATCTGTTCGAAGAAGCCGAGCTCATTCCCGCCTGTTGGTGTCGTGCGTTCGACCAGATCAACTTCGCGGGCATCATCCTTGTCATAATTCTTGATACTCTTGACCACTTCATTCTGATCAAATTCGATCACGATGACATTCTGCTCCAGCACCTTCTTCTCAAAAAAGGCAAAATGGGCCGTTTTCTTTCCGATATAATACCAAGCTTCTCCGGCCTGTGGGAAAGTGGAAATGGAAGAGGGAGAGCCCATCAACTCCAGTACTCTGTCTTTATTGGTCGACCCGACTTCGAGCTGGGCGACCTGTTCTTGGTCCAGGCGATAGCCTTTTTCTTCACGCACCGGTTCGCAGGCCGCAAGGGTAAGGGCCACCAAACTAACTCCCAGTGTAAGTGAAAGGAATTTTTTCATAAATGCGTACTGCCTGTGAAAGACTTCATTCTGCAAAGCAGAGGCCGCTAGATCTCAATGTTGACTTTGATATCACAACCCCTTAACTCAAGGAGTATAAATGGCATTTTCGATGGGGAAATGTCAATTCTTTCCAGAGTAGGCTGGTGTATGATTTTCAAGAAACTTTTCGGTGACAAAGCGCTGAAACAAGCCGCTGCTGATCTTTATGACGGGATTGTTGCACAGGCGAGGCAACCGGTTTTTTATTTGAAAGCAGACGTTCCCGATACTGTAGACGGACGCTATGAGATGGTGTCCCTGCATGCGTTTCTGGTTATGCGGCGGTTGAAGAAAGAAGGTGAAGAGGGGCAGGAGCTGTCACAGGCGGTTTTTGATCGTATGTTTGTCGACATGGATCATTGTCTTCGTGAAATCGGTGTAGGTGATTTGAGCGTCGGGAAGCGGATCAAGGCGATGGCGCAGGTTTTTTACGGCCGTATCGTCGCCTATGAAACAGCTTTAGAGGGAAGTGGTGAAGAAACCCTGGAACAGGCATTGGCCCGGAATCACTATGGCACTCTGGAAACATCACCCAGTGAGTCGGTCTTGAAGGAGTTGGCGGATTATATCCGCCGTGCGGACGCGCATCTAACAGGTTTGTCCTATGAAGGATTGAAAAAAGGGCAGGTCTCTTTTGTTCCTTATAAGCTGACTTAAAACTCTCCTTCGGGAGTAGTGGGTTAAGTTTTTGTTTTTATTCGTTTATTCAATAAGTTTGCAGAAGGCTGTAAAATCAATTGACCCGGAGGCCGGAAACGCCTATTTTCGCGCCTTCGAATCGAAGACCGGACGATTTTCAGCAACACTCGGTCATATTGGATCAAGAAGAGTTGGAAAGGACGCTCCATGCAGAATGCCGGAGCAGAATTTGTAAAATGGATCAAGGTCGATCGCCTGAAGCGCGATCCCATTGAATTCCAATTTACAGCAGATGAAAACGAACGGGCGGATTTGGCGAAACGGCTCGGAATTCTTGGACTGAATTCTCTGGATGTCAAAGGTGTCATCAAGAGAAAAGATGGCAGCAAATTCCTTGAGTTGTCAGCGAACATGAAAGCCGAAGCGGTGCAGGAATGCGTGGTTAGTCTTGAGCCAGTACCGCAGAAAATTGATGTTGAATTCGCCTTGTGCTACACGTTCGACAAAGAGGACACGGTTCCTACCGAAGTCGAATATGTGTTCAGCAAAGACGAAGTAGACCTTCCCGAGCTAGTGGAAGGGGGTCAGATTGATGTAGTGCAGGCCGCGAGCGAGCAGATTGCACTTGCATTGGACCCCTATCCTCGTGCAGAAGGGGCGTCAAATTCTGACAGCGCAAAGTATCTGCAGCAGTCGGAAGAGGATGAGCAAGAGGGTGAACCAGAGCAGGAATTCTATAAGCCCTTTGCCAACCTGAAGGACTTGATGAATAAGAAATGAGACCGGTGAAAGCACTGGTGGAGTTTGTTAGTCACCCGTAAGGGTGCATGAGTGAGAGATAGAGAAATGGCAGTACCTAAAAGAAAGACGACCAAGTCAAAACGGAATATGCGCCGGGCCCACGACGCTCTTGGCGGAACTCAGGTTCAGGAATGCACAAACTGCGGCGAATTGAAACGCCCTCACCACGTTTGTGATTCTTGTGGTTTTTATGGTGATCGCGAAGTTGTGGACACAGCAGAAGTCCTCTAAACTTCCTTATCCCTGTTAAACCAATTATAAAAAACCGGACTTTAGGATGAGCGCGACTGTTGTTATTGCCCTTGATGCAATGGGGGGAGATAATGCCCCGGACATTGTTATCAAAGGCGTAGACATTGTCCGCGTTCAGTTCCCTGACGCCCGGTTTTTGCTGTTTGGTGATGAAGCCCGCCTGAAGCCTCTCCTGGACAAATATCCAGGTGTTGCCGCAGTTAGTGAGATCCGTCATACGGATCAGGCGATCAAGGGCGAAGACAAACCAAGCCATGCCCTCCGTAAAGGACGCAAAAGCAGCATGCGGCTTGCCATCGATTCTGTTCGGGATGGCGAGGCAAGAGGCGTGGTGTCTGCGGGTAATACCGGCGCCTTGATGGCGATGGCCAAATTCTCTCTAAAAACCCTTCCAGGTATTGATCGTCCGGCAATCGCTTCCGTTCTTCCCTCTCCAAAAGGGGAAACGGTGATGCTCGATTTGGGCGCTAATATCGAATGTGATGCTGATAACCTGGTGCAGTTCGCAGTGATGGGTGCAGATTTTTCCCGCGCTGTTCTGGGGCGGGTTCCGCCGCGCGTTGGCCTTCTCAATGTTGGAAGTGAGGAGCTCAAAGGCAGCGACACTATCAAGGAAGCGGGTGAGCGCCTTAGGGATATGGAAAACGCTCCCTTTGAATATTATGGCTTTATTGAAGGCGATGATATTACCCGCGGTGTTGTAGATGTGGTGGTCACAGACGGTTTTACCGGTAATGTTGCCTTGAAAACTGCGGAAGGGGTCGCCACCTTGTATGCAGACTTCCTGCGTCAGGGGTTTCGGAGTTCGATTCTGACCATGATCGGGTATCTTTTGGCTCGTAGTGGCTTGAAAATGTTGAAAGATCGACTGGATCCCCGCGGATATAATGGCGGCGTTTTCCTTGGTCTAAACGGCATTTGTGTGAAGAGCCATGGCGGGACCGACGAGCACGGCTATGCGAATGCGATTGCGGTTACAATTGAAATGATCACTGATGGCATGATCGATAAAATGATTGATCATTTCAAAGAGTTTGCGGTTCGAATGAGTAACAGTGGTACAACTACTCCCGCGGCGGAGAAGTCGAGTGAAAACCCATCCGAGGTCGCTACGGACACCTGATTGTGTGAAGAAAAATAAGTGCTGAAGTCTGTCTTCAGAGAATAGGGAATTATGCGTCGTTCGATTATTACCGGAACAGGATCTTATCTGCCAGAACGTGTCGTCACCAATGATGAGCTGGCGGAGAGAGTAGACACTTCTGATGAATGGATTGTCTCCCGCTCTGGTATTCGTCAACGGCATGTTGCTGCAGAAGGTGAAGTCACTTCTGATCTTGGAACTAAGGCTGCCTTAAAAGCGATGGAGGCCGCTGGCGTAACGGCCGATGACATCGACATGATTATACTGGCAACAGCCACACCTGATCTGACGTTCCCAGCATCAGCAACGACTATCCAGAAGAACCTTGGGATGACCCATGGGTATGCATTTGATATCCAGGCTGTTTGCACCGGGTTTATCTATGCGCTTGCAACCGCGGATAATTTTATCAAAGCAGGACAGGCCGATCGGGTATTGGTCATCGGCGCTGAGACATTCTCCCGTATTCTGGATTGGAAGGATCGAACCACATGTGTTCTTTTCGGGGATGGAGCTGGTGCAATTGTGCTGGAGGCTGATGAGCAACCGGGCACAAATCAAGATCGGGGAATGCTGACAAGCCACCTGCATGCCGATGGACGCCACCGTGATCTTCTCTATGTGGATGGGGGACCTTCCTCGACCCAGACAACAGGTTTTTTGAAGATGGAAGGCCGTGAAGTCTTTAAGCATGCGGTTACTAATCTGGCCAATGTGGTTGGCGAAGCTTTGGAGGCAACGGGTCTCTCAGCTGACGATATCGATTGGCTGATCCCGCATCAGGCCAATAAGCGGATCATCGATGGTACAGGCCGGAAACTTAAAATGGATCCGACAAAAGTCGTAGTCACTGTTGATCGGCATGGCAATACGTCAGCAGCATCTGTTCCGCTTGCTCTAGACGAAGCTGTTCGAGATGGCCGTATCAAAAAAGGTGATTTATTACTGCTTGAAGCAATGGGTGGCGGTTTTACGTGGGGTTCCGCACTAGTGCGATTCTAGTTATTGGTGATTCTGTAAATTAAGATTCGTTTTTACAGACTTTTTCCTTCGACTATTGGCTAATTCGACATACTAAAAGGCGGTTTTTCTATAAAATCACCGTTTTAGGCCATTTTCTTATGTCTTTTTCTCTGTTTGGAGTTGACGGTCACATCTCCTGTGCTAATCCTTTAATACAGTGTATGAGGTGGGAGACATGAGCAAAAAAAAGGCAGTTACCAGGTCTGATCTGGCTAAAGCACTTTATCAGAAGGTAGGGCTTTCTCGCAAAGAGTCTGCGATGCATGTGGAAGCTGTATTGGACGAAATTTCCAGATGTTTGATCGACGGCGAAAATGTCAAAATTTCTTCTTTTGGCAATTTTGAGGTTCGTCAGAAAAATGGACGCGTTGGACGGAACCCTAAAACGGGTGAAGAAGTCCCGATCGAGCCACGCCGGGTTCTTGTATTCAAGGCCTCAAGTGTTTTGAAAGACAAGATCAACAGCCAGTCCAGCTAAGAATTTAATGGTTGGGTATGGCAGATTCTAATAGCACTAATGGGGGTAAATCAGAAAAGGATCCTGACGCTTTTCGAACGATAAGCGAAGTATCTGAGGAGCTGGATGTCCCCCAGCACGTCCTGCGGTTCTGGGAAACCAAATTTACAATCGTGAAACCTCTGAAAAGAGGTGGTGGACGCAGATATTATCGTCCCTCTGATATCGAAATTATTCGCGGCATTCGCGATCTTCTCTACACCCATGGGTTTACGATCAAGGGTGCCCAGAAGCTCTTGAAGGAGCAGGGTGGCAAGATCGAGAATATTGATGTTCTTTCCGGGGAATTTCAGAAAACTCAACCTGTTACTACATCTACACCAGTTTCAGATGCTCCTGCCCAGACTACTCCCGATGATGCAGGGTTGAACGCTGGTTCCAGAGAGAAACTGGAAGGGCTTTTGCAGGAACTTCAGGCAATTCGCCGACTACTCCCTCGCTAAAAAATCCAGTCAGAACTTTTTTAAATCGGCGCGCGTGATTGCGTTGCATTGGCAAAATAACGAGGCTATAGTGCGCGCCGGTTAGACAGACGGGCAGTAGCGCAGCCTGGTAGCGCACTTCACTGGGGGTGAAGGGGTCGTCGGTTCAAATCCGGCCTGCCCGACCAATCGAAAAGCCCTTGAAAACTCTCGTTTTCGAGGGCTTTTTTTATGGGGAATTCTATTTAGTATTCAGGGATAAAATAGGGTGCGTCGGTCATGATTTCTTTGTACCGACCGCTTACGATCATTTTGAGGATCACATTGGTGAACGTATTGGCAAGAGAGATGCCCTCTTCATCAGGATGGAAACAAAAGCCACCACCCCAGAAATCGATCACAGTTCCATGGTGAAGGTCATCAAGTAAACCCTCTCTTTTCAGCCCTGGAACCCAACCCGTTTGCAGAATGCCAGCATCAATTCTGCCAGCGGTGAGCATTTTTGGGATTTGTTCGTTATTGGCGACAGCTTGTTTGGATATACGATCGTTTTTTTCATATGAGACAGGAATTCCATAGCCTAAAGCGTGAACGACCGTTTTTCCTTCGAGGCTTACTATGTCATTGATAACGGGCTCATCTTTGCGGGTAAATATATAGTATCCCCCCATGATGATCGGCATTGAATATACAGGAAGTTCTGGATAGCCCCATTCTTTTACCCTGACAGGATCTTCACTAATAATAAAGGGCCAGACAATGTCTACCTCACGTTTTGCAAACATATGTGCGCAACGCGCGGCAGGGCGAATAATGAGTGAAAATTCATAACCTGTTTTGGCTGATACCTTTGTGGTGATCTCATTAAATAGCGTGACATAAGGTTGGTTTTTATCAATTGTCCCGTCATTTCCCGTGGTCATTAATCCGCCGGGAATTTCCACTGAACACACCTTTAAACTCTTAGCTTGAGCATCCAATGGCATCATAAACATCATGACCAATATCATTGAAGCGACTTGAGCGATAGAGATTGCATTGTGCGGTAAGAGTTTAATCATGGGCTTATAAATAACAGGTAATTCTTAAGTTGAGTTTAAGTGTGAGGCGAGACGACTGGGTCCGTGGCAAATTGCCGCTTTAATTCCAATTGCGCTTTAAAACAGTTCCAGAGTATCTTGCGGCACATGATGGATATTTCTCAAAGTTATGGGTTCTCCCTTGAGGCGAAGAACCGCAAGTTGCTCGCAAACTGGCTCTTGCTGGTTGCGTTTCTTGTTTTTTGCATGGTCGTTCTGGGTGGGGTGACAAGGCTTACGAACTCCGGTCTTTCCATGGTGGAGTGGAAGCCGGTTACAGGTTGGCTTCCCCCTTTGAGCGAGGAAGCCTGGCACGCTGAGTTTGATAAATACAAAGCCTTTCCAGAGTATCAGAAAATCAACAAAGGAATGAGCCTGGACGAATTCAAGGAAATCTTTGCCTTTGAATATTCCCACCGGGTTTTGGGTCGTTTGATCGGGCTTGCTTTTGCTGTCCCGTTTTTCCTGTTTCTGATCCTTCGAAAAATCCCGATGAACATGGTTCCTAGGCTGGTTGGCCTTCTCATATTGGGGGGTAGTCAGGGTGTCATGGGCTGGGTCATGGTGAAAAGTGGCCTAGTTGACCACCCTGACGTCAGCCATTATCGCCTCACAGCGCATTTGGGATTGGCGGGGATTATCTTCGCAGCCCTTTTGTGGACTGCATTTGAGCTTCTCTATCCGAAAGAAGGGGTCAAAAACTCGAGCGCATTGTTGCGATTTGCCGTTATTTCCTTGGCGTTGGTATTTCTTCAGATCCTTATCGGCGGTTTCGTCGCCGGTCTTAACGCGGGCTTTATCTACAATGATTGGCCGACGATGGGTGGAGGCTTTATGCCGGATGATATTTTTCACATGAGCCCCTTGTATCTGAATTTTCTGGAAAATGTGGCGACTATTCAGTTTACCCATCGGATTGGTGCTTATGTCGTCTTTGCGGTAATTATCGTCCTCTTTTTAAAATGCCGGAAGGAGACGACAGATCCCACCGTTCGGCGCTTTGCCCATTTTCTGGTTGCGAGCGTCTTTCTGCAGGTCATAATTGGGATCTGGACGCTGGTTATGGTGGTTCCCGTGTCGCTGGGCGCTTTGCATCAGGCAGGCGGAATGGTGGTTTTGGGATTTGCCATTGCGACTGTTCATAGTCTTCACCAACAGCGATTAATGACAAAGTGAGCCTTGCCATGATTGGACGTCTCGATCACCTGGTTATTACAGTAGCCGACCTTGAAAAAACAAAGGCATTTTATTGTGATGTGCTGGATATGCGCTTTGAGGAGTTTGGTGACGCGCGCTATGCGCTACATTTCGGCTCTCAAAAACTGAATGTCCACGTCGTGGGTAAGGAGCTGAGCCCTCGGGCAGAGCTTGCGAAGCCTGGAACAGCCGATCTTTGCTTCATTTGCTATGTCCCGCTCGAGAAAGTTGAAGCTCGGCTTAAATCGGCTGGCATCGAAATTCTGCAAGGGCCAGTTGCCAGGTCAGGGGCGACGGGGTCAATCACATCCCTTTATGTGCGTGACCCCGATCTGAATTTGATAGAGCTCTCCGTTTATGATGACGAAAAGCCTGCCTGATCAGGCTTTTTGGAGTGCCTGATCTAGGTCAGCAATAATATCGTTTACATTTTCGATGCCGATTGATAGTCGGATCACATCTGGACCTGCGCCTGCCGCAACCTGCTGGGGTTCTTCCAGTTGTCGGTGCGTTGTCGATGCCGGATGAATAATCAGGCTTCGGGTGTCGCCGATATTAGCAAGATGAGAGAACAGATCCACATTCTCAACCATCCTGATGCCAGCTTCATATCCACCCTTGATACCAAATGTCATCACAGCGCCGCCTGATGCATCTCGCATATATTTCTTTGCAAGGCCGTAATAAGGATCGCTCTCTAGTCCTGCATAGGACACCCAAGCAACCTTGTCATGACCTTTCAGGAACTCAGCAACTTTCAAAGCGTTTTTGCCATGCTCACGCATTCTTAGGGCAAGGGTTTCGATGCCGGTCACCAGTTGGAAGGCATTGAACGGCGAAAGGGCAGGGCCCAGGTCCCGAAGACCAAGTGCCCGGCAGGCGATGCCAAAAGCAAGCTCCCCAAAAGTCTCATGGAATTTGAGGCCGTGATAGGACGGGTTCGGTGCGCTTAACGTTGCGAACTTATCGCTGGCGCTCCAGTTAAACTTACCTGAGTCCACAATCACACCGCCAACTGAGTTTCCATGACCGCCCAAGAATTTGGTCACAGAATGGACAACGATATCCGCGCCCCATTCAATTGGACGGCAAAGATAGGGTGTTGCCAGTGTATTATCGACAATCAATGGAATGCCGGCTTCATGGGCAATTTTTGCGATGGCTTCGATATCCGTTACGACACCGCCCGGATTGGCCAGGCTTTCAATAAAAATCGCCTTACATTTTGGGGTAAGGGCCGCTTTGAAGTTTTCAGGATTATCCGGATCAACAAAGATCGCGTGCCAGTCAAACTTCTTGAAAGACTGACTGAACTGAGTGATCGAGCCACCATAGAGCCGGGTGGAGGCCAGGAATTCATCTCCTGGCTCCATTAGCGTGTGAAAGGCAATCATCTGCGCTGCATGGCCAGAGGCGACGGCTAAAGCTGTTGCTCCGCCTTCAAGGGAGGCAACCCGTTCTTCAAGAACCGCATTGGTCGGGTTGGTCAGGCGCGAATAGATGTTGCCAAAGGCTTGCAGGTTAAAAAGCTCAGCAGCATGATCTGCATCATCAAACACATAGGAAGCTGTCTGGTAGATTGGAGTGATCCTCGCGCCGGTCGTTGGGTCTGGGGCCGCGCCGGCATGGACAGCCAAGGTTTCAAATTTCGGGTTTGTCATCTCTTTTTCCCTAGTAGCTTATTTCGTTTCGATGAAATGATGCCTGACCGACCGCCCATATAGGCAATCTCCCCAGATAATCGGCCAAACTCAATTTTTGGGCATCGGTTCATGACAACCTTCATGCCCGCAGCCTCCGCCGTTTTTGCAGCCTCTTCATTAATAACCCCAAGCTGCAACCAGAGGACGGGTGCCTTGATGGCCTTTGCCTCTTCGACAATAGCCGGGATGGCTTCGCTGTTTCGGAAACAGTCCACCATATGAATTGGCTCTTCAATTTCCTGAAGAGACCCATATACCTTTTCACCAAGCAGTTCCTGACCTGCTTTCCCAGGATTTACCGGAAATACTCTGTAGCCTTTACGCTGCAGATAGCGCATCACCATATAGGAGGGGCGAACCGGGTTATCACTGGCGCCAACAAGCGCAATGTTCTTTACAGTCTCCAGGATCTCGCCAATATACTCGTCTGAATAACTTGAATGATCCATTACTTGTCCTGCCAATCGGGCTCGCGTTTATTCAGGAAGGCATCAATTCCTTCTTGGGCGTCATGGGACTGCATGTTATTCGCCATCACCTCCGAGGCAAAATCATAGGCTTGATCCAGTGGCATATTCACCTGCTTATAGAAAGCAGCCTTGCCAGTTTTCACCGTGTGGGTGGATTTGCTTGCAATATTCTTGGCGAATTTTTGGACAATATCCTCAAGTTCATTCGGCTCGACTGCTTTATTGATCAAGCCAAAGCGCATTGCGTTTTCACCATCGATGAATTCACCGCTCAACAGCATTTCCATGGCATGCTTTGGTGCGACATTCCGACTTAGGGCGACCATAGGAGTGGAGCAGAAAAGGCCAAGATTGACGCCAGGTGTCGCAAAGCGGGAGGATTTGGTGGCGAAAGCCAGATCACAGCTGGCAACGAGCTGGCAACCGGCCGCTGTCGCAATACCATCTACTTTGGCAATGACCGGCTGCGGCAGGTTGACAATTTTCTGCATCATCGCACTGCATTGGTTGAACAGGGCCAGCATCACTTCCTGACGGTTGTCGCTCATAACTTCCTTCAGATTATGGCCTGAGGAAAAGACCGGCCCTTCAGCTCCCAGAATAACAACAGCAATATCAGCATTCCCTGCAATCTCATCGAAGGTATCGCTGATAGTTTGCATCATCTGACTAGAGAGGGAATTTCGGCTCGCAGGGTCCGTTAAGGTCAGCCGTGCGACACGTCCTTCTATTTCCAAGGACAGTAGTGAGGCGGATTTTGCTGCAACTTCACTCATCATAAATCTCCCGTTTGGCCCTGTTTTTATAGTCTACCGGGCTTTGAGCTAGATTACTGGAAAATGCCGGGAGTGCAATGACAACTGTTCACTTCAGTTGATAGCTTGTATAAAACCGGTGACAACAAGAAGAAAAGGGGAGTGGTGGATGCCAGTAATGACTGATGAAATGCTGATGGAATTTCTCAAGACAGAATTTCCGGAGGTGTCCCACTATGGTTATCAGGTTGAATCTGTCAGTGATACTGAAATCACGATTGGCATGAAAACATCCGATCAGCATCTCCGCCCAGGGGGAACCGTATCCGGACCTACCATGATGTCCCTTGTCGATGTGACCATGTATCTCCTTCTGCTGGCACAAATCGGTCCTGTCGCGTTGGCGGTCACCACAAACCTGAATATTAAT
This sequence comes from Sneathiella limimaris, assembly GCF_012932565.1. Classification (NCBI taxonomy): domain Bacteria; kingdom Pseudomonadati; phylum Pseudomonadota; class Alphaproteobacteria; order Sneathiellales; family Sneathiellaceae; genus Sneathiella; species Sneathiella limimaris. Next base: position 1,992,524 of record NZ_JABBYJ010000001.1, read on the forward strand.
TTCCTTCGCAAACCACAGCCGGGAATCCTTCGTGGTGAAGGACGCCTTTTAAAGCTGGGTAAGCTTTTGGCAATTGGGGATGTCGCGATTTATTCCGAAGGGGTAGAGGATCCGGTTGCCCATGCAACGGTAACCTACGCAATTCCGCCGTCAAAATCCTAAACAAAATAAGGGGTTATCAATCACCTAAAATAATGCGGTAATATAATACCACATAAATAAAGGTGTGTTTTTATTGCGTTTTTTCCGATTGACAATGATCTAAAGTAAAATTATAACCCACCTCAAGTTTTGGGGAGCGTTTGTCTCCCTTTCTTTTGTTTTGGCACGCATGAGCGAAGGCTGAATTTTATGAGCACCTATTCTGCAAAACCTTCCGAGGTTGAAAGCAAATGGACGATTATCGACGCTGAAGGGTTGGTCGTAGGTCGTCTTGCTGCAATCATTGCAAACCGCCTGCGCGGTAAGCATAAACCAATGTATACACCAAATATCGATTGTGGTGACCATATCGTGGTCATCAACGCCGAAAAGGTTGTTTTCACTGGTCGTAAACTGACTGACAAGAAGTTCTATTGGCATACAGGTTACCCTGGTGGCATTAAAGAACGGACAATGGAAAAGCTGCTTGGGGGCGCCCATCCTGAACGTGTTCTTGAAAAAGCCGTTCAGCGGATGGTTCCAAAAGGTCCACTGGGCCGCGCACAGCTGAAAAAACTTCATGTTTATGGTGGTTCCGAGCACCCACATGAAGCTCAGAAGCCAGAAGTTCTGGATGTAGCTGCAATGAACGCTAAAAATACACGGAGAGCTTAAGAATGGCTGATGAAGTGAACTCTCTTGAGGATTTGAAAAACCTCGGCAGCGACGACGCTGTTGAAGTTGTTGATGCAGCTGAAGTTATCGAAGCTCCACTGCCTGAACCAAAAATTGACGAGCATGGTCGCTCATACGCAACAGGTAAGCGTAAAGACGCGATTGCCCGTGTATGGGTAAAACCAGGCTCCGGTAAAATCACTGTTAATGGTCGTGACCAAGAACAGTATTTTGCACGTCCGGTTCTGCGCATGATCCTGGCTCAGGCCTTTGAAGTTGCTGACCGCGTTGAGCAGTTCGACGTTGTTTGTACAGTTAAAGGTGGTGGTCTTTCCGGTCAGGCCGGTGCTGTTCGTCACGGTATCTCAAAAGCTTTGACACTGTATGAACCAGCTCTGCGTCGTCCACTGAAAGCCGCAGGCTTCCTGACACGCGATAGCCGTGTTGTTGAACGTAAAAAGTTTGGTCGTCGGAAAGCTCGTCGGAGCTTCCAGTTCTCCAAACGTTAATCAGTTTCCAGTTTTGGAAATGGGAAAGGGCTCGCAGTTGCGGGCCCTTTTTTCGTGATGGCTTCCGAAAATTTGCAGCAATATAAAACGCACAAATCTGCTGCCTTAAAAACTGTCCAAAGCATGAGTTGAGCTCAAGGGTATGATCCTGCTTATTCAGCTCGGTCTTCTTTTGTCATTATACGAAACAGATCTATTTGTTGGAGTTTGGAGATACAGTATGCTCTTTCAAGAGAAACTGAATGTTCTGTTTTTTTCTGATGGGAGTGGTCATGAGTGCTTTTATTATTGGGAGGATGCAAATCCATAAAAAAGATTGGATGGATGAGTACTTCTCAAAGGTTCCAGAATTGATTGAGCAGCACGAAGGAAAGTTTGTTGTGCGAGGAGGAGGCCCAAAGTTGCTAGAAGGTGAAGAAGGGCTGCCTGATGCGGTTTTTGTAATTGAGTTTCCTTCGCGAGAGCAGGCAGAGAAATTTTGGTCCTGTGACGAATTTCAACCACTTGTAGCACTTAGGCAAACAGGTTCGACATTAAATGCGATGCTTGTAGATAAGTTGTAAACTCATCTACTGGCATTTTTGGCAGGCATGCTGTTCGAGTTTAAAATCTACCGCCTGCAACATTCAGCTTCGAATATCTGTTAATAGGAAAAAGTGGGACGGGTGTCAGTTGGTAGGACTGGTACGGTCAAAGAAACTACGTTTTTTGAGGACTTTCTGAAAGGCCGTATTCAGGCGTGGGACAAGATGCTCATGTTTTTTAGCAAGCACATGAACAACCTTAGATTTTTGAATAACCAGGCTCGTGACCTCAGGGCCGATGTTATGAATTGCTCTCAGGCTTTCAAAAATAGGCAAGGAGAGGATAGCTGCTTTCAATCGGTTGTTTTTGAGCAGAAAGAACAATGATTTGTGATCGTCGACGATCACCCGTCGGGCTCCCATCGATTGGATAAATTGATCACCTTGGACCGTCCCGAGAATGGTTCCGATAGATTGGCCTTCAAGTGATTTTTGAAGATTGTTGGGATCAACACTTCCCGTGTTAAAGACAATGCCGACCTCAGTTTCAAGGAGCGCTTCAGGTATTGGAACTAACCAGTCTAGGCGGGTATCTGTATATTCCTTGAGGCGCCACATGTCGGCGTCAATCGTTCCGTCTTTTAGTAATTGTTCCGAGCGCTTATAGGGAATTTGCAAAAATTTATGACATATTCCCGCTTCTTCATAAGCCTCTTGAACAATCTCAAGTCCGGTCGCAAATTCAGGTGTATCCAATTCCCAATAGGCAATTTTCAAGCAAGGTTGCTCCGCGGACATGGCGGGGGGGCTCGTAATTACAGATTGCAGAGTGCATATACCGATGAACGCAACGAGCACCCTGAACCTTAAGGATAACCACACTGTACTGATACTTTCTCTTAAATCACCCAAATATGTTCCATTAGAAATATTCAATAAGCAGGATGAAGGATAAGTATGAAGTTTGAATTAACCCGTGAATTCACGTAGAGGCGCTACCCCAGCTCTGAAGCCTGTTATTTTTCAACCAAGCAGAGCAAAATTTGCGAAGGGTCTTCGGCGTCTTTTGTTGTAAACACGGGGATTAGCGCTCTGTAAGACGTTCTGTTATGGTCTTGAAAAACATGAATGTAGTGAATAACAGGTTTCTGATTGCTGTAAACGGCTAGCATATCTTCATGCAGATGAAGACCATACACGAGATCAATGTCTTTTGCTGTTCGGCCCCAAAGGTCTTGCTTCGTGATATCGATTACCTTGTTGCCAGGCTTTTGCAGTCTGAAGCTCCTGCCTCCTGATTCAACCTCATAAATATCCACATATTCAAGCCAGTTTTTGGGCAGAGCTTGCCCAAGTTGTTTAAGTTGTGGTTGACCCGTGTTCAGTGCGGCTTTCTCCCACGCCTTAACAATTTTTTGGAGCAGTTTTGGTGCATTCTCGAGAGGAACCAGTTTGTTTTTCATTTTTTGATCTATTGGTTCAAGCCGTATCGCCTAAGAAAGTACCGTGTTTATTCGCTCTGTGCAATAACCTGTAAGTCTACTTAAAAAAGGGGCGTGCTTTCACGCGCCCCTTTTTAGTCTAGCAGAAAAACCTTAGTCTTCGGTTTTTTCTTTATTCAGGTTCTGCGGAGCGAAAACGCCACCAAATGCACCTGCACCAGGATTGGTGGATTTTTTCTCAGATCCTTTATCAGGTGTTTCTGTGTCCAGATTCTTAGGGGCGAACACACCGCCGAAGGCACCTGCACCCGGATTAGTGGCTTTAGGTGCTGTGTTGGTCGTTCCGCTGGAGCTTTGCTCCTGCTGACGTTTCAGCATTTCCTGACGCCGTTTTTCTTTGATGGCGTCAATCTTCTTCTGGATCTCAATTTGCTTCTGTTCCCGAACTTGTTCGATACATTGATCAGGGCTGTAGACTTGTGCAAACCAGATCGTGGAGGCACCGCCAAGAGCCAGAAGAACCAGAACAATCGCTGCTGGGTTGCCCCGAAAGATCTTGGGCAACTTAACACCGCCCATGACTTCTGAGACCGGAGCCCCGTTTGCAACAGCCAGTTGCTGCTTACGTTTATAGGCTTCGTGAATAAGGGCCCCAAGAACCGTTAATGCGATGATGATGAAGGCGAGGGAGGATATGGATGGATTGATTCCGTAGCGAACCTTCTGAGCCAGTTCGATCGTCAGTGTCGGAAACTTCCCAAAGGTAAAAGTCGTCGTATTGTAGTTCTCAAACGAGGCAAGGAACGCGAGCACCGCAGCAGATCCAATTGCCGGCTTCATAAAGGGTAGCAGGATTTTCCGAAACGCCTGCACATTGGTCGCCCCAAGATCAAGGGCTGCCTCGGTCAGGCCTTCGTCGAACCGTTGCAGCCGGGCAACGAAGACCAGCATGCAATAGGAGGCGATAAAGGTGGATTGACCGAGGATGGTCAGGAAAATTCCGTTATGCAGGAAGCTTTCATTGCTAAGGCCGAGCATAATGTTGACCCGGTCCCAAAAAACCAGCGTTGAAATACCAAGCACAACACCCGGGATCAGGATTGGCGCGATCACAATCGTGTAGTAGGTCGCCCGCATGCGCGGCCAGATCTGGGTTAGCAGAAGCGCGCCCGCAAGTCCCATCGTCACTGACAGGATCACCGTGCCGAAACCAACGATGAGGCTGTTTTTCAAGCCATTCAGGATCCTGTCATCATTGGCGAGGACATCGAACCATTCAAAGGTCAGGCACTCCCACGGGGTCATCCTTGGAAATTCGGGTGAGTTAAACGCCGTTACGCTCATCACCAAAAGCGGCCCCAGCAGGTATCCGAAAAAGACAATCAGATAAGCGAACAGGAAAAATTTGAGGAGGAGATTGTCGGTCTTCATTTGCCGATATCCCCCATTCTGACTTTAAAGATACGCATCATTGTGAGGACGATAATGATACAGGCAACCAGCAGAACGATGGCAAAGGCTGCACCTCTTGGCCAGTTTCCGCCTTGGTTGAACCATTGATAAATAATCTGCGTGAACCAAAGACTGGACGGGCCGCCCAGAATTTGCGGGGCCGCAAGAGCACCAGCGGTGAGCATGAAGACCATCGTGCAACCCGATGAGATCCCGGGTTTTGCAAATGGGATCACAACCCGCCAATGGATCCGTATCCAGGAAGCTCCCATATCCCGCGCCGCCTCAATCTGGTTTCGGTCCAAGCTCTCAATCACGTTATAGATTGGGAAGATCATCAGCAGGATATAAGCATATCCAAGCCCGGCATAGAGCGCCACATTGGCGCGTATAAAGTCGATAGGGTCTCCGATCAGCCCAATAGCCAAGAGGGTCTCGTTAATCAGACCGGTTTCGCCGAAGATGATCCGAAAAGCGAAAGCCCGAAGGATTTCATTGATCCAGTAAGGAATGATCAACAGCAGGACCAAGGCCCGCGTAAAACCCCCCTTGTTGGATTGCGCCAAATAATAGGCGATGGGATAACAGATCACCAGGTTCATCAGGGTTACGAAAACCGCAGCCAGGATTGTCCGCCCAAAGACACTAAGATCCACAACATTGTATGAACTGTCAGCACCCGGCGCACCCAGCAGCAGGTATTTGTAATGCTCAATTGTGTAGGTATCTTTCGGGCCACCCATTTCCGGCGGTGGCAGATGGTGCCGGAAGGAGAAATCCAGCATGGAAAGCTGCGGCAGGATAATGAGGACAATTACCCAGAAGGCAACCGCCAGCAGAAGGAAGGTGCCAAGTCCGACACCGTTCTTCAAATAAAAATTTCGGAAGGCATGCGCAATATTCATGACACCCTCTTACTCGCTGGCCAGTTCACCGAAGGGAAGGATAACGGCGAGCTCTGGATTATATTCCAAAGTCAATTCCTGTCCGGCGGCTGATTTGCGATCCTGTCCCACATTGACCAGTGACATTTTAATTTCTTTGCCCTGATCGCCTTCCATGAAGACATTGTAGGTCTGACCTTCAAATTCTTCGTGCTGCACAACAGCCTTAAATCTGTTTTGCGCTGGGTTGTCGTCACCCGCAAGGCTGCAGGCTTCTGGCCGCAGGAACATCATGGCTTGGTCCCCGACCGAGAGTTTCCCAGCGGCGGCTGGAGCGATGCGGCCAACCAGATCACCTGTCCGGTTTGTCGACACGATGGCATGAGATCCTTCAATGGATTTGATGGTGCCCCTGAACACATTGTTTTCCCCAACGAAAGAGGCGACAAAAGGCGTTGCCGGGTCGTTATAGATGGTATGTCCATCCGCAATCTGATCAATAATACCGGCCCGCATAACGGCCACATTGTCTGACATGGTCAGGGCCTCGCCCTGGTCATGGGTAATGTAAATAAAGGTAATGCCGACCCGTTGCTGAATTTCACGAAGCTCTGTCCGCATATGCTGACGCAGTTTCAGATCCAAGGCTGACAAGGGTTCATCAAGCAGCAGAACATCTGGTTCCGCGCATAAAGCCCGCGCAATCGCGACACGCTGTTTCTGTCCACCCGAAAGCTCTGAGGGAAGTTTGTCACCTTGGCCGGGAAGGGCAATCATATCAAGGAGTTCATCAGCGCGCTTGCGCCGCTCAGCTTTGCCAACTCCCTGAACCTCCAAAGAGAAAGTAATATTTTCCCAAACTTTCATCAGCGGGAAAAGGGCCAGGTTTTGAAAGATAAGGGCAGTGGGGCGTTTGTTTGGTCCAAAGCCAGCCATATCTTTGCCGCCGATCAGGACGCGTCCCTGGCTGGGCTCCAAAAAGCCGGAAACGGATCTGAGGATTGTTGTCTTGCCGCAACCAGATGGTCCGAGAAACGAAAAGAATTCACCGCCATTAATATTTACGTTGGCCTGACGGACGGCGACAAAATCGCCAAACCGGATCCAAACATCCTCGAGGGATACTCCAACACCCTTCGTCATCCTGTTCTCCAAAACCTTCTGTCGACGTATTACTTCAATTGTTTGTTTTTAGCCCTCTTGGGGACATAAAAAATCAAACCCGGACTTAGTCAAATAAGCCCGGGTTCAATATTTGGATTAGCGGTTAAGCGCTCTTGAACTTGTTGACATATTCTGTCCGGATTTCAGCATACCATGGTGCCTGTGGTGGCCATGGGTTCAAGTTGCTGAGGGAATCCCCAGGATACGCATCCGCGAAGTTCTTCTTGTAGGCATCGCCAGCAAATTTGTCAGCACCCAGAACTGGTGAGTTATAGCCGTGATCATCAATTGCTTTACCAGCGTGCTGAGCCATGTATGAGAATTTGATGAACTCATAAATCTGGTCAACATTCTTGGCGCCGATTGGCATTGCCATACCGTCAACCCATGCCATGGAACCTTCTTTTGGTGCCTGGTACATGATTGGGTCGCCAGCAGTTTTCAGGGCGAGTGGAGGACCATCCCAAGTCTGGCCAACAATCACACCTTCGTTCAGCAGACCATTTTTCTGTGTATCTGCATCGTTCCACAGAAGCTTGAGGTTTTTCTTACGGGCGATACACCAGGCTGTGACTTTTTCCCAGATTGGACGCATTGTAGCTTCGCTTTCATAAGCTTTCCACATGTCACCTGGCTCAAGTTCACCGATTGTTTCCATGTAAAGGCCAGCACCCAGCATCATTGAATGTGGGCGACCCATGGTTTTACCTGCGTTCGCTTCGTCCCAGACATCACCATAGCTTGGTGCTGCGCCAGCAGGAGCCCATTTGTCAGTCCGCCAGGCAATTCCTTCGGTACCCCAGATATGTGGCAGCCAATGCGAACCTTTGCTGTCAAAGTTCCAGTCTTTCTCACCAATGGCAGACATGGCTGGATTAACTTTGTCCAGTGGAACCTTGCTGAGATCAAATGGTTGAAGCAGCTCGAGCGGTCCCCATTCCAGACCCTGGTTGTTAGTTGGGGAAACAATGTCGAAGCCTTGCCCCTTGTTGGCTTTCATTTTGTTGATGATTTCTTCGTTTGATCCGATACCAGTGTAATTGATCTTGATACCGGTTTCTTTTTCGAAGTCTGCAATGAACTTGGGTGGCAGATAGTCTGACCACATCAGAATGTTGATCTCTCCTGAAGAGGAAAGGGCATTTTTAATGTATGCAGGACCAGCAACTGTAAAAGCACCAACCGCAGCGGCACCTTTCACGACACTCCGGCGGCTAACACCACCAGCGGATGGCGCTTCTGTTTTATCAATATGTTTTGTCATTAACGACTCCCAGTTGTTGAGTAGAAATTTAGGTCACGAATGACCTCAGCACGAATTTGCGAAATTGGTATGACAGTCTCCCTGCAGTCTCTCAAAACCGTGCCAAAAACGATACGAATGAAAAAACGATAACACCAAGATTGTTCGTGTGAAAACATTTAATTTTATTTCAGAGAATGCTTTCAAACGTTTGAAAGCCAAACATTTTTTGTTAGAAATGGCTAAAATTTGGGCCTGATTAAAAGTCAGGCAGGGGTGCATATTTTTCAATCATCGATTGGATTCAAACACAGGTTTTTACACATGCTTGAAGTTACTTGGAAATAAAGCGTTCTGAAACAGGATGAACTTTCTTAAAATTTCGAATCAATGCAATCGAAACTAAAACGCAAATTATTTGCTCAAAATATCATCGAAACTATCCGTCGTTAATTCAGCATGGCTTGTTTCGATCAACCTTTGGCAGTCATTTGAATAAAATCAAAAAATGTAACTTTTGGCATAGGAGAGTCGATAAAATTGGCTCTCAAATATGAATATGATTCACAGTTCACGTTTATTTTATGGGTTTCTTTCATCAAGCCTCATTTAGCCACGAATTTTACTTGTTTTAGAGAATTGGAATAGGTATCTAGGGCGCAGACAAGCGAATAAGCAATTAGTTATGTAACGTAAAAACCTTCAGAAATTAAACAATGAGAAGAGGGTTTTGTGACGACGGTGGGGGCCGACGGATGTCCATAAAGCAGTTTGGGGATGTTGACTGGAGTGATGACCGGTTACGCGAGTTTGCGGCTTATTGGGATAGCCTCAGAACTTCCGATGAACTTCCCCGGCAGTCAGACTTTAATCCAGCAGATGTAACTCATTTATTGCCAGGTATGGCGATTTATGAACTTCAGCCAGACGGCCAATTACATTGTCGCCTGATGGGGACTGGCTTGGCTGATGCATTTGGATGGGACTACACCAATTTGGATTTCCTGAGCCTTTGGACCGATGTGGAACGGGAGCAGGTTCGCCAGCACTTTATACAGATGCTTAAAAATGGCATGGGGCTTTACACCGATCTCATTGGCTATACGGAAAGCGGGGTTAAGGTCACTGGAAGTTCTATCTGCCTTCCTGCTTTGGATAATGAAGGGCAGGCAAACCGGATCATCGGGATGACGGTGGCGCCGGAGCGTATGGGGCAATTTGGAACCCGTGAAGATAAAGTTGTAACCATCCACGCAACGCGGGCATGCCATATTACTTTTTAGTGTGAGTATGGCTGTCTTTTAAGGGACTTGAGCAAGGAAATCCTCAGTCTTGGAGAAGAAATCAGCCACATGTTTGCCATCCACCAGCGCATGATGGGCCTGCAAGTTTAAAGACAGAATCCAATCCTCGCCGCGTTGGATATATTTGCCCCAGACAATCCGCGGAATACAGTCATCTTTATGCATCATCGGGTGCATGGCACCTGTAAGGTGTATCCACGGCATGCAGGAAAGATAGGTCCAGTTCAGCGCATCTGCGTTGTCTTCCAGCTTGGTTTGGGTTTTCGCAGCTTCAATTCTCTCTGAGGCAATTTTGTTGAACTCATGCCAGTTCTCCGCAAAGGGGACTTCACAAAAGGCAAAATCATTTTCGTTGATCGGGACCGTAAATGAGGGATCGGTCCGGTCGACTTCAAATACCCCGTCCTCATCAAAACGCATGCGCAGTTCCGGAATGTCATTGATAGCCCGCATCACCGAAAAAAGTGTGAAGTTAAAAAGTGGTGGCCTCATGTCTCGCGACGTTGTCATCAGCGGTGTTACATTAATATCTGTCGTTAGCGACAGGAATGGAAAATCAGCTTTGCGAAAAAGATGGTAGGCTTCTTTTCGGCTCCAGCGATCCAGATCAACCCGCTTTATATTCATGGACTTACCCGCTTTTCTTTAAGTTAAGCCTGTTCCCAGAACGCCCATAAATCCTGTGCTGGAATATAGGCGCCAAGGGCCATAACTGCGCTTCCTGCAACTTTTGTCAGGCGGGTGCTGTTGGATGCGCCTTGATTTAGGCGGGCTGTGATGGCGCCAGCGAATAGGCCGACAGACCCCATGATGACAAGGGCTGTCAGCTGGAAAAGGACCCCAAAGAAAACCAGCTCGAACGTCACATTCTGGCTGTCCGCACTGACGAACTGCGGCAGGAAGGCCAGGAAGAACAGCGCGACTTTTGGATTAAGGATATTCATCAAAATGGTCTGGCGATAAATCTGGCCAAGAGGAGGAGCAATTCCATCCTTGTGGACTGTAACGGCCGGAGCATGGAAAATCTTCCAGCCGATGTAAATGAGGTAAGCAGCCCCTGCATATTTCACGAGCGCAAAAAGAAGGGGGGAGCTTGCCAGCACGGCAGATAATCCAACTGCCGCCAAAGTAATATGGACAAAAATCCCGGTAATCAGCCCCAGTGCTGCAACAAGGCCCGCTTTCCAGCCCTGTGCCAATCCGCGCATAGCCACATAGATAATGTCTGGCCCCGGCGCGATTGTCAGCATGAAGGCGGATGAGATAAACAGTAGAATTGTTGCCAGATCTGGAAGCATCAAAATGACCCTTGGATTGAAGTTGCCCAACGCTATCGGCTTTATCTTCTATCGACAAGATCAAAATGGATCGTGTAAGAGGAGCGTTGTCAGATGCGTGAAGGGGCTATCTGGTGATGGTTTTGAGTAGGGAGTTGGATTTCGTGGAGATTAAATACCGGGCAGCCGTGGATGAGGATGCGGATGGGTTGATCGAGCTGGTTGACCGTTGTTATGCGGATTATGAAGGCTGCATTCTGGATGTGGATGCAGAGGAGCCACAGCTTCGATATATCGCCACTTATTTTGCAGAAAAAGACGGTGAGTTCTGGGTTGCGACGCGGGATGCGCAAATTGTCGGATCCATAGGCTATACCTATGATAAAAGGGTCTGTGAAATAAAACATCTATATGTGGACAATCGCATCCGCCGCCAGGGTATCGCCACCAGGCTGTGTGATTTGGTCGAAAATGCCGCTCATCAAAGAGAGGCTGAAAAGTTAATTCTCTGGACGGATACGCGTTTTGAAACTGCTCATCAACTCTATGAGCGGCGGGGGTTTAAAGGCAAGACTGAGACACGAGAGCTACAGGATCTCAGTCAAACCACAGAATACTATTATGAGAAGTCTTTGCGCAGCGCATAAATTGGTGTAAGACACTCTCCCGGAAAACAAGCACGTTTATGGAATTCGGCTCATGGAATATCCCATCAAGGATATGAAAGACATTGGTATTGAGGATCTTGGCATCGAGGTAGATGGCGAGGGGTCATTTGCCGTTCAGATCAAAGGGTATGAGCACCGCTTCACGGCTGAGGAAGTTGTCGCTGAAATGTCTGACCAGCTGGAAGTGCGCAATTCCATAAAAAATGCACTGCTCAGAAAAGCACAAAAAGTCATTTTGTCAGGATTGAAAAAAGGACGCCTCCGATTAAGCGAGGAGGAACTTGAAGATTTCGACCTGAATATGTTGATTTGGTTCGCCGACAAAGCGTTAAAAGGCGAGCACAAATCTTACCTGACAAAATAGAATAGGGAACTGCCAACTCTGGCAGGCAACTAAAATGAGTGAGACAGATACAAAAATCAAAGCTGGTATCCTGGGTGCCAGTGGCTATACGGGTGCGGAAGCGATGCGGCTTTTGCTCCGGCATCCATCGGTAGACCTGACCCTGCTGACAGCAGACCGCAAAGCTGGTCAATCCGTCGAGGAAGTTTATCCCCATTTGGGTGGCTATGGCCTGCCGGATATGATTTCCGTGGATGAGGCCGACTGGTCATCTGTCGACGTTGTTTTCTGCGGATTGCCTCACGGTACGACACAGGAAATTATCGCAACCCTGCCAGCCAATGTGAAGGTCGTTGACCTGAGCGCGGATTTCCGGATCAGGAATGCGGAAACTTACGCAGAATGGTACGGTCACCCCCATATGGCGATGGATCTGCAAAAGGATGCGGTATATGGCCTAACCGAATTTTACCGGGATGATGTGAAAGCCGCGCGGCTCGTGGCTTGCCCCGGTTGCTATCCGACAGCAACCCTGATTGCGCTTCTGCCGTTGGTATCTGCCGGGTTAATTGATGCCAAGGACCTGATCATCGATGCAAAATCCGGTGTGACAGGCGCGGGCCGTGGCCTGAAGCAAAACACACTTTTCAGTGAGGCTGGCGAAGGGCTTAGCCCTTACAGCGTTGCCAAGCATCGGCATGCACCTGAAATTGAGCAGGAGGTTGCCAGGGCAGCAGGACTGGACGCCGCTGAAATGCGGGTCAATTTTATTCCACATCTTATTCCGATGAGCAGGGGTGAATTGGTGACCTGTCATGTTCGGCTGGCAGATGGCGTCAGTGTTCAGGATATCCGCACCGAATTTGCAAACCGGTTCAAGGATGAGCCATTTGTCCGCTTGCTGGATGAAGGTAATGTCCCGCAGACCCAGATGGTTCGGGGATCAAACCATTGCGTCCTCAATGTGTTTGAGGATCGGATCCCGGGCCGGGCAACCGTAATTGCGACAATCGATAACCTGGTCAAAGGGTCTAGCGGACAGGCTGTTCAAAATATGAACCTGATGTTTGGACTTCCTGAAACCCTGGGACTTGAACAGGTTGCCCTGTTCCCATAACAAAAAAAAACAGATTAAAGACGGAGCTTAACGATGAGCAGCAATATCAGAACCTTCAAGGGGACAACCCCAGAGATTGATGAAAGCGCGTTCATCGCTCCGTCTGCTGAGGTGATTGGCGATGTTGTCATCGGCGAGAAATCCAGCATCTGGTTTAACTGTGTTGTGCGCGGTGATGTGAATTACATACGGATCGGCAAGCGCAGCAATATTCAGGACGGGACTGTTATTCATGTGTCCAACGGCACGCATCCAACTGTTGTTGGGGATGATGTTCTTGTTGGACATAACTGCCTGGTCCATGGCTGCACATTGGAAGATGGAAGCTTTGTCGGTATGGGGGCAACTATCCTGGACGGTGCGGTCGTTGAGGGCGGGGCCATGGTCGCGGCAGGCGCACTGGTCACCCCCAACAAGCGGGTTCCTCGCGGTGAGCTGTGGGGTGGATCCCCAGCCAAATGCCTGCGTAAGCTCAGTGACGAGGAAATCTCCAACCTGACGAGCGGCGCAAAGCATTATGCGGAGCTCGCTCAGATTTATAAATTAGATGAGCAGTAGGGCCTAACCCGCTGCTTTTCCAGGCTTTGCTTTAACTTTGACATAAGACCCAGGTGCGTCCTCTAAAGGTTTTAGTTTCCCTTTTGAAGGATCGCGAGCAGGGACTTTTTTGCCGGATTTCTTGGATAACCACTTATCCCAATGTGGCCACCAGGAACCAGGGTGTTCCGTCGCATCAGCAAACCAATCTTCAGCCGTTTCATATTTCTTGCGAGAACTGTTCGTCCAGTATTGATACTTCTTGGCATCTGGATGGTTAATCACGCCCGCGATATGACCAGAGCCCGCCAGACAGAATTCGGCGGGACCGCTCATCAACTGAGTGGCTTTATATACAGATGTATAAGGCGCGATATGATCTTCTTTGCTGGCTTGAACAAAGATGGGTGTCTTGACCTTGGAAAGGTCAATGGACTGTCCGCCAAGGGTTAGACCGCCCGGTTTGCTAAGCAGGTTCTTCTGGTACATGTTGCGCAAATAGAAGCTGTGCATTTGCGGGGGCATGTTGGTCGTGTCGCAGTTCCAGAACAGCAAATCAAACGGGAAGGGATCCTTACCCATCAGATAATTATTCACAACAAAAGACCAGATTAGATCGTTAGAGCGAAGCATGTTGAAGGTGGTCGCCATATTCTTGCCTTCAAGATATCCAGCTTCCTTCATTTTCCGTTCAATCATCTGGACTTGCTCTTCATCAGTAAAGAGCAACAGATCACCTGCGTCTTCAAAATCGGTTTGGGTCGCAAAGAAGGTGCAGGCCTTGATCCGGTCTTCATCAATCGCTGCGAGATAAGCAAGGGTAGCTGACATCAGCGTTCCGCCGATGCAATAGCCAATGGCGGTAACCTCTTTTTCACCCAATGTTGTTTCGATCGCATCAAGAGCAGCCAGAATGCCTTCCGACATATAGCTTTCGAACGTTTTGTGGATGTGCCGCTCATCCGGATTAACCCAGGAAATCACGAAGACGGTGTAACCCTGATCAACGCACCATTTAATGAAGGAATTTTCCTGCTTGAGATCAAGAATATAAAATTTGTTGATCCATGGCGGTGTAATCAGAAGTGGGCGCTTATACACTTCCTTGGTGGTGGGAGTGTACTGAATGAGCTGCATCAGATCATTTTGAAAGACAACTTTGCCATCAGTAACTGCAACATTTTCACCAACCTTGAAAACGCCTTCGGGCACCATGCGTGGATTAAATTGCCCGCGACCATTGCGCATGTCCTCCAACAGGTTTTCCATACCTGCGATCAGGTTTTCGCCCTTTGTTTCATAGGTCCGTTTCAAGACTTCAGGATTGGACCAGAAGAAATTGCTCGGCGACAGGGCGTCGGTAAATTGTTTGGTATAAAAATCTACTTTCTTGTGAGTAAATTCATCCATACCTTCTACATCCGCGACCATGTCATTAATGGATTTCGCTGTCAGCAAATAGGACTGCTTGATGTAGTCAAAGATCTGGTTTTTCCGCCACTCCTCAGATTTGAACCGCTTGTCGCCTTTGTCCGGTTCAATGACCGGATCAGCCTTCTGACCAGTTGCCGCCATGGCAGCGTTTTGCCAAAGGTTCATGTAGCCCTGCCATAGTTCGGTCTGAGCCTGGACGAGTTTATCCGGCTCTGTTAGTAGTTTCTGAGTAAGTTCCAGAAATGCATTTCCGATATTCAACGGATCCAGGTCAGGCTTGCCCATGGATTTCTGTTGCTCGTAAAACTCGTTTACCAGCTCCATACTCTTTTCCGAGAGCTTGGCCATATTATCAGTGAATTCCTGACTGTTTTCAGGAAATGTTGGGAGTTGAAAGTCCTCTGTAGTCTTGGTCATTTTGTCCCTCTCCCGACGTTATGATCTTGCTTGTCTTCTACTTTAGCAGACTCAAATCTCTTGGCATCAAAAAATCGAAAAAATATGGCATTTTAATGAGATTGCTCTGAATATATTGCGGAATTGGCCCCCATGTGCTTTAAGTTATTGATTATTATTTTCGTGGGCGGGTTTTAGCAGTACGTCATTTGCCGTCGTTAGAATTAAAACCACAGACCAAAGCAGGTGCAGGCAGTTATGGTTGTAACAAAGATTATTCCGTTTGAACTTGAGGTGGAGAGTTTGAAGCGTGGCGCGTCCCGAATGGCGATCGCAGCCAGCTTTCTGGCACTCGCAGGTTGTTCAACACCAGACTGGGTTAATCCAGTTAATTGGTTTGAAGACACCGCGGACGCACCCCAACAGATAGAGCAGCCCGAAGAAGAGGTTGCAAAAGCGCCAGCTACGTCTTCGGATGAGGATGGTGAATTTCCAAAATTGGGGGATACACCTCCGGTGCCTGGGAAAACAATTTCCATCAAGGACGCTGAAACAATTGAGCAAGGTCTGAAGGCCGACAAAGAAAAAGCTCAGTATACAGATCAGAAGCTACGCGCAGATACAGCGATCCAACCACTACCTACGCCCAAGCCGGTCGAAGCGCCAGCCCCGGCAGCAGCTGCACCTTCAGCATCGGTTGCCTCTTCCGGGCCACTTACAGCTCCGGCAACTGTTGCGCCGGTGACTTCAGCGCCCTTGACTGCGCCTAAACCTGTTTCAGCTGGGACTGCTCCTACGTTGGCCGCGCCATCTCAGGCTACTCAGGGCGGCGTTAAGCTGATGCCAAATGCAGCGCCAGTAACAACCCCGGAAGATGCTTATGCACAGCGTGTTCCAGGCGGGAATACAGTTGTGATTAGTGGCAGTGGTGTAAATGATGTTTATCAGCGTCAGCTGGCAGCTTCTGCAGCAACGACGACGACTTTGCCTGCAAGCACGCAGTTCCAGTCCTATCCTGTTCAGCCTCTGAATAACTCAGCGGTCGCTGTCTCACCGATCGTTCAGGATACCTATAACCAACCTGTTGCCCTTGGATATGGAAATGCGACAGGTGTTGGGGGTGCTGCCCAAAACGTCGGCTATTCCTCTTATGGTGAGCCAGCAGCCATTATTCATTTTGAAGTTGGATCCTCACGGGTTGGATCTGGCGACATGAGTAAACTGCGGTCCATTGCTAAGCAATATGGTCAACAGGGCGGTATCGTGAAAGTGGTCGGACATGCATCCAGCCGGACACGCGAACTACCTCTCGATCGGCATAAGCTTGTTAATCTGCGGATGTCTCAAGAGCGAGCGACCAGCGTGGTCAAAGCGCTGATTAATCTGGGTGTTCCGTCCGAGAGTATTGCCGTTGAATCCAAGAGTGATTTGATGCCTTTGACCCGCGAAGCCATGCCTAGCGATGAGGCAAAAAACCGCAGAACGGAAATCTTCCTCGTCAATTAGAGAAACATCGTTTAAATAACGGTTGACCAAAATGAGCCAAAGGAAGAAAAGCTTCCTTTGGAGTGGATAAGCTCAACCAAATGAGACAATTACCGAGAACAGACCGATGAATTCCGATTTTCACCGCATTAAAAGGTTGCCCCCATACGTATTTGAAGAAGTTAATCGTATGAAAGCGGCGGCGCGAGCGGCGGGGGAAGATATCATTGATCTGGGAATGGGTAACCCGGATACACCGACCCCAAAGCATATTGTTGATAAACTGGTCGACACGGTACAGGATGGTCGGACCCATCGATATTCCACTAGCCGCGGGATCCCGGGGTTGCGCCGGGCAAACGCTGCTTATTACAAGCGGCGCTTCGGGGTTGATATTGATCCGGAGACAGAAACCATTGCAACCCTCGGCTCGAAAGAAGGGCTTGCGAACTTGGCGATGGCAATTACCACGCCAGGTGACGTGATCCTGTCACCAAATCCAAGCTATCCAATTCATCCTTACGGTTTCATTATTGCGGGCGCGGTTGTCCGGCATTTTGAGGTCGGACCGCATATTGATTTTTTTGAGGCGCTGGAGCGCGGGATGGCCCATTGCTATCCAACGCCGACCTGCCTGATCCTGAATTTCCCCTCCAATCCGACTGCCATGACGGTTGATCTGGATTTTTACCGCCGAGTTGTGGATTTCGCCAAGCAGCACGAAATGTATATTTTGTCCGACTTGGCCTATGCGGAAATTTACTTTGACGGAAACCCACCACCCTCGATCCTGCAGGTCGAAGGGGCGAAAGATATTGCGGTTGAGTTTACGTCGCTTTCCAAAACCTACTCCATGCCGGGCTGGCGGATGGGATTTGCTACGGGCAACAAGCAGTTGATCGGCGCGCTGACCCGGATAAAGTCCTATCTGGATTATGGGGCGTTTACGCCAATTCAGGTGGCGGCCACCGCAGCCTTGAATGGCCCACAGGATTGTGTGGAAGAGGCACGGGCACTTTATCAATCTCGTCGGGACGTAATGATTTCAGGGATGGCAGCGGCTGGGTGGAATATTCCATCCCCTGAAGCCACCATGTTTGCCTGGGCCCCGATCCCGGAGCCATTTACGGAACTAGGTAGCCTTGAGTTTTCAAAGCTTCTGTTGAAAGAGGCAAAAGTGGCGGTTGCACCTGGCCTTGGCTTTGGCGAGCATGGTGATAAGTTTGTTCGAATTGCCATGGTGGAAAACGAGCAGCGGATCCGTCAGGCAGCGCGTAATGTAAAGAAATTTCTGTCAGAGGCGGATCGCCATCTGGCAGCCTATCATGACCAGAAAAGCGGTAGTTAAAATGAAGGTTGGAATAGCGGGACTAGGAACTGTCGGAGCAGGGGTCATTAAGATCCTCAATAAACATGCCGACCTTCTGACGGCTCGCTCAGGGGAGTCCCTGGAAGTGAGCGCTATATCTGGACGGGACCGGAGTAAGGATCGGGGCGTCTCTCTGGATGGGCTGACCTGGTATGATAATGCAGTGGATATGGTTTCGGACCCGAATGTGGACATGGTTCTGGAGCTGATTGGCGGAAGTGAAGGCACAGCCCGCGATCTTTGCGAGGCAGCCCTGAAAGCGGGCAAGCCTGTCGTTACAGCCAACAAGGCTCTTCTGGCGATCCACGGGACCGATCTTGCCCGGCTTGCAGAGGAAAATAACACGTTTCTTGCGTATGAAGCTGCAGTTGCGGGCGGTATTCCCATTGTTAAAGCCATGCGCGAGGGATTAACCGGAAACGCCATTTCCCGCGTCTACGGAATTCTCAATGGCACTTGCAATTACATACTGACCGAGATGGAAGAAACCGGCCGGGATTTCGATCCGATCCTGACAGATGCTCAGGCTCTCGGCTATGCAGAAGCGGATCCAAGCTTTGATGTGGATGGAATTGATGCGGCCCATAAACTGGCGATCCTGACCAGCCTTGCATTCGGTACTCCTGTTGATTTCGGCAGCGTTTATATAGAAGGAATTCGCGAGGTAAGTGCGCTTGATATCGAGTTCGCCAAAGAGTTCGGCTATAAAATTCGTCTCTTAGGCGTTGCACGGAAAACGGACAAAGGAATAGAGCAACGGGTTCATCCTTGCATGGTGCGCAAGGAAACCCCGATTGCCAACGTGTCTGGTGTATTTAATGCGGTCGTTGCAGAGGGTGACTTTGTGGACAGCACCGTGTATGAAGGGCGCGGTGCTGGTGAAGGTCCGACAGCTTCTGCCGTGATGGCGGATGTTGTTGACATTGTTGCCGGGCGGACAACGCCGACTTTTGGTATTCCTGTCGCAAAAATGCAGGAATCGCCTAAAGTTCCGGTAGAGGAGCATATTGGTTGCTATTATGTTCGTTTGACAGTGCGGGACCTGCCGGGTGTGATTGCTGATGTTTCAGCGGCTTTCCGAGATGAAGAGATCTCGATCGAGAGCCTGCTGCAACGGGGGCGGGCGCCAGAAGCTGCGGTTTCTGTTGTGTTGACAACACATGAGGTTAAAGAAGCTGCCCTGCTTCGTGCGCTATCTGTTATTGAACAATTCGAGCATAATGTGGCAAAACCACAAATGATTCGAATAGCGACACTTTAAGGACTGATGAATGCCGCTAGGCGCGGCTTAAACTTGGATGAGAGATAATGTCTGAAACTTCCCCACTAGATCGTAAACTGACCCTGGAAATCGTGCGGGTCACAGAAGCCGCAGCAAGAGCTGCCTGCAACCTTGTCGGTCTCGGTGACGAGAAAGCCGCTGATCAGGCTGCTGTGGATGCCATGAGAACAGCCCTGAATAAGCTGGATATTGATGGCACAATCGTGATCGGGGAAGGGGAGCGTGATGAAGCTCCTATGCTTTATATCGGCGAAAAAGTGGGAACTGGTAAAGGCCCCAAAATTGATATCGCATTGGATCCACTGGAAGGAACAACCCTGACAGCCAAGGGTGGTCCAAACGCACTGGCCGTTATTGCATTTGCAGAGTCCGGTAACTTCCTGAATGCACCTGATACCTACATGGAAAAAATCGCTGTTGGCGGTGGCTATCCTGAAGGGATAATTGATATCGACAAATCAGCTGGCGATAACATTAAGGCGCTGGCTGAAGCCAAGGGTGTTCCTGTGAACCAGATGATGGCTTGTGTGCTTGATCGTCCACGTCATGCTGACATCATTGCCTCTATTCGCGAAACAGGGGCGCGGATCAAACTGATCTCCGATGGTGATGTTGCCGGTGTGATGGCAACAGCAAACCCTGAAACTGGCGTTGATATGTATGTGGGTACAGGTGGTGCTCCAGAGGGTGTTCTGGCTGCTGCTGCTCTTCGCTGCATTGGTGGACAGATGCAGGGTCGTCTTGTTTTCCGGAACGACGACGAAAAAGCCCGCGCTGTAAAATGGGGCATCAGTGATTTTGGCCGGATCTATAACCTGGAAGAGTTGGCTGCTGGCAACGTGATCTTTGCGGCAAGTGGCGTAACGGATGGGTCCATGCTCAAAGGTGTGCGTCAGGTTGGCGATCGCGTTCAGACTGAAACGATTGTCATGCGCTCCCAGACTGGAACAGTTCGCTACATCCGTGGCAGCCACCGCGTAAAATAAAGGCGGAATTGCATGAGTGACAGGATAAGTCCGGCTTTTCTTGACGTTGAAAAATCACTCATGGGAAAAAGATGGCGGTTGCGGTCAGATGATGATCGCAGCAGCCTCGCTCTCTCCCAAAAACTGGGATTACCCGAAATTGTAGGGCGTGTCCTGACAGGACGCGGCGTTGGAATTGAGGATGCGGATCATTATCTGGATCCGAAACTTCGCGAACTATTGCCAGATCCCAGTCATTTTCAGGATATGGACAAAGGGGCAAAGCGCCTGGCCGAAGCTATTCGTGCGGGCGAAAATATCTATGTCTTTGGTGATTATGATGTGGACGGTGCGACGTCCTCCAGTTTGCTGAAGCGGTTTTTTGACGCCATTGGAGTTCCGCTTGGCGTTTATATCCCAGACAGGATCAAGGAAGGCTACGGCCCCAATATAGAGGCCTTCGATTTTATCAAATCATCGGGTGCTGATCTGGTCATTACGGTCGATTGCGGCATTGTGTCCTTTGACCAATTTGAGCATGCCAAGAAAATCGGGCTCGATGCGATTGTCGTTGATCATCATCAGGCAGAGACGCGGTTACCTGTTGCTACAGCCGTGATTAACCCCAAGCGGCACGATGAAAATCAGGAGTATGATTATCTGGCAGCAGTTGGGGTTACGTTTATTCTGCTTGTTGCGCTTAACAGAGAACTGAGAGAGAGCGGCTGGTACGGAGACCGGCAGCCTCCGAACCTGATGCAGTTTCTGGATCTGGTAGCACTCGGGACTGTTTGTGATGTCGTACCACTGAAAGGGCTTAACCGGGCGTTTGTGTCGCAAGGGTTAAAGGTTATGTCACAGCGGCGAAATCCGGGACTGGTTGCGCTCTCTGATGTTTCTGGACTAGATGAAAAGCCCGGGACCTATCATCTTGGCTATATTCTGGGACCACGGGTAAATGCAGGCGGCCGGGTTGGAAAACCTGATGTGGGGCCGAGGTTATTATACAGCAATGATCCCTCAGAATGTATAGAACTTGCGCGGTTTTTGGATGAAAATAACCGGGAACGCAAGGAAATAGAGCAGCGGGTAACTGAGGAAGCGCTGGAGCAGGCTGAGCGCCAGCAGGCATCGCAATCGGCTGTACTTGTTCTTCATGGTGAGGATTGGCATCCAGGTGTGATCGGAATTGTTGCAAGCCGCGTTAAGGACGCTTATCAGCGGCCTGCCATTGTAATCGGTATGGATGGAGACACCGGAAAGGGATCCGGAAGGTCCATGCCTGGCGTAGATCTCGGAGCCGCAATCGGGGTGGCCCGCCAGAAGGGGTTGATCGTTGGCGGCGGTGGTCATGCCATGGCGGCAGGTTTAACAATTGACCGGCCACAGATAACTGACTTTATAGAGTTCCTGAACCATCGACTTGGCAGCGATGTCCATGAGGTGATCCAGAATGCTAGTCTTGGGTTGGATGGGGCGCTTGGAGTTGAGGGAGCCTCTGTTGACCTCATTGAGCAGCTGGAGCAGGCGGGGCCCTATGGAGCTGGTAACCCTGAGCCACGGTTTGTTTTGTCAGGAGCTAAAATCGTTCAAGCCTCTATCGTCGGGGATAAACATGTTCGGGTGATTTTGACTGGAACCGGAAACAGGGGACGCTTGACCGGGATCTCTTTTAACTCCCTTGAGACAGCTTTGGGCGATAGTTTGCTCAATCATCAGGGAAGTCGCTTTCATATTGCCGGTCATTTGAGAAAAAATACCTGGAGAGGGCAGACTTCGGCTCAGATCCTGATCGAAGATGCGTATCGATTATCCTGATATTTCAGTGCTATTCCGCACTTTTCCGGGGCTATCAAAAAAAATTCAAATTTCTTGAATTTTTTACTTGATCAGGCGGCTAAAACTCATTAGAAACTGCCTCCAGCAACACGGTGTGTCCCCTTCGTCTAGTGGTTAGGACGCCAGATTTTCATTCTGGAAACAGGAGTTCAATTCTCCTAGGGGATGCCACCGGTGTTGACTTCCTAAGGCGATAATCAGTCTGAACGATTAGCCTAATTTCTCCCAAACTGACATTACTCTTCTTCTTCGCTGTGGTTTTTTGCCTAGTCTTTCGGCGTATACCTAAAGTCTTTGCTTGTCGGAATCTAACCCTACCAATCTGTCATAGGAGTATGTCTTGTGGTGGAGAATTTTTTGTTTTTTTTCAATAATTAAGGACAAATTTCTATAATAATTAACGGAATGTTTGCTTTTCGAATATTAAGCTTTTAAGCAAGTATATGGATGGTGTGAGGGAGAGAACTGGTTTGCCTATGGGGGGAGAGGCACGCTGTGACTAAGCACATGACCAAGTCTGTTAGATGTGGTGTAAATGAGAAGAAGGTCCGCAAGGACCACCGGGTGTCAGATTTTGGCAGCCTTATCTCAGAATGGCTTTGGGAAATAGATCAGGATGGAGATCTGATTTATTCCAATGGTCTTCTGGAGGAACAGGTTGGCCTGACAAGTTCTGATTGGAAAGGCAAGTATTTCACCTCGGCGCTGAAATCTATTGGTGCCTTTGACAGTACAGTTAATCAAAGACAACTCGAACAACTGGCCAACCTTGTTAAAGACCAGGTCCCTATCAGGGATTTGATATTTGATTTTACGGATAGGTATGGCGAGGAAAAACAGCTTTTCATCGGCGCAGATCCAGTCAGTAGTCTGGGAAAATTTGTTGGCTATGTTGGGGTTGGTCGGATCGAAAAATTGCCGGCTCCCGCGCATGAGAATGCAAGCCAGCTACAGACTTTGATGAAGGCAGTTGATCATGCACCAAATGGCGTTCTGATAACGGACAGCAACGGCGTGATCATGTATGCCAATCCAGGTTTTACCAATATTACAGGATACTCGTTAGCGGAGACCAAAGGTAAAACGCCAAGGATTTTGTCGTCAGGGCAACATTCGCAAGCTTTTTACAAGAAATTCTGGGCAACCATTAAAGATGGTAAGAGCTGGCAAGGGGTCGTCCGAAATAAACGAAAAGATGGAACCTATTTCTGGTGTCGGGAAACTGTTTCTCCAGTTGTTCGGCGCGACGGCAGCATTTCAAACTTCATCGCCATGCAGCAAGACGTCACCATTGAGGTCGAAGCTGAGCAAAGACTTAAAGCCAGTGAAGAACGCTTTAGAGGGTTCGCTGATGCCGCTTCAGACTGGTATTGGGAGATGGATGCTGATTTGAAATTTTCTTATGTCTCTGAGGCAGCCTGTGAAAGTGCAGGGATGACACGAGATGAGATGCTCGGTATGCAGCGATCAGAGCTCGTGACGCTTAAAGATGAAGAAGAAGACCGCAAAAAGCACCTCCAAGTCCTTTTGGACAGGAAGCCGTTTAAGGATTTCACTTATACATTTGTTCGAAAAGATGGGGAACATCGCCACTGGAAGATTTCCGGTGCCCCTTATTATTCTGAAGATGGGGAGTTTCTAGGCTATCGAGGTGTGGGGCGCGATGTCACAGAACCGACTGTCTTGGAAGCACAATTAAAGCAATCGCAAAAAATGGAAGTCGTTGGCCAACTCACAGGTGGGATAGCTCACGATTTCAATAACCTTCTTGCTGTAGTTCTTGGTAACGCTGAGCTTGCTGAGGAGATGCTGGAAGAGGAAATAGATGCGGAGCGTCTCAAAGCTCATCTGAAAACGATTATTCATGCCGCAAGTGTAGGCTCCTCGATTACCAGTCAGCTATTGATGTATTCCCGTAAACAAATGCTCAAACCAAAGAGGTTAAACCTGCAGCACGAAATTTCGGAGTTTCTTGAAATTCTGAAAAGCAGCGTTGGGCAGATGATTACAGTGCATTTGACATCAGATGATGGTCTTTGGGAAACCTTTCTGGACCGGGATCAGTTCGTGAATACGTTACTCAACCTGGCTGTCAATGCGCGAGATGCGATGCAGCGTTCTGGTGATCTGTTCATCCAACTGAAGAATGTTGTTGTGGCAAAGGACGAACCTGGCAAAGTCTTGTCCTCCGGCGAGTATGTTTGCTTGAAAATCAGGGACACAGGGGCAGGGATGGATGACGCGACCTTGCAGCATGTGTTTGAGCCATTCTATTCCACTAAAGAAGCTGGAAACGGCACAGGTTTAGGGCTTAGTATGGTTTACGGCTTCGTCAAAAAATCTGGTGGGACTATTTTGATTGAAAGTTCTCTTGGACAGGGCTCAACGGTCACCCTATATTTCCCTAAATATACTGAGGATCCAGATAACTAGGAGATTAGGGGAAATCTGATGGATTTACGGCTCTGTTTTGAAAATAAAGCAGGCATGAGAATTGATGAAGCCTCTGCCTTTCGCCATTACGCCGAAAACTATCTATCTGGATTTGATATCGAGTGGGGAGGGTCAATCAGCATCCCTCACACGGATACGAAAACCAGGTCACTGGAACCCCTTTGGCAGTATTTTATTCGAAATGCCAGCCAGGCATGTCGAGATTACCTGCAGGAATATCTGAACCGAAACCCTATGGCTGGTTATTTTGTCCATATTTACGAAGTCGACAAAGGGCAGCGCGACCAGAAAATTTATTAAGGGTCTTTAGTTAGCTCTAATCAAACACCGCATCTTCAGTGATGGCATCTGTCAGGATTGTATCTTTCAGATTTGCCCCTTTGAAATTGGTGTCAATCAGGTTCGCCTGAGTGAGATCCGCGCCTTCCAGATCCGCATCGTTAAAGTTGGCCGCTGAAAGGTTTGCAGGCCATTTCTTTCCCATGGGCTCTCCATTCGGGCCTTTAAGATCAACAGCCGTAATCATGGCACCTTTGAGGCTTGCCCGGGTCAGGTTGGAGCGGGACATATTGACCCCTTCCATAACCGCATAAGACATATCTACACCCACCAGATTGCAGTGGGAGAGATCGCTCATCACCATTTGGGCGCCGTCAAGTCGGGTATTCTCCAGATTGCATCCTCGCATATTGGCGCCACTTAACGCACAGTTGCGAAGGTCCATATTGGAAAGGTCCATTCCATGTAGATCCGCACGTTCGCCAGCGCTTCCATTTGTTTCCACCCACAAGAAATGCTTTTCCAGCAGGGACTTGAGGCTGGATGGCAGAGGTGTCGAGATTTTTTGCTGTCGTGCAAGCTGTGCTTTCAGTTTTTCATCTTCCAGCTCAATACCTTCCAAATTCGCGCCTTCCAGATTGGCCGCGAGAAGGTCGCATCCGCCGACTTTAGCCCCTGTCATGTTGGCATCTGAAAGATTGGCACCTTTGATTGCTGACCCTGAAAGATCACAATTCTCCAAATTGGCGCCTTGCAGCATGGCATTTTCCAACTGACTTTCAGAGAGGTTCGCACCGTTCAATTGGGAATAAGCAAGGTTCGCATTTTCGAGTTGAGCACCAGAGAGATTGGCGCCGCTTAGATTGGCTTTTTCAGCAATAACATCTCCCATATCGGATCCAGATAAATTCGATGATCCGAAAGTGACTGTTTTGCCGCCGGCTAAAATCATGGATCCTCCACGGAAGTCTGCTTCCTGAAGGTTTGCACCATGTAGCCGGGCGCCTCTCAATTCTGCTCCGCGAAGGTCTGCCCTGATCAGCAGAGCGTTCGTCAAATCTGCTTTTGTGAGGTCAACAGCAAAGAGATCTGCCTGAATTAGGTTTGCGTTTTTCAAAATGGCACGGGAGAGCTTGCATCCGGAAAAAACTGATTTCTGAAGTTTCGCACCTTCCAGGTTAGCCCCGGATAAATCGATTTGCCGAAAAACGGCTTGCTTTCCCTCTTTAGGGTTGCGCAGCCACTTTAAATGTTGCTCCAGCATTATTATGATTTCTTGCGGAGTCAAAGAAGACATTGAGTTCCCTTTAAATACATCAACTGAATTTCAGAGTTCGAAAGTACGAAAGAATAGCCCATTTGGCTAGAATTTTAACTAATACGACCGCAAAGTTAATAGTTCGTTTCTGTTTCGGACTTAAGGTGCAGAAAAACAGGTAAAAAGGTGACAAAAATGCAGATAACGCAAGAGCAAGTCGACGCACTAGAGCTATGGATTGAGGATCGCAAGTCAGCGTATCTGGCGAAAGGCTTCGCATTGGCCGGTGCAGCCGGCGTAGAAAAGCTGGCGGCACTCAATTCAGAAAGCCAACTTTCCGAGGCGGATCGGGAGAAATCCCTATCTGAGATTAAGGCTGAATTGGATCTGGCAGAAGAATTTCACAAAAACGCCCGGCAAATTCTGTTTGCAGGGCGGCAAGGTGGATAAGACGTTTTAGGGTGGTCAAGTTGATAGGGGGCTAGTGCCCCCTGAACAGCCTATTCAGGCAATATTTTGTTCTTTTTGCTGACGCTTGCGCTCAATAATGTCGGTAATTTGTTCGATGAAGCGTTGCTCTTTTTCTTCGGAAATCTCAAATTTTACGCCCACGCCTTCTTTCATATTGCGAACGACACGCGCAGGAATGAGACCAAGATCTTCAATGTTGACTGTGATCCGGGTGTTGTCTTTGAGCTGAACATCAAGACTAATCCCGGCACCTCCGGCTGAGATGTTCAGGATCCGGCCCTTAAAGTTTTCATCATTTGTACTGACAATCGTTGGCTGTGACACAATCACGCGTTTGTGCTGGCGTCGGTTTTGTGTCTCTTCGTTAGTCATTTTTCCCCCAAAAAAAATGGTGAAGACTGGATACGCAAACTAGTCTCCTCATAAGCAATTGCCTGAGATTGGCGGAAAATAGTTAAAAAGGGGTTTTCTTATCCGGTTTTATTTGTTTATTCGGCAAATTTACTTTAAATATTTGTTAAGACTTTGTTTACGGTGTTCTCTTAAAATTCTTTTCAAATAGTCAGTTTGCAGGAACAAGGATATTCCCATGCAGCCGGTTGAATTGAAGTCTCTGGTCAACGAATTTAAGGGTGATTTTTCAGGCGATGCCTCTGTCGATCGTAAGACTGTGGCAGACCGGGCCAATATGGCCAATAGCGCAGCCCTGGATATGTTGGCAGATCTTGTTTCCGATAAGAATTCAACATCCTTCCTGGAGAAGGGACGTCAGCTTCATAGCCTGACAGCAGAATTAGGGGACATTACCGAGGTTGTGGAAGAGCTCGGTTCTCGCTCCTAACACCCACTTTGAATAGCTGGGGTAAACAGAAGGCAGGTGAAAACCTGCCTTTTTTGTTTGGGTTAATTAATCTGGAATGTCTCAGGCTAAGCTGCCTGTTGTTGAGTTATATTTAGTATTTCAAAGCTTTTGCCATTGTCAGACGAGGAGGAACAATCCTTGGGGTGCATGTCGTTCGTCATAAATGAGATGGTTGCTGCGAGAGGTGAGGGGCGAGGTGTTGCTGTAATTTTGTTGTATGGAAGCAAATTAGCTTCTAGTCGCTTCATATAATTATGGATTTGGTCAAAATCCATTACGTCTATTCCATTAAACCGTATGAAATTAATTTGGCCTGCTTTGATTTCAAAAACCGGTGCAGCTAGGCCCAGGCATCCACTATCAATAATTTTTGAAATTTTACTATTTCTGCTCATGCCAAAATCATCAAACGTTTCAGTGAATTGCACTATAGCATAATTTCCTGGTGGTATTTTCTTGGCAAGAAACCGCATTCGCAAGTATGCGTCCTCATTTTCGATTACATAAGTATTCCCTTTGAAGAAGCAGGTTATGCAACCATAAATTTTAACGGGTTCGCCTAGAAATTTTCTATTTTGAAGATCTACCTGCCGGAATTCAAAGACCGGTTCGGCTTTGTTGAGATCAGCTATCGTAATCATAGCTTCGTTATCGCTACGACTAAAACTGATATCCCCGCTAGGTGTTGGTTTGGGTAGTGAGAGGCAACTGGTTAAGGTAAGCAAACTGACAAGGATGGGTAAGCTCTTCAACATTAGTTCAGATTCCAGATATTTACTGCGTCTTGCTATTAGTAGCAGACGGATTGTATTAAATTAACTGGAAATAGTCCCGTTCAGGAAATTGAAAGCAATAGCAGAATGTTATGAGATCTCAGTTCAATCAGGGAAGAAGTTGGCTGGGGAACCTGGACTCGAACCAGGATTGACGGAGTCAGAGTCCGCTGTCCTACCATTAGACGATTCCCCAGCAGTCTGGGCGCTTGGGCCCATGTAGGCGGCTTCACTACCAAGTCCGATAAATTCTGTCAATTACGAAATTCAAAATCTTTTTCAAAAATCGGCGCTTTTGGGCTCGTTGATCGATGATTTGATTTCAGTTGAAAATTTTTATGAAATCTTATGACGATTGCTGTTACTCTATCCATCAAAGTGCCGAGAGGCAGAATTTATTATGTCCTGGAGGGCAGATTGAGTGACATTGTCAGATAGTCCAAAGAATGGGCGCGACAATCGTAGGAGATATCGAAGGAAACCTAGACCAAAACGATTAAACAAAGGAAGGTGGTCCCATACATTTGGGGCTGTGGATCTAGGGACGAATAACTGCCGTCTTCTGGTGGCAAAGCCGGAAGCGCAGAGTTTTCGTGTTGTGGACAGTTTTTCGCGGATCGTCCGCTTGGGTGAAGGCGTGAGTAGAAGCGGCCAACTGTCTGAACAGGCCATTGATAGAACAATTGAAGCGCTAGGTGTGTGTGCGGATAAAATGCGGCGCCGGGGTGTCTCCCGAATGCGTTGTGTTGCGACAGAGGTTTGCCGCAAAGCCGCTAACAGCGATGAATTTCTAGATCGCGTCCGAAAAGATGTGGGAATAGAGTTAGATATCATCTCAACGCAGGAGGAAGCCAATCTTGCGTTGGATGGATGCGCTCCCCTTTTAGATTACCGAAATCGCTATGCGCTGGTTTTCGATATCGGTGGTGGCAGCACCGAACTGGTCTGGTTGAAGCTGGGGCGAGGACGACAGAACTTGATTCTTGGATGGACGTCCATACCTTATGGAGTGGTATCCCTGACGGAGCGTCATGGCGACGTGACCAGATCTGATGCAGCTTATGCAAATATGATAGCGGATGTGGCGGAGCATGTTCAGGCTTTTGAGGATCGGTTCCAGATTTCCGATCACATACAAAGCGGACGAGTTCAGATGCTCGGGACCTCTGGTACTGTGACCACGCTCGCAGGCGTCATGTTCGGGTTGCCAAGGTATAACCGCCGCCGCGTGGATGGTGCGTGGATCAGAACCTCTCGGGTGATTGATATATGTGAGCGGCTTTCGACCAGTAGCTATGATGCGCGAGTGGCTGAGCCTTGTATTGGTGTTGAGCGGGCTGACTTGGTGGTTTCCGGTTGTGCGATTGTGCAAGCCATGTATAACGCTTGGCCCTTTAGAAAACTTAGGGTCGCAGACCGCGGGGTTCGTGAAGGACTGTTATTGGGTTTGATGCGCGAGGCCGATCAGGAAATGAAAGCAGCGCCCAACGACCAGACAGATGAAGTAAGTGAGAAGTTAAGCTGATGGCAGGCAATGGAAAAAAAGGCAAAAAAGCGGGTGTTGGATCAAGTGATACAACAGGCCGTTTGCTGCATACCAAGGTAAAGTCTGCTCGTGGGCGGAAATACTCATCAACGCTTTGGCTGGAGCGGCAGCTCAACGATCCCTATGTGGTTGAAGCCAAAAACCGGGGCCTTCGTAGCCGTGCAGCTTTCAAGCTGATGCAATTGGATGACAAATATAAGCTGTTGAAACCAGGCGATTCTGTAGTTGACCTTGGAGCGGCACCCGGGGGCTGGACCCAGGTGGCGATTGACCGGGTAGGATCCTTGAAAGGCAAGGGCCAGGTATTGGCCGTTGATATTCTGGAGATGGAACCCATCGCAGGCGCCGAAGTGATGCAGCTTGATTTTACGACAGAAGATGCAGATGTGCGGGTTAAAGAGCGTCTTGGCGGCCCGGTGAACGCAGTTATTTCGGATATGGCAGCGCCAACAACGGGTCATCGCCAGACCGATCATCTTCGAATTGTCTATATGTGCGAGCTTGCTTTGGACTTTGCGGTGGATGTTTTGGCGCCCGGCGGGGTCTTTATCGCTAAGGTCTTGAAGGGCGGTACAGAAAATGAACTGCTGGATCTGATGAAGCGAAATTTTTCAGTTGTCCGACATGCCAAGCCAGAAGCCAGCAGACCGGATTCGCGTGAAGCTTATGTGATTGCAACAGGCTTCAAAAGCTAGGGCTTATTTGCGTCTGAAATAATCGAAAAGTCGAGCGTCTGGTTAAGGTTAAAAAATTTCTCAAATGTGGGTTTCCAGACGCGTGACTTAAAAAAAATCGATCCTGAAATTTTTGGTCTAGGAATTTTAAAACTTGCCGTTATGATTGCGCTGCAATTCCGAAGGAGTTGCTATGAAAATCCGCGAAGCTTATACGTTTGACGATGTCCTGCTGCAACCTGCAGCCTCTGACATTCTTCCGGCTCAGGCCAAAACCACCACCCGACTGACTAACAAGATTGAGCTTGGGATTCCGTTAATCTCAAGTGCGATGGACACTGTAACCGAAGCCCCGATGGCGATTGCCATGGCGCAGGCAGGCGGTATTGGAGTGATCCACAAAAACCTCTCCATCCAGGAGCAGGCTCAGGAAGTTCAGCGCGTCAAGAAATTTGAAGCTGGCATGGTGGTCAATCCACTGACCATTTCTCCAGAAGCCCCACTTTCAGAAGCCTTGCATCTGATGCAGATCAATAAAATCTCCGGTATTCCGGTGACGGAGCGCAAAACTGGAAAACTGGTTGGTATCCTGACCAACCGTGATGTGCGCTTTGCAACCGATGAGAGCCAAGCAGTGTACGAGCTGATGACTCGCGATAACCTGGTAACAGTAGCCGAAGGTGCTACGCAGGAAGAAGCTAAGATCCTTCTTCACAAACACCGGATTGAAAAGCTGTTGGTGGTGGATGATGCGTATAAATGCATTGGGTTGATCACAGTAAAAGATATTGAACGTTCAACCTTGTTCCCAAATGCCTCCAAAGA
Source organism: Sneathiella limimaris (assembly GCF_012932565.1). Classification (NCBI taxonomy): domain Bacteria; kingdom Pseudomonadati; phylum Pseudomonadota; class Alphaproteobacteria; order Sneathiellales; family Sneathiellaceae; genus Sneathiella; species Sneathiella limimaris. The sequence continues at coordinate 2,023,716 of NZ_JABBYJ010000001.1, forward strand.
CAAGCAGGGACGCCTTCGGGTGGCTGCGGCCATCGGGATTGGTGATGACGGGATTGAACGGGCAGAAGAACTGATTGCTTCAGGTGTTGATGTTCTGGTTGTTGATACTGCTCACGGTCATTCATCTCGCGTGCTGGAAGCTGTTAGCCGCGTCAAGAAACTGAGCAATGAAGTTCAAGTGATCGGCGGTAATGTGGCCACAGCAGAAGGCACAGAAGCTCTGATCGGTGCTGGTGTCGATGCCGTTAAGGTTGGTATTGGACCAGGTTCCATCTGTACCACTCGCATTGTCGCGGGTGTAGGAACGCCTCAGCTGACGGCAATTATGGATGCCTACGAAGTCGCTCATAAACTTAACATCCCGATTATCGCTGATGGTGGGATCAAGACGTCTGGTGATCTGGCCAAAGCTCTGGCAGGTGGTGCAAGCTGTGCCATGGTCGGTTCGCTTCTGGCGGGAACAGATGAAAGCCCAGGGGAAGTCTTCCTTTATCAGGGGCGGTCATTCAAATCCTATCGCGGTATGGGATCTCTTGGTGCAATGGCAAGAGGATCTGCGGATCGCTACTTCCAAGAAGAGGTTTCAGATAATCTGAAATTGGTTCCGGAAGGAATCGAAGGCCGTGTTCCGCATCGGGGACCCGCCAATGCGATTATTCACCAGCTTGTTGGTGGGTTGAAAGCGGCGATGGGCTATACAGGAAATGCAAGTATTGAATCTTTGCAAACAAACGCTAAGTTTGTCCGCATAACGAATGCCGGATTGAAAGAGAGCCACGTCCATGACGTAGCGATCACACGGGAAGCCCCGAACTACCGGCAAGGGTAAGCAATAATACTTCTGGGGGAAGCATGACACCGTCAGCCCGGTTGGCTGCAGTATCCGAGTTGCTTGAGCTTTTAGAGGAAAGTCAGAGTAAAGCGGATTTTGTAGTTTCAACTTATTTTCGGAACCGGCGGTTTGCTGGCTCGAAGGACCGTCGTTGGATCACAGAGAAATTCTATATGATCCTGCGGCGGCGAGGTGAGCTGGACGGATACCTGGAGTTTCTGGGGCTTCCTGTTTCCTCGCGATTGCGGTCAATTATTTCCTTGCTGGCTTTTGATATGTTTTTGCTGGCGGATATTAAATCCGCCTACTTCAGTGGTCCACATGCACTAGCACCACTGGAGCCAGAAGAGGAGAAGCTTCTTAAAGCCTGGGTCACACCGATGGATGTCAACCTTCCTGAAAGTGCGGTGGCAAATCTTCCGGATTGGATTGTTCAGAAAATTCGGGTGGCATATGGAGATCGGGCCGATCAAATTCTCGCTGCTTTTAAGGAGCGGGCGCCGGCGACTTTCCGGGTTAATCATCAGAAGTCAGATGTCCAAAAGGTCCTGCAGCAACTGCAGCAAGAGGGAATTGACGCGGTTTCAACAGATGTGTCGCCTGTCGGTGTTATGCTGAAATCCCCCCGCAACCTGATGCAGCACGCGCTATATCAGCAAGGGGCCTTGGATGTGCAGGATGAAGCTGCGCAGATTGCAGCGATACTGGCAGGCGCCAAGTCAGGTCAGTCCGTAATGGATTATTGCGCAGGCGCTGGCGGCAAGGCCCTTGCGATGGCAGATCGTATGGACAATCAGGGGCAGATTATTACCCTTGATATCGATAAAAAGCGGATGCGGGATATCGAGCCTAGATCCAAAAGGGCAGGGATCAATTGCATTGAGACCGCAGTATTGCCGCCTGCAGGGTCGGCGAGTGATCAATTACTTTCGCTGGTCTCGACAATGGATGTCGTTTTTGTGGATGCACCCTGCAGTGGGTCAGGGACCTGGCGGCGTCAACCAGATCAGAAATGGAACTTCACCCAAGAGCGTCTGGGCGAACTCACGGAGTTGCAAAAAGGGATCTTCGAACAGGCTTCACAGTATGTGAAGCCCGGGGGAACTCTGGTCTACGCCACCTGTTCCTTGTTGCCTGAGGAAAACCAGGGCCAGGTTGAGCAATTCTTGAAAAGTCATTCAGAATTTAAGGTGATTTCGGTACGGGATAGGTGGTCTGAGGTTGGTTTACGCAGAGAAGCTCCTGAAGGGCCTTATCTTCAGATAACGCCAGAACAATTTGGTGCAGATGGCTTTTTTGTCGCGCTCCTACAAAGACAAGCCTAGACTGAACAAACTGTTGCCTTGTTTCATTCCTAAGGTGAACCCATATTTAATTTGAAGCGTACTAAGTCTTGTGATTACCTCTAGCAGGTGAGGGAATAATGAAAATTAAAGGCTTGGCCATAATACTCTATGCAATGGCAGCAACCCATCTCTTAACAGCTGAAATGGTTTTTGCCATGGGCAGCGGCAGTTCCAGCAGTTCTGGAAGCTCAGAAGTCGCGAAGGATCAGGATCCGGATTTCACCATGGGAAAACAGGAAGTTGCTGAAAAGAAGTGGAAGATGGCAATTGCGTCATTTGAGAAAGCCGTTGCGAAAAATCCAGAAAATGCGGATGCCTTCAACTATCTTGGATATGCGAACCGTCAAGATGGAAACTATGAAGCCGCTTTTGCAGCTTATAATAAAGCGCTTTCAATTGATCCAAACCACAAAGGAGCCCACGAGTATATTGGTGAGGCTTACCTGAAAACTGACAATCTGGCGAAGGCTGAAGAGCATCTAAAGAAGCTTGATGAAATATGCACTTTCGGTTGCGCAGAATATACACTCTTGCAGCGCGCCATCGCTAAATATCGAGGCGGCCAAAGCTAAGCTGTTGTCCCTCCAATCGATCAGGTAAAAAAGTGCGGTTTTAGTCCAAAATCCGGCTGGACTTTACGGGGTTCTCTCTGTAAATACCGTCTATGAAAAACAGTATTCTGATCATCGACTTTGGAAGTCAGGTCACCCAGCTTATCGCGCGCCGGGTCCGTGAGGCTGGGGTTTATAGCGAAATTGTCCCTTTCAACACAGCAGCTGAAAAACTGGACAGTTTTAATCCCAAAGGCATTATTCTCTCAGGCGGTCCCGCATCCGTTATTGGAGATGAGACACCGCGAGCACCTGAAAAGGTTTTCTCCATGGGTGTGCCGGTCCTTGGTATCTGTTATGGACAGCAAACCCTTTGTGCTCAGCTTGGCGGTCGGGTCGAGGCACCTGATCACCGCGAGTTTGGACGTGCCCAACTCAGTATTGTGAAAGACTGCAGCTTGTTTGACGGCGTTTGGACTGTTGGGGATCATGATCAGGTCTGGATGAGCCACGGTGATACTGTTACAAAAATCCCGGATGGTTTTGAGACGGTCGCAACTTCCAAAGGAGCTCCGTTTGCTGTTATCGCGAACGAAGAGAAGAAGTTTTATGGCACGCAGTTCCACCCTGAAGTGGTTCATACCCTGCAAGGGCATTTGCTGATTTCCAATTTTGTTCACAAGATCTGTGGTCTCCCGGGTGATTGGACAATGGCCGCCTTTAAGGAGCAGTCAATTGCTGCAATCCGTGAAAAGGTTGGTGATGCCAAGGTTATTTGTGGACTATCCGGTGGGGTGGACAGTTCAGTTGCCGCCGTCCTAATCCACGAAGCGATCGGTGATCAGCTTACCTGCGTATATGTGGATAATGGTCTTATGCGAACCGGCGAATCTGAACAGGTGGTGAGCCTTTTCCGGGATCATTACAACATTCCCCTGATCCACCGGGATGCTTCTGAGTTATTCCTGGCGGAGCTGGAAGGCGTTTCCGATCCTGAGGTGAAGCGGAAAACCATTGGCCGGATCTTTATCGATGTGTTTGATGAGGAAGCCAGCAAAGTTGGCGGTGCCAAATTCTTGGCGCAAGGCACGCTATATCCTGATGTGATTGAATCTGTGTCTTTCTCTGGTGGTCCGAGCGTTACGATCAAGTCTCATCATAATGTGGGGGGCTTGCCCGAGCGAATGGATCTGCAGCTGCTGGAGCCCTTCAGAGAACTCTTTAAAGATGAGGTTCGGGAGCTTGGCCGTGAGCTTGGCATGTCCAAGGATCTTGTCGATCGGCATCCTTTCCCTGGGCCGGGCCTTGCCATTCGGGTTCCGGGTGAACTGACCCGTGAGCGTCTGGATATCCTACGAAAAGCCGATGTCATCTATCTGGAAGAAATTCGTGAAGCTGGCCTTTACGATGAAATCTGGCAGGCCTTTGCGGTCTTATTGCCGGTGCGCACCGTTGGTGTGATGGGCGATAACCGGACATATGATTATGTCTGCGCCCTTCGGGCGGTAACTTCAACAGACGGCATGACAGCGGATTACTATCCGTTTGATCATGATTTCCTTGGCCGTGTTTCCACCCGGATTATCAATGAGGTTCAGGGGATTAATCGCGTCGTTTACGATACAACGTCAAAACCACCCGGAACGATCGAGTGGGAATAATTTCCCGCTTTATGGAAGAAAATGTGAAAACAATTTCTAAACGGTGGTCAAATGATCACCGTTTTTTGTTGCAGTCCAGAGAAAGGTCAGTGTTTCAGCTTTGAAACTTCTGCGGCGCTCAGTTTTTCCCGGATTGATGTGGCGATGTCATGCCAACCATATTGCTTGGCTGCGTGGAAAGCGCGTTCCAACCCACATGTTTCAATAAGGTTCTGCGCGATCGCCTGTTTCTCTTTACTCAAAATAATGATGGCCATAATCCTAACTCCCAGCCAAATACGCTAATCTTGCATATGCTAACAATAAGATGTGAATTTTAAGTAAACTTGAAACTAGGCGATTTTCAGTTCCGAAAAGTGGCTATTTTTAGATATTAGAAAATTTGCATTTAGTGTAAAAGTGTGGCATAATCGCGAGGTTGAACAGAAGTCTTTGGAATTCAAAAACATGTTGGAAAACAACGGGTTTTTGCGTTAGGGGTATGGCTTCGTTCACTCATAGTGATACCAAGGACATGGTTGCTTAAACCATGCCGATCGAACATCTGATGTCCTGTTATGGACGCCCGGACTATTTAAGTGGGCGCCTTGCTGAAACTTAGACCGTCACGTTTCGAAACTGAATGAGGGTTGGTATCGCGGGATTACGAGGAGGTCAGGCGGCTATCGTGTGGGGCCCTTGATGTCAGATAATCTTTTAACGCCCAGGGAAATCCCCCTCGGACGCAGTTTTTAGCGCCCATTTTCATTCACGGATTCTGTCTCCTTCCGCTATGCACCTCCAAATAGCGAAAATCCGATAGCAGCAATTAATCCAATGATGATCCAGATTGCCAGATTTCGAAAAGCGGCGCTTTTGCCGCTTCGACGGGTATAGTAAAGAAAGCCCGGTGCAATGAGAAATAAAACCATAATGAGGGCAACTAGTCTTAAGAGGTCATTTTCCTGCATTTTCTCTTCCAAATTCTCCCGAAATGGTCAGATGTCATCAAATATAAGTATGATCTGCCTAAATACCGCCGGATTTTTCTGCGAATAGTCGGCAACAGCATTTGCGTTCCGGCAGTAGTCAGTTTATTTTATCCCGCAAATTCAAGACATACTGGAGTTGTTCGTGGCCGATATTTTTAGTGAAGTTGATGAAGAGGTTCGCAAGGACCGATCCCTGCAACTGTGGAAAGCCTATGGTAAATATATCATCGGGGCATCCGTTCTCCTCGTTGGCGTGACCGCTGCAGTTGTTGGCTGGCGGGAATATCAAAACAGTCAGGCGAGAGAGCAGGGCCGTCAATTTGAGCAGGCTGTCCAGCTGATGGCTGAAGACAAATATCAGGAAGCTGCGGACACATTTGGTTTACTCGCGAAAGAAGGAAGCGCTAGCTATAAAGCACTCGCGTCCATTCGTCAGGCTAGCGCACTGGTTAAAGCAGGCAAGGGTGAGACTGCTCTTGTTGTCTATGATGAGGTTGCCGCAAGCGAGGTTGCAGAAGAGTTTAAGTCTCTCGCTCGAATTCTGGCGGGTTACTACCTGATGGATAACGGAACAACTGAGGATGTTCGGAGCCGTGTGAGCGGGTTGGAAGTCTCAGGCGGGATCTGGTCTGCATCTGCGCAGGAACTGCTGGCACTGGCAGCAATGAAAGATGGCAATACGGAAGAAGCGAAGAAGCTGCTGACAGCTTTATCTGAAGATGCTGGTGCACCACAGGCCCTAAAATCCAGAGCAGATCAGCTGCTTCAGACGCTCAACTGATTGACCTCATTTCGAATAACTTGGACATTGCAAAGGTGGGTTTGCTCGTGAAAAAGACAGCGGCTTCAGTAGGGAAGACCATTATCCTGACAGGATTGTTTGCCTCTTTGGCTGGCTGTTCCATATTGCCGGACTGGTTCGGGCAAAGTGAAGAACCCCCTCTGCCGGGTGAGCGAATCTCAATACTTGCTCTTGAACAATCTCTAGAGCCAGATGAGGATCTCTCTGATGTGACCGTGCGCTTGCCAGCGCCCTATCAAAATGAGAATTGGCCGCAGTCTGAAGGGAATGCAAGCCATGCAATGCACCATTTGACGATGGATGGCCCCTTACAGGAAGTCTGGCGCGTCAGTGTGGGCGCAGGCTCTGATGATGAGCAACGATTGATGGCAAAACCGGTTGTTGCCAATGGCCGAGTGTTTGTCATGGATAGCAACAGTCATGTCCGTGCTTTTGAACAGGAAACAGGTAAGCGGCTTTGGGAAGTCAATCTGACCCCTAAGGAAGAGGAGCTTGGTACTGTTGGGGGCGGGTTGGCTCTTGAATATGGCCGTCTTTATGCCACCACTTCTTATGGTCATGTTTGGGCCTTAGACCCAAATAGTGGGGGAATGTACTGGCGAAAAGATCTGAGAGTTCCACTTCGCGCCGCTCCAACAGTGGCAGAAGGGGAAGTTTTTGCGATGACTTACGACAGTCGTCTTTATGCCTTGGATGCCCGCACCGGTGACATCAATTGGGATTTCGAAGGTGGTGTCGAGGTAACCGGTCTTCTGGGAGCTGCGAAGCCTGCTGTTGATAATGGAATTGTGATTGTTCCTTTCTCAACAGGCGAGCTGTTTGCCCTTCGTGCGGATACAGGGGAGCAAGCATGGAGCGATCAGTTGCAACGCAAACGCCGCTACAGTTCTCTGACATCTTTGACAGACATTAATGGTAGTCCTGTGATCGACCGGGGTATCGTAATCGCGGCTAGTTTCTCAGGTCATATGGTCGGTATTGATGCCCGAACTGGCGAGCGGAAATGGGACCAGGAAATTGCAACTCTCGAGACGCCTTGGGTTGCGGGGGATTTTGTCTATACCATCACAACTGATGGAGAACTTGTCTGCCTAACCCGTCAGACAGGCCGAATCCGGTGGGTGCAGGCACTTGGAAAATATGAAGATGTAGAAGACAAAACTGATCTAATTGTCTGGTCAGGGCCCATTCTTGCAAGTGATCGATTGATTTTGGTCTCCAATTCCGGTATTGGGATCTCTGTTTCGCCTTATGACGGCAAAATCCTCGGGAAGATAGACCTCTCTGATTCAGCAACGGTCGCCCCTGTGATTGCCGGAGGCATGTTATTTATTTTGACGGACGATGCCGAACTAGTGGCATTTCGCTAATTAACCTATGTCATTTACAGTCGCAATTATCGGGCGCCCCAATGTGGGTAAGTCCACTCTATTTAATCGTCTTGTGGGCAAGAAACTTGCGCTTGTGGATGATACACCTGGAGTAACCCGTGATCGGCGGGAAGGGGACGCCCGTATTGGGTCCCTCAAATTTAAGGTGATCGACACTGCCGGGTTGGAAGAAGCGTTTGACGACAGCCTTGAAGGCCGCATGCGTCGCCAAACCGAAGCCGCATTAGCTGAGGCTGATGTGGTTCTGATGCTTTATGATGCGCGAATTGGTGTATCTCCCCTGGACAAACATTTCGCAGGGTGGATTCGTAAATCATCTGTTCCGGTTATTCTGGTGGCGAATAAATGTGAAGGCAAGGAAGCTCACGGCGATCTTTCGGAAGCCTATGCACTTGGGCTTGGTGAGCCACTCCCCATTTCGGCCGAACATGGCGAAGGCATGGGTGAGCTGTTTGATTTGCTGCTGCCTTTTGAAAAAGAGCAGGTCGAGGATATTCCAGCAAAAGAACGGCCGCTGCATCTTGCCATCGTTGGGCGTCCCAATGCTGGAAAATCAACACTGGTCAACAAACTGATCGGCGAGGATCGTTTGCTAACGGGTCCTGAAGCAGGAGTAACCCGGGATTCGATTTCCGTTGAATGGGAATTCGAGGGGCAGAAAATCAAGCTGGTCGATACAGCCGGTATTCGCCGTCGGGCGCGGGTTCAAAAGAAACTGGAAAAGTTGTCTGTGGCTGACAGTCTTCGGGTCATTAAAATGGCTGAAGTTGTGGTTCTGGTTCTGGATGCCGATGTCCCATTTGAGAAGCAGGATCTGACACTGGCCTCTCATGTGATTGATGAAGGTCGGGCGCTGGTTATTGCCGTCAATAAATGGGACCAAACAAAGGATCGCAATGCGGTTCTGAAACATATTCGGGACAAGTTGCAAATCTCGTTGCCACAGGTGCGCGGCGTTCCGGTTGTAACCTTGTCAGCCTTAACCGGACGCGGCCTTGAAAAATTGCTGCCAAAGGTTTTGCAGATATACGAAATCTGGAATAAGCGAATTTCGACGGCCAAACTGAACCGCTGGCTGGAACTGATGCTGGAAAAGCATCCACCGCCAATGGCCAAAGGTCGTCGGTTGAAGGTTCGTTATATGACACAGGTCAAATCACGGCCTCCAACCTTTTCCCTGTTCATGTCCTCTCGGGGTGAACTGCCAGAAAGCTATATTCGCTATCTGATCAATGGGTTGCGGGAAGACTTTGATATGCCGGCGGTTCCGATCCGCATTTATCCACGGACCGGTAAGAACCCTTATGTGAAAGATTAGTCTCCCGGCCTTATCGGAGGCTGGAGACCTCCCAAACAAGCTTTTCGGCATTGATCTGCTGACAATCTAAGGTCAGCATTTCCCGGTTGGAGCGCACAGTCCCGAGCCAGAGGTCTTTCCAGCAATCAAGGATCAGGGATGTGTCTTCTTGGCCAAGATCGCGGGTGATCCGAAGTCCGGTATGTTCAAAGCTGGCTTTTGTTTGAGATCCCGTTTCTATGGCTTTTACGTCATCACCCATGCCTTGCAGCATTGTCATCAAGAAAGAACGGGCATCGAGTGCATTGCCATCTTTCGCGCCAACTTTTTCAGCCATTTTGGGAAAGTACTGAAGACCAATAAGGCGAGCGGAGAGTTTGCCAATTTCAACGGCTTCTTCCCGGCCGATAACCTTTGCCAATGTCGTGAGGCCATTGCGGATATAGCCGATCGCATAGTTGCGGTTGGCCTTTTGCAGTCTTTCTTCACTCCATTCGCCAACTGGTGGGGCGGGTTGCGCATCAGCATCAAAGGGTGGAGGCAGCTCACCTTTGTTAAATTGCAGACGTTCTTCGTCTTTTAGATCGTGGTCATATTCCTTGAAATAGCCGCAGAACCCAAATTCACCGGTGACATCTTCGGAGACGCAGACATATCCAAGTCTGGGGTTTTTCAACGAAACACCGTTATGGGCGTACCAGCCGCGTAAAAAACCACGCCCAACGCCGGGTGTTACGCCTGCTAAAGTCGGACCGTCATACATCCAGCGGGGATAGCGAAACCTGACCCAGGCTTTCTTGTCACTCTCTTCCATATATTCAACGCCCACGCCGCCGATCTGGTTCGACAGCACATGATAACGAGCGCAGGCAACGGCATCAGGAAGGCCGGTAAGCCCTAGTTTTTGAAAGCTGCTCAGGAATTTTTCCAAATGCTGCTGCCGAAACAGATTAAACATCCATTCTTCCATAACCGCTTCGCCCTTACGGCTAGAAACCATAAGTTGGAGGCCAAGAAGATAGGCATGGTGAAGGTCGGCTTGGGCTTCAATCGCCCGGATTGGATGCTCGGTCATGACAAGGTTCCTTCCATTATTTGGAATGTTTTTTTGAGCATTCTAGCGGGCAAATAAAAAAGAGAGCAACTGATTTTGCTCTCTTTTATTATTAGCTGATGATCTGTCCAGTCTGCTCAAACTCTGGAAGCAGCGCTTTTAGGAACATCTCTGCCTTATCATCCGGGCTTGGTAGCGTTGACTGATCTTCACCCGGAAATGCGGATAGCCGAAGCTTCGTCGCGGTTGGTCCTGGATCTATCAGGTTAACATTCAGGTTTGTTTTTGATGTTTCAGCAGCATATGCCCGGATCATTTCTTCAAGGGCCGCTTTTGATGCTGCATATCCAGCCCAATAATGTTTCGCCTGATGAGCTTCAGCACTTGTCACAAATAAGGCGCGCCCAGCTTCTGCATTCCGAAGGAGCGGATCAAGCGCACGGATCAGGCGCCAGTTTGCATGCACATTTAATTTGAAAACATTTTCCCAAAGCGTTGGGTCATATTGGGGAAGGGGGGTTAGCTTGCCGAGCGTGGCAGCGGCACCGACCAGAATGTCGAGTTTCTTCCACCGCTCGTAAAGAGGGGCGGCAAGTCCATCAATGGAGTTGGTTTCCAAGAGATCCAGCGGGACCAGTGTTGCCTGGCCACCAGCGTCCTGAATGGCATCGTCAACTTCTTCAAGCCCCCCAACTGAGCGAGCGACGAGAATAACGTGAGCCCCTTCAGCTGCGAGATGCTTGGCAACAGCTGCGCCAATACCACGGGACGCACCGGTTACCAGTGCAGTTTTACCTTCAAATCTTTTCATAATCTGTCCGTTCAGGAGCCTTCTGACAGCAGGGTGAGTTCTTGGTCTGAGCCGCTCTCATGATCCACAAGACCAATAGGATAATCACCGGTAAAGCAGGCATCGCAATATTGCGGTAAATCTGTATTTCGGTTTTTCTCTCCCATTGCAACATAGAGACCATCAAGGGAGATAAAGCTCAGGCTGTCTGCTCCGATAAATTTGCACATTTCCTCAATTGAATATTGTGCAGCCAAGAGTTTCTGACGCGACGGTGTATCCACGCCATAAAAGCAGGAATGAGTTGTTGGTGGGCTGGCGATCCGCATATGAACCTCGGTGGCGCCTGCTTCGCGAACCATCTGTACGATTTTGGTTGAGGTTGTGCCGCGAACAATACTGTCATCCACCAGCACCACACGCTTGCCTTCGATCATGGCCCGGTTGGCGTTGTGCTTCAGTTTCACACCAAGATGGCGGATCTGGTCGGTTGGCTCAATAAAGGTCCGGCCCACATAATGGTTTCGAATAATGCCGAGCTCAAACGGAATGCCGGCTTGTTCTGCATAGCCAATGGCTGCGGGGGTGCCACTGTCAGGAACCGGTATAACCGCATCCACGTCCACCGGGTTTTCAATGGCGAGCTGACGGCCAATATCTTTTCGCACATCATAGACAGAGCGATTTTCCAGAACGCTGTCAGGGCGGGCAAAATAGATATGCTCAAAAATGCAGAAGCGGGCTGGTGGTGTCTCAAATGGGGAGAGGGATGTCAGCCCACTTTCGTCAATAACAACAACTTCACCCGGCTTGATATCCCGCACAAACTCTGCGCCGATAATATCAAGTGCACATGTTTCAGAGGTTAGAATATAGGCTTTGTCCAGCTTGCCAAGGACCAGTGGTCGGACGCCAAAAGGATCGCGCATACCGATCATTTTCTTACTGGTAACAGCCACAAGTGAATAGGCACCCGTCACTTTATGCATCGCATCAACCATGCGGTCTACGACTTTGATTTTCTTGCTGTTTGCGACCAGATGGATGATGACTTCTGTGTCCATGGTGGACTGGAAAATGCTGCCCTCTGCTACCAGTTGGCGGCGTAAGGTGGAGGCATTGGTAAGGTTTCCGTTATGGGCAACAGCAAGTCCGCCATTGGCAAGATCTGCGAAGATAGGCTGCACATTGCGAAGTACTGTTCCGCCGGTTGTCGCATACCGGTTATGGGCAACAGCAGCATCTCCTTTCAGGCTTTTAATAACCTCTTCGGAGGAGAAGTTGTCACCGACTTTGCCCATGCCTTTGTGGCTGTGAAAGTGGCGACCATCGTGGCTGACAATACCTGCAGCTTCCTGTCCGCGATGCTGCAAGGCGTGCAAACCGAGTGCTGCAAGCGCAGCTGCTTCGGGATGTCCATAAATGCCGAAGACGCCGCATTCCTCATGGAGCTTGTCGTCGTCATATGGGTTTGTGCTTATCTCATGTTGCTCAGTCATGGTCTTACCTGGGTACCTTTTGTGAGGTTTTCCATTTGTTGACGGGATTTTTCATCATATCCCTTGTCCAATTGTTCAATGGCTCCCTTAACCGTGTCCTCTACATCCTTGCGGAGGGTCTCCGGTATAGCCTCATAGGATTTCTTTGCGCTCCCTGCGGCATCCTCTGCGGTTTCAACCGCAATATTGAGGTTTTCCTGCATATCTGGTGGCGTTAGCCGGGCCAGAAAAATCCCACTTTCCTTTGCGACAGGCATCAGCCTGGCTTCGGTTACAACTTCTGGCCGGTCCTCTGGCGGGATAAACTGAACAAATACCAACCACACGATACCGACAATTACCACAGCCCGTGCGATCCCAAAGAAGATACCCAAGGACCGGTCCAACGCACCCAGTGCAGAAGCCTTAACCTTCTCAGAAATCATATGGGTGAGGAAGGACAAGGCGACGAGGGACAGAATAAAAATACCTGCGCCCGTCAGGATATCGGCCAACAGTAGATTGTCGATATAGTTTCTAACATAGGGTTTCAGGATGGGAAACAGATAGAGGGCAAGAAAAGAAGCACCAACCCATCCGGAAATGGAGAGAACTTCTTTCACAAATCCGCGGATAAATCCGAAAACCGCGGATATGAGGAGGATCGCCAGAATGACTGCATCGACGGGATTGATTGGCAGTTCTTCCATATACTCCTGGTCCTATACTCTTTGGGCCCCGGAAGCCTGCTTTTCAGAGGTAAACAGGCTTACGATCTCAGACAGATGCTCAACTTCGATAATCTTCAGGTCAGCGTCTTTCACTTTACTGCCCATGGGGATGATCGCAGTCGTAAATCCTAGTTTGGCGGCCTCTTTCAAACGGGCATCCGTCTGACCAACCGCGCGCACCTCACCAGATAATCCAATCTCACCAAAAATGATACTATTTTCGGGGACCGGGATGTCAGAAATTGACGAAACAAGTGCTGCTGCCACCGCCAGATCCGCCGCAGGCTCCTGAACTCTCAATCCACCTGCGACATTGAGGTAAACTTCGTTGCCAGCGAGGGATAATCCGCATCGGGCATCCAGAACCGCCAGAATCATAGCAAGTCGGCTGTTGTCCCAGCCAACGACCGCACGCCGAGGGGTCGCTTGTTGAGACGGCGCGACAAGCCCCTGAATTTCGACAAGCAAAGGCCGTGTCCCTTCAACGCCAGCAAAAACAGATGCCCCGCTGATTTCCCGATCTTTGTTGCTGAGGAAAAGGGAGGAGGGGTTAGCAACCTCCTGCAGGCCTTTATCGGTCATTTCGAAAACGCCGATTTCATCGGTGGCCCCAAAGCGGTTTTTCACCGCACGTAGGATCCTGAATTGATGACCGCGGTCCCCTTCAAAATAAAGAACTGTATCGACCATGTGCTCAAGGACGCGAGGGCCAGCGATTTGCCCATCTTTTGTCACATGACCAACGAGCAAGAGTGCGCATTGAACTTTTTTGGCAAGTCGAATGAGTTCTTGCGAGCAAGCTCTTACTTGCGATACGGAGCCGGGAGCGCTGTCCAAATTATCCGCATACATGGTTTGAATACTGTCGATGACCAGTAGATCAGGCTTGTCTTCCTTTTCAATGCTGGTGACGATATCCCGAATGGAATTTGCCGCTGCCAGCCTAACGGGGCTACCAGCAAGGCCAAGGCGTTTTGCTCGCATGGAGATTTGGCCTGTGGCCTCCTCCCCCGAAATATAGGTGCAGCGATATCCGTTCTTGGCCATCTGACCAACCGCTTGGAGCAGGATGGTTGATTTGCCGATACCGGGATCACCGCCGATCAGAACAGAGGATCCCGGCACAAACCCGCCGCCTAGCACCCTGTCTAATTCCTGTAGGCCGCAATGATGACGTGCGTGAGTTTCTTCCGCCTGGTCGAGAGAGGCGAATGTAATATGGCGCCCTTTACCGGTAGAGAGCCCTTTTGGTAGGGCTTCGCGGCCCGTATCTTCTATGATAGAGTTCCATTCCCCACAAGCATCGCACTTGCCCTGCCATTTTCGATAACTGCTACCGCAATTTTGGCAAGAATACTGTTCTGTTACGCGTGCCATAGGGTCCCTTGCTTGAGCGTCAGGGTTTCAGAATATCCAACTCGATAGGGCCTTCTATATCGCCTCGCACGAACTGGTCAACATATGGATTGCCACAAGTTTCAATTTCATTGGCCGGGCCAATCCAAACCACTTCTCCTTTATAGATCAGCGCGATGCGATCGGCAATTTTTTGTGCACTTTCCATGTCGTGGGAAATGGTCAATGTAGTTGCCCCCAAATGCTGGGTACAGTCGCGGATCAGGTTATCAATCACATCCCCCATAATCGGATCCAGGCCTGTGGTTGGCTCGTCAAAAAAGATGATCTCGGGGCTTGTTGCAATTGCCCGGGCAAGGCCAACGCGTTTTTGCATCCCCATGGAAAGGTCGGCCGGATTGCGATTGGCCATTTCGGGGCCGAGGCCAACAAGGGCGAGTTTCTCAATCGCAATGTCTTTAGCGTCGTTCCGGTTCATTCCCTCAGCCTGAATGAGGCCAAAGGCAACATTTTCCCAGACAGGGAGGCTGTCAAATAATGCTGCGTACTGAAACAGCATTCCGGTTTTTCGAAGTGTAATTTCCCGCTCAGACGGGGGAAGACCGACGACCTGTTTGCCATCAATGAAAATTTCGCCACTTTCCGGCTCCAGCAATCCCAAAATGCATTTCAGCATCACTGATTTACCGGTTCCAGATCCCCCGATCACAACAACGGATTCGCCATCTCCTATGTCCAGATTAAGGCCGTTTAGAACCTTCTTGGGTCCAAAGGATTTACAAACGTTCTTGAGACTGATTTTCGGCGTGGAGCTCATTAAGATCGGCTCCTCAATCCAGCAGGAGAACAGTCAGGAAGTAGTCGCTGACAAGAATCAAAATGAAGGAGGACACAACGGCATTTGTTGTTGCCCGGCCAACACCTTGCGCACCGCCGGTTGAGTTGAAGCCGTGATAGCAGCCCATCAAGCAGACAATAAAGCCAAAGACGGATGATTTGATCAGGCCCGAGACAACGTCCCGCGTTTCCAGAAAATCAAAGGTGTTCTTGATGTATGTGCTGGGATTGAAATCGAGACTTTCTGTCGCGACCAGGAAGCCACCAGAGACACCAATAATATCGGCAATGAGAACGAGCGCTGGCAGGGTCACCATACCGGCGAGAACCCGTGGCGCCACCAGATACTTAAACGGGTTTGTTGAAAGGGTTACCAGTGCATCAATTTGCTCTGTCACCCGCATGGTTCCAATTTCTGCAGCAATGGCCGCACCTACGCGACCTGCAATCATCAATCCACTCAAGACAGGGGCGAGTTCTCGGGTCAAGCCGATCACGACGATTGTAGCTACTGCGCTTTCTGCATTAAAGCGGGATGAACCGACGTAAATTTGTAAGGCTAGAACCATCCCGGTGAAGAGCGCTGTCATGCCGACGACGGGCAAGGAGTAATAGCCGATACTCATAAGCTGTCTGAGGAAGATCCGTAAGTAAAAAGGTGGAAGGAAAATATGCCTGACGGTTTGAACCGTAAACAGAGATAAATGCCCGACAGCAGCCATAAAGCGAAGAGCGACACGGCCAATTGCCGCCAGAAAATTCCAATCCATCCAGTTCTGTCCTATGCCCCGGCGTCCAGATATCTTCGGTGACAGCGTTGTCCAAGTGACGTCAAGATTTCATATGCAACGGTACCGGCTTTTTCTGCGATATAATCGAGCGTAACACTCTCACCAATCAGATAAACCAGGTCACCCCGTTCACATTCACCTTCGTCCAATGACGTAATATCAATCGTGATCATGTCCATTGATACCCGCCCAACAACTGGCACCCGTTTATTATTGATCGAAACCTCAGCTTTATTTCCCAGATATCTGAAATAACCATCAGCATAGCCAATGGAAACGGTTGCTATCCGGGATCGCTTAGACGTCCGATATGTGGCACCATATCCAACGGGTTTACCACTGTCAACGTCATGAACTTGCAGTACTTTTCCCTGCCATTCTACGACGGGGAGCATTGGGTTTTCCAAATGAGGGGTTGGATTAGCCCCATAAAGGGCAATCCCAGGCCGACCCAACTCGAACCGAAAATCGGTTCCGTGAAACATTCCACTGGAATTTGCAAAGGATACTGGTGTGTTCCGAAGGCCCTCAGGCAGTTTAGCGATCAGACCGGTCAGTGTATCCAGTTGTTCCTGATTTTGTGGATTTTTAAAATCGTCAGCACTTGCCAAATGGCTCATCAGGTACTCGACTTCAATACCATCCATGATGCCAGGGTTGGCGGCCAAAGCATTTACATCCGCTTCCAGTAAGCCAAGTCTGCAAATTCCGCTATCTATATGAATGATGGCGGGCAGAGGACCATGTGATTGCGTCAGCTTCGACCATGTTTCGATTTCTTCGAGACTGTTCAGCACAGGTGCCAGGCGCTCATGGACATACACTTCTTCACAGTCAGGAAATAGGCCGCCTAGAATGAAGATCTCGACGTCAGGTAAAATACGCCGAAGGGCTACTCCTTCTTCCGGAATTGCAACAAAGAATTTCTGACAACCTGCATCGTGAAGGGCCGGTGCAACCATTTGAGCGCCCAGGCCGTAGGCATCGGCCTTGACAACTGCTGCACAATCGTTCGCCTCCATGAGGGAGAGTAGTTTTTGATAGTTCTTCTGTATGGCGACCAGGTCTATGGTTATATAACCGGCAGATAGTCTGGGATCCATTAATGATGCTCCGGTAAATACTGATCCAGGGCGAGGTCACCAAAGCGGGTAAATTCAGGCTGGAACTGCAGCTTGACAATGCCGATGGGGCCATGTCGTTGCTTGCCGATGATAACCTCAGCCATATTATGTACCTTCGCCATCCTCTCCTGCCACTCAATATGTTCTGGCGTTCCTTCTGAGGGCTCGCGACGCCCTTCATAATATTCTTCACGATACACGAACATCACAACATCAGCGTCCTGCTCAATTGATCCGGATTCGCGAAGGTCCGAAAGCTGCGGCCGTTTATCATCCCGGTTCTCCACCTGACGAGAAAGCTGGGAGAGGGCGATGACAGGTATATCCAGTTCTTTTGCGACTGCTTTTAACCCTTGCGTGACCTCCGAGATTTCCTGAACCCGGTTATCGCTTCGGCCACTACCCTTCATCAATTGTAGGTAGTCGACCACAATCAGGCCAAGACCATGACTTCGTTTAAGCCGACGCGCGCGCGTTCTGAGCGCTGCAATGGAGATGGCTGGTGTATCATCAATATAGAGCGGTAGTTCAGATAGGGTAGCGCTTTCCGGCACCAGCCGATTGGCAAACTCTTCGTCCGTGAGCTCACCTTTTCGAAGTTTTTCTGAACTGATTTCCGTTGCCTCGGCAAGAACACGCGCAACGAGTTGCTCACCCGACATTTCGAGTGAGAAAAATCCGACCGGGGCGCCCTCTGTTCCCCCAGATTTGTAATGGGCTTTCGCAGCATTATACGCAATGTTTGTTGCCAGCGATGTCTTACCCATTGACGGGCGCCCGGCCAGAATAAGCAGGTCCGACTTATGGAGCCCGCCAAGCTTGGCGTCCAGATCCCTAAGACCTGTTGTAACACCAACAAGATTACCGTCCCGCTGAAAGGCTTCCTCAATGGATTTGACGGCAAGATTTACTGCTACGCGTACAGGGGTCAGTCCCCCTTCGTGAGATCCGCTTTCAGCCAACGCGAAGAGCTGCCGCTCCGCATTTTCGATTTGGGTCGCCGATGTCTCTTCCAAATCAGAATCATAGGCCGTGTTGACGATCTCCCCTCCAAGATTGATCAGCTCACGTCTAAGCGCCAGATCATAAATGATCTTGCCATAATGTTCTGCGTTGATGATGGTCGTCGCAGATGCAGCCAGGCGGGCTAGATACTGGGCGCCGCCAATGTCAGCCAGGGCTTGATCATTCTCGAAATATGACTTCAATGTCACCGGGTCGGCAATCTCACCCCGATCAATCAGGATGGATGCAGCGTCATAAATACGGGAATGTACGGGTTCGTAAAAATGCTCTGGCTTCAGAAAAGAACTGACTTTGGCACTGGCCTCATTGTTTATCAGAATGGCCCCCAACAGATCCCGTTCTGCGTCCAGGTTACTGGGCATGGAACGGTAGGTCGGGGAGGAGCTATCCTCAGTATTCGTTTCGGAATTCAGTACAGTGCTTTCCATGGATTGACCATAACATAAGGGTTTTTGAACTGGAGCGGGTTATCTCAAATTCAGGTGCAATAAATTTGTGGATAAAATTTATCCACAGGCTGTGGAACTTGTGGATTATTTCGAAAAGGGTATTGAAGCCATAGAGCTATGGCAACTGTTAATCGGGGAAAGTTAAATTTCCGACTGTTACAAAAAAACGGCACCCCATAAGAGTGCCGTTTCATTAGCTTCGGATTTCGAAGGGAAGCTGGATTAGGATTCAGCTTCTTCGTCTTCTTGTTCAGCAGTAGATTCGAAAACATCGTTGATCGCTTCATCACGTGCATCGAGAGCAGCCTCAGCGACTGCTTCAACAGATTCACCGCGAGCCTGAATTTCTGCTTCCTC
Source organism: Sneathiella limimaris (assembly GCF_012932565.1). Taxonomy (NCBI): domain Bacteria; kingdom Pseudomonadati; phylum Pseudomonadota; class Alphaproteobacteria; order Sneathiellales; family Sneathiellaceae; genus Sneathiella; species Sneathiella limimaris. The sequence goes on from NZ_JABBYJ010000001.1 coordinate 2,042,560, forward strand.
GTTAGAGCGAGCGATGTTGATTGTAATACCAACAGTAACTTCAGGGTGCAGACGAATGCGAATTTCGTGCAGGCCAAGTGTTTTCAGAACTTTGTCCATGATGACCTGTTTACGGTCAACTGTTGCACCATTTTCTGTCACGGCGCGCGCAATGTCCTGAGTGCTGACTGAACCGTAAAGCTGCTGGCTTTCAGAAGCCGCACGGATCAGGATAACAGTCATGCCATCAATTTTCTGAGCAACCTGTTCTGCTTCTTCTTTGCGTTTTAGGTTGTCTGCTTCGAGCTGAGCCCGTTTTGCTTCAAAGATAGCAAGGTTGTCCTTGTTGGCTCTGAGTGCTTTGCCCTGAGGCAGCAGAAAGTTCCGGGCGTAACCGTTCTTGACTGTAACGACATCACCCATTTGACCGAGTTTTTCAACACGCTCCAGCAATACAATTTCCATTTAATCTTCCTCCAGGTCTGGATGTCCGTTCAGTTTCTCGCGAAATCCAACCCAACTGTCGACCAATCCAAGCAATGCGACTACCAGGACCAGCCAAAAAATTAAAAACATCGACAAATAAACCGCCGTCAGTATGAAAGGTCGATATCGCCAACCTTTAGAAACCTTGTGGATAACCGCAATCCCTTGAAGGAAAAATGCGATTTCCAGTGCAAGTATCACCGCGCCTAGGAACGTATCACCCCAGTTGAACAACAGGTTGAAACCAACCACGCCAACTGTTGCAACCGCCATCCAGACGGGAAGCTTGAGGTCCTGGAAAACAGGACTGGGTCGGATATTCCGCTTGAACCTTACCAGCACACCCTGTGCCAGTATGCCTCCAAGCAGGAGGATCACGCCCCAGAACGGTCCAAAGAACTGTGGGAGAGCCCGAACAATTCCTTCTGCCGTAATGGCCTCAAACATTTTCCCCTGTTGCTGGAGCTGAGGAAGGATGAGATCAAACTGAGTGATCAGATTTTTCCTCAGTTCCTGATCCTGATACAGCAATGCAATTGCCATAAAGGACAGGAGAATACTTACACCTACCCAGATCATGACCAGATTGGTCGTTGGATACCAGGTAACTTTTCCGTTTTCCTCGCGCCACAACAGGGACTGTCGTGTGATCAGCAGAACCGGCAGGCCGCAAGTCAAAACATATGTCATACTGAATAGTGGGGCGATAATCGTAGCAGCAACCAGAGCACCAGTTACTACCGCTGAAATACCACCTGCCAATCCCCAACCCAGTCCAGCGACGAAGAGGGGAACAACAGATAAGGTCATCAGGGACATTGTTTGGAGAGCATTTACTTGCCCGGCGGGTGTCCCACTACCCAGAACTGAGAAAATCAGAAGAAGTGTACTGATTAGGCCCAGTGCTGTGCCAATACCAATGTCTTTGACCATTGTCCCACTATCGGTTGGCGGTTACCCGCCAAACCGGCAATTACTTACTTAACAACAAACGGCAGCAGCGCGAGGTTGCGTGCCCGTTTGATAGCCCGAGCCAGTTCACGCTGTTTCTTTGCAGAAACGGCAGTGATACGGCTTGGCATGATTTTACCGCGTTCGGAAACAAAGCGTTGCAGAAGCTTTACATCTTTGTAATCGATTTTTGGCGCGCCTTCACCGGAGAAAGGGCAGGTCTTACGACGGCGGAAAAAAGGACGACGTGCATCAGACATTAGTTATCCTCCTCGGAAGCATCGTTATCAGACTTGTCTTCGCTAGACTCGGCGCTGTCACCATCTTCGTCAGAGTCGCGACGACCGCCGGAGCGACCACTTTTGCTCTGAAGCATGACGGAATCGCCTTCTTCAAGTTCATCAACGCGGATGGTCATGTGGCGAAGGATATCTTCGTCCAGACGCATGTTGCGTTCCATTTCCTTGACGGCATCGACAGGGGCATCAATGTTGAGAAGAACGTAATGGCCTTTGCGGTTTTTCTTAACCTTGTAAGCCAGGTTGCGAAGTCCCCAATTTTCGACTTTAGCAACTTTACCGTCGCCAGCTGTTACAAACTGGGACATTTTTTCTGTCAGTGCATCCACCTGCTGGGAGGAAATGTCCTGACGGGCAATAAAAACTGTCTCATATAGAGGCATATGTATAAGCTCCTTATGGCTCTTAAATATCTGGAGTTAGCACCAATGCTAACCGAACAGACGTAGCCGACCTCCGTCGGCAAGGAGTTGTTGAGGCGGCGGACTATACAGATTTCTGCAGTTTATGCAAGTGGACTTGACAGGAAAATCTTTCGTAATATGACTGGTGCATCAAAGTTCAACAGGATCGGACAAATTATAATGAAACGTGCATTTGTATTTCCGGGGCAGGGAAGCCAGGCAGTTGGTATGGGAAAGGCGCTTGCGGATGCTTTTCCAGTGGCCGCGCAAGTGTTTGAGGAAGTCGATGACGCCCTCAGTCAGAATCTGACAAAACTCATGTATGAAGGTCCGATCGAAGAGCTGACACTGACAGAAAATACACAGCCAGCCCTGATGGCGACAAGTGTCGCTGTGGCGCGGGTGCTTGAGGCTGAAAGTGGTAAGAAACTCTCCGAAATGGCTGATTTCGTCGCGGGTCACTCTCTGGGTGAATATTCTGCTCTGACTGCTGCAGGTTCCTTGCAGCTTGCTGACACAGCACGTCTGTTGAAGGCGCGTGGACTTGCCATGCAAAAAGCCGTTCCCGTTGGGGAAGGGGCTATGGCTGCCCTACTGGGTATGGAAATCGGCGGTGTGGAAGAGCTGGTCGCTGAAGCTGATGGCGCGGCAGGTATTTGCGTGATTGCCAATGATAATGCCGATGGTCAGGTGGTTCTGAGCGGTGACAAGGATGCTGTTGCGCATGTTATCGAACTTGCCAAGGAAAAGGGTGTTCGGAAAGCGATGATGCTGCCAGTGAGTGCACCATTCCATTGCCCATTGATGCAGCCGGCCGCTGATGAGATGAAAGCCCAGTTGGCAGACGTATCGATCGCGCCTCCACTGGTGCCACTAGTTGCTAACGTAACGGCCTCTCAGGTCAGCGACCCTGAAACCATTCGCGGTTTGCTGGTTGAGCAGGTCACAGGTCGAGTTCGCTGGCGGGAAAGCGTTCTTTATATGGGTGAACAGGAAGTTGAAGCTTTGGTAGAGCTTGGAACTGGGAAAGTTCTCTCCGCCATGGTTCGTCGGATTAATAAAGAAATGACTGGAAGCGCTGTTCAGACACCTGAGGATATTGAAGCGTTTTTGGGTTCACTTTAAGATTTCTGCTGCTAGAGTAGCGGCAAAGGGAGATGATGGAATGTTTGATCTGACAGGCAAATGCGCACTGGTAACAGGTGCGTCAGGCGGACTTGGTGCGGAAATCGCGAAAGATTTACACGCGGCCGGTGCGACTGTTGCTCTTTCTGGAACTCGTGAAGATGCTTTGAAAGCCGTTGCTGATCAACTTGGTGACCGGGTTTTTGTTGTGCCTTGCAACCTATCTGATATGGAAGCGGTTGATGGCTTGATTAAAGCTGCTGAAGAGGCGATGGGCCAGGTGGATATCCTCGTCAATAACGCGGGCCTGACAAGAGATGGTTTGGCCATGCGGATGAAGGATGAAGACTGGGATACGGTCCTGGACGTTAATTTGAAGTCTGCGTTTAAGTTGTCAAAAAACTGTCTTCGCGGCATGATGAAACGCAAAAACGGGCGCATTATCAATATCACATCCATTGTTGGCGTAACCGGCAATCCAGGGCAGATGAACTATGCTGCTTCCAAAGCTGGGATGATTGGCATGTCCAAATCTCTCGCGCAGGAAGTTGCCACTCGTGGTATCACAGTAAATTGTGTGGCGCCTGGGTTTATTGCAACTGCAATGACAGACGCGCTGCCTGATGCTCAAAAGGAAGCTCTGCTGACTGCGGTGCCTGCCGGACGCCTTGGGGATCCAAAGGATATTTCGGCTGCCGTTCTATATCTGGCATCTGATGAAGCTGCTTACGTGACGGGGCAAACACTGCATGTAAATGGCGGCATGGCCATGATTTAGCCCTAATCTCTTTATTAATTGCAGCATAAGTTTTTGAATGTGACAGCTTTGCTTTGCAATGCCTATAAAGTATGTTAGGAACGCGACGAGATTTTCGCGATTGGAATTCTAGGGTTGAAAAATCAGGGGCAATCGCAAAATAAACTGAACTTTTTATTGCTGGTTAATCTTAAGGACAACACATATGAGCGATACAGCGGAACAAGTTAAAAAAATCGTTATTGAACACCTGGGTGTTGAAGAAGCTAAAGTAACTGAAGATGCAAGCTTCGTTGATGATCTTGGTGCAGACAGCCTGGACACTGTTGAGCTGGTTATGGCTTTTGAAGAGCAGTTCAATATCGAAATTCCAGACGATGCTGCTGAAAAAATCCTGACAGTTAAGGATGCTATTAGCTTTATCGAGTCAGCTTCCTAATTTGGCGCTGAAACGTCATATAGATCTCTGATAACTTAACTCGATAGGTATCGATATGCGACGTGTAGTTGTTACTGGACTAGGACTTGTCACGCCTTTGGCTAACGGTGTTAAGCCGAGCTGGGACAGGTTGATAAATGGTGAGTCCGGTGCTGGAATGATCACCAAGTTTGACACAACAGACTTGGCGGTGGCTTACGGTTGTGAGGTGCCTGTCGGTGACAGTCAGCCTGATGCGTTTAATGCCGATGATGTGTTGGCTCCAAAGGAGCAGCGGAAACTTGATAGTTTCATTATCTATGGTATTGCAGCGGCTGATGAAGCGATCAAGGACTCTGGATGGACACCAGAAACTGATGAAGATTTCTTCAGAACTGGCGTGTCCATCGGGTCCGGGATTGGCGGTTTGCCGTCAATCGAAGAGAATTCCATAAAACTTCATGAGCAGGGTCCCCGTCGGATCAGCCCGTTCTTCATTCCGGGTGCTTTGATCAACCTGGTTTCTGGGCAGGTTTCCATCCGCCACGGATTTAAGGGTCCCAACCACGCCGTTGTAACAGCCTGTTCTACAGGTGCTCATGCGATTGGTGATGCGGCCCGCATGATTGCCGATGATGATGCAGACGTGATGGTTGCAGGTGGTGCAGAAGCTGCCATGTGCCGGATCGGCTTTGCCGGCTTTGCCTCTGCCAAGGCACTGTCCAAGGGCTTCCATGATGATCCAACCAGAGCGTCTCGTCCTTACGATGTGGACCGCGATGGCTTCGTAATGGGTGAGGGCGCTGGCGTTGTTGTGCTCGAAGAATATGAGCATGCCAAGAAACGCGGTGCGCATATTTATGCAGAGGTTGTGGGCTATGGCCTGTCCGGAGATGCGTATCATATTACTGCACCTGCCAGTGACGGTGACGGTGGTTTCCGTTCCATGCAGATGGCGCTTCGGAAATCTGGTCTGACCACTGCAGATATCGGTTATGTAAACGCGCACGGTACATCCACACCGCTTGGTGATGAGATTGAAGTTGGCGCTGTAAAACGGCTCTTTGGTGCTGACGTTGCTAACCTTGCGATGTCATCAACAAAATCCGCAATTGGTCATCTGCTCGGTGCAGCGGGCGGTGTTGAAGCCGTCTTCTCTATCCTGGCTATGGAGCATGGTGTATTGCCACCAACCTTGAACCTTGACCAACCGTCTGAGGGACTTGAGGATATGAACCTCGTTCCAAAGGTTGCACAGGAGAAGAAAGTCGATGCCGTTCTGTCCAACTCTTTCGGGTTTGGGGGAACCAACGCGTCGCTTGTGATGAAGCGAGTGTAACACCGACCTTTCTAAATGAAAAAATTCCTGATTTTTCTGATTGCCCTGTTCTTGCTGTTTAACGCAGCAATTGCAGGGTTAATTGGTTATGGATGGAATTTGTATAAGACTCCGGGTCCGCTTCAGACCGAAAAAATCCTAGTCTTAAAAAAGGGAAGCGGCCTTCGTCAAATTGCGACCCTGCTGGAATCTGAAAATATTATTCCTCATGAACTGGCTTTTATCCTTGGGGTCCGGCTTCAGTCCCTGGAGAAAAAACTGAAAGCTGGTGAATATGCATTCACGCCAGGTATGACCGGGGAACAGGTGGCGGCACTGCTGGTCAGTGGTAAGTCGGTTGTTCATGGACTGACAATTCCCGAAGGCTTGCAAAGCCGCGAAGTCCTGGAGCTTATTAAAGCATCTGATATCTTGACGGGTGACATAACAGAAAGCCTGCCGGAAGGATCAATCCTGCCAGAAACCTATCATTTTCTGAGGGGAGACACCCGCGATAGCCTTATTCAGAGGATGAAGCAGGCATTTAATGCGGAAGTAGATGCCTTGTGGCAGGCAAACGGCCCCACCAAACATATCAAAAGTAAAAAGGACCTGATAACCCTTGCATCTATCGTTGAGAAGGAAACTGGACTTGCGAGCGAGCGCCCTCATGTGGCCAGTGTATTCCTTAACCGGTTAGAAAGGGGAATGCGCCTCCAGTCAGATCCTACTGTGATTTATGGAGTTACCAACGGACAATCTGATTTGGGCCGGCCAATTTCTAAATCCGATCTGGCAGCGGTAAATGACTATAACACTTATACGCGGGACGGCTTGCCGATAGGGCCTATCTGCAATCCCGGGTTAGATAGTCTTAAAGCGGTTCTTAATCCATTACAGACTAAGGATCTCTATTTTGTGGCAAGTGGGGATGGCGGACATCTCTTTGCTCGAACCTTGAAAGAGCATAACCGCAACGTCTACAAATGGCGCAAACTGATGAAAGAGCGTCAGAGTAACTAATCCATTTTCCCTGGTACAAAATTCTGTTTCAACCGTCTTCAACGCAGGTAGATACAGGAATGTTCGAGGGATCATGTCTGGAACAAGCGACTCAATTCAAACTTTATTGTTTCAACGCAGGCAGTTACGAGATTGCCTTCAAGAGCTGCGTGAGGAAATAAATCAGCTTCATGCTAAAGCAAATAGTTATGCAAACAGATCAAGTTTAAATAGCTCACTTCCTCAGGCTGATGACGTTTCTAAGCCCTCCCTGCCATCTGAGAAAGCTGATATGGCACCTTCTGTGGAGGTGTCCAGCCCTCTCTATACCAGTCCTGATACAATGACAGTTGAAGGGGTTGAGGAAGATTCTCAAGAAGCAGTTGCGCCCAAACCGGATCCTGTCTCAGCTCAAAAGATAAAAACTAATCCTGAAAGGGAGGCTGCAGTCTCACTGCAGATCTTGGATGGGGATAGTGTGAACCCAACCGGTGGAGAAGAAAAACGGCGCTTTGATCCTGTTTTAACACTTCCCCAGACCCCTTTGCGGAGCAAAATGGAGGCAGAACAACAACCTGAACCTAAACCTGCACCTGTTCCAAAAGAAGACCTGGTGGAGGAGGAAGAGCCTCTTCTTCTTACCGTGGAAAATGAGATCGGCGATGACAAAAAGCAAGAGACGATAATGTCTCACTTTAACAGGCAGCCTCAGACAGAAGTTGAAGGCCAAAGTCGTGATCTACCTGCAGATCCAGATCAAACAAAAGAGCTTCTTCATCATGCCATCTTGTTGGCAGGTTTTTTTTACATCACCCTTCTGCTGCAGGTAATCGGCTCCTCAACCAGCTTGACGCTGCAATTCAACAGGTTAAAGCCCTTCCCGAAGAAGCGCTCCGTAATGAAGCGCTGGAGAAATTGAAGGATGCTTATCGCAATGTGGTTGAGAAGACCTATCCGAGCAGTCATGTGAACGGGGAGACACTTGCTCAAAGTCGAGAAGTTATTCCACTGTTGTTTGCTCTACCGTTGACGGTGGCGACTTTGGTTCTGGTTCTGATGCCACTTTTTCTTCTGCTGGGGCTGGTTGCTGACCAGACGTTATCGTCTTCTTTGGCAATGTCGACAAAGCTATTATTTGCAGGCTTGATTGCAATTTCGTGGGGGGTGTCAGGTGCTCTGACCATTCAGTCGTTCCATATCGCGTTGCTGGCTCGTAAAGGCAAGTATCGTCGCGATCTTGTGAAAGGATACGGGGTCGAAGTGGTTGTTAGCGGTATGCTCGCGCTTATCCCCTATGTAACGCTTTACTTTCTTACTGATCATGAAACCGTTCTTATAACTTTCCTCAGCAATCTCTTGTCCTTTGGTTTAGGACTGGTTGGGGGCGGGTTTTTACATATCTGGCTCAATCGTAAAAGCCGGCAAGAATAGTTCCGTGTCTTGTTATGGTCTTAAAATCCCGATATACAAAGTCACCTTAATACTTCTCAATGAGGCTGGCTGTGTCCCTACAAAGCATGACCGGGTTTGCCCGGACCAATGGAAACCACGATGATTATTCCTGGCTATGGGAATTAAAAAGCGTCAATGGTCGAGGACTCGAGATCCGCAGTCGTTTGCCCCTTGGATATGATGCTGTTGAAGAAGTGGGACGTAAAATCCTGAAAGCGACCTTTCAACGGGGGAGCGTGAACTTCCACTTGCAGCTGCATCATCAGGGTGGCAAGGCGGACTATCAGATCAATACGGAGTTTCTGAACGAACTGATTGAACTGTCCCGTGAAAAATCAGGACTTGCCGGCGTTAAATCCCCCCGGATTGATGGTCTTCTTGGACTAAAAGGGGTCATTGAGCCAATGGACAAGGCCTTGCCCGATGAGGACGAACGATCAGCCCTGGAAACTGCCTTGATCAAATCATTCAAGGAAGCCGTCGAGAAATTGAAAGCCGCTAGGTTGGAGGAGGGGGCGCAACTTGCCCCTGTGCTGACTGCGCAGCTGGATGAAATCGCCGATCTGACAAAAAGAGCTCAAGCAACTGCAGCTTTGCGACCGGAGGCGGTCAAGGAACGGATTACAAAACAGATCGATTTACTGCTTGGAAATACCGGAAATGCGGATGAGGAGCGGATAGAGCAGGAGCTTGCCATCCTGGCGACAAAGGCAGACATTTCAGAGGAAGTGGATCGACTTGCCAGTCATATTGTGACTGCAAGAGATGTTCTGAACAGCGGCGCTGAGGAAGCAGTTGGTCGCCGCCTTGATTTCATCTGTCAGGAATTTAATCGGGAAACCAATACGATCTGTTCCAAATCCAATGATAAGGAACTGACCCAAATCGGACTGGATCTGAAGGTGATCATCGATCGGTTCAGGGAGCAGGTTCAAAACATAGAATAGAAGCGGTGATCATTATCTGCAAATGGCCTGAAAAATTATAAGACTTTGATAAATTTCCCCTGTTCTATTGCTTGGGCCGCACGGAAAAATTTGCTACATAGTCGAGACTTCGAAATTCAATATCCTCGTTTACAAAGTTGCAGGGAAAAGCGTGTCTGAAACTCCGTCTGATCGAATTCAAATTGACCGTCGTGGATTGATGTTGGTCCTGTCTTCACCTTCTGGAGCTGGAAAAACAACAATTTCAAAAGCGCTACTCCAGGATGATGACAACTTGTCTATGTCAGTCTCCGCAACAACGCGGAAGCCTCGACCTGGTGAGGTGGAGGGAAAAGACTATTTCTTCATGGAACCGGTTGATTTTAACCTTCTGATCAACCGGGATGAGCTTCTGGAACATGCCAAAGTGTTTGGAAACTACTATGGAACTCCGTCCGCACCTGTAAATGAAGCATTGGCTGACGGAAAAGATATCCTTTTTGATATCGATTGGCAGGGAACCCAGCAACTCGCACAAAAGGCAGGCGATGATCTGGTTAGTATCTTTGTTCTGCCCCCATCAACGAGTGCCTTGGAAAAACGGCTAAAAGCCCGCGCGCAGGACAGCGATGAAGTTGTTGCCCAGCGGATGTCAAAAGCGGCTGAGGAAATCAGTCATTGGGCGGAGTATGACTATGTCGTCGTCAATGACGATATGGATCAGTGTATCGCCGAGGTAAAAGCAATTTTGAAAGCTGAACGGGTCCGCAGGTTCCGCCGTCCCGGATTGCTGAATTTTGTAAAAAGCCTGACCGAGGGTTATTGAGCTTTCCGGTAGGCTTCTGCAAGTTTACAAAATTCCTCTACGGAAAGTTCTTCGGCGCGCCTTGTTGGCTCGATACCAGCTTCTTCAAGCAGGGGTTCCGGCTTAACCCCGAGTGATTTCAGGCTAGCCCGTAGCATCTTCCGGCGTTGGTTAAAAGCTGCTGCAACCACTTTTTCAAGAATTTCGAGGTCAGCAGGATAGGCTGGTGTCTCTCTGGGAATGAGTTTGACCACAGTGCTTGTCACTTTTGGTGGCGGTGTAAAGGCTTGCGGGGATATATCAAACTGTCTTGAAACCGTGCACAGCCACTGACAAAGAATTGACAGCCTTCCGTATGCTTTGGTTCGGGGTTCCGCAACGATACGATCCGCAACCTCTTTCTGAAACATCAGGGTCATGGACTTGAACAGTTCCCGCTTTTTCAGCCATTTGATCAATAAAGGTGTTGCGACATTGTAGGGCAGGTTTGCAATAATGTGTGCTTTCTCCGGCAGCAGGCTCGCTTCATCGATTTCGAGTGCATCCTCATTCAGAACCGTCAACCGACCTCCGAAAGCATCAGAGACATTTTTGAGTGGCTCAAGGCATCGTGTGTCTTTTTCAATGGCATAAAGATGCGAAACTTCGAAGGCCAGAATGGCTCGGGTCAGGCCACCTGGACCAGGGCCAATTTCTAGAACGGTTTCATCTTTGAGAGAGCCGGGACATCGTGCAATTCGCCCTGTTAAATTCAGGTCCAGAAGGAAATTCTGCCCAAGGGATTTTTCGGCCCTAAGACCATAGGTGTTGATCACTTCCCGAAGCGGAGGCAGGTCGGAGCCGTCTGTCATGCGCCTTTCCTTGTCTTCAGGGACATCTCAGACGCCAAGCGGATGGCTTCGATCAAGCTTTCAGGGTTGGCGATCCCTAGACCGGCGATATCCTCCGCCGTTCCATGATCTGGAGAAGTCCGTATAATCGCAAGGCCGAGGGTCACATTGACACCGCGATCAAAATCGATTGTCTTGATGGGGATTAAGGCTTGGTCATGATACATGCAGATGGCCGCATCATAGGATTTCCGCATCCGTTCATGAAACAGGCTATCGGCTGGGTATGGACCAGAGACGGCCATGCCACTTGCTTTCATGTCATTGATGACAGGTGTGATCACGTCTACCTCTTCATGGCCCATGCTTCCTGCTTCACCCGCGTGAGGATTTAATCCGGCAACCACGATGGATGGATTAGCAATGCCAAACCGGTTCTGTAAATCCTGATGCGTTGTTCGAATGACGTGGGATAAATGGTCTTTGGTCAGGGCTTTTGGAACCTCATTCAACGGGATGTGAATGGTCGCTGGCACTGTCATGAGTTCGGGAGAGGCAAACATCATGACTGCTGCCGCCTCCGGCGCCCCGGTTAAGTGAGCGAGATACTCAGTATGGCCAGGGAACTTAAAACCAGCGTCATAGAGGCGCTTTTTCTGGATAGGGTTTGTGATGACCGCATCTGCAGAACCTTGAAGGCATAGGTCTACGGACAGGTCGATAGCAGCAATCGTTTTTTCGGCAGCAGTTGTGCCAGTTTTAGGATCCAGAATAGTTAGGTGGTCCTGGTCCTCTTTATACTGATTGATGTCCGTAATAACTTGTAAAGAGACTTGGGCCTCGATTTCTCGGGCCCTCTGCTTAATGAGTTCTGGGTCGCCAACAAGTAAGAAGGCAGGCAGGGAGTTGTGGTTTCGCTTCAACCACGCCAGAAGCGTGATCTCGATCCCGATCCCAGCGGGATCACCCATGGTTACCAGTAGGGTTGGCATGGCTAAAATCTCTTTAAGTTTGTATCGCCGGATTAGCGTGACTCAATCGAGGCTTCCCTGCGTAGGTCATTCAGATAACGGCGGGCTCTGGATTCAATGCGTTCATTACCAATAGTCTGGCGAATGGCTTCTTCAGAGTCACCTTGCTGATTTCGATCCACGCGTTCGCAGACCACAAAGATCCGGTATAAATTCTTGTCCAAGTATGGCTCGCTCGCTTGACCCTTCTGCAGATCACTCACCAGCGTTTTAATATGGGAGGGAAGTTTACTGAGTTGAACTTGTCCCATACGACCGGTTTCGCCATTGGTGAACTCATTATAAAGCTCGTCTATATAACTGCAGTCATCGATAAATCCGCTTACTGACTTGGCAAGTTGAACTTGGCTTTCCACTTCGCCAGCTTTCTTCGCTGCATCAATTGGCAACACGAGCTGGCCAAGGTCCAAAATTGCGTCACTGCCACCATCTTCGAGTATTTTTCGAACCTGTTCGACCTTGACCAAATAATACCCGTCGTTAGTTCGAATGGGGTCAGAAACACTGCCGTCATCAAGATTGACTACGGTCTGTGCGATGGCTGTAGGCATTTCGCTGGCCATTTGCCAGCCAACGATACCGCCTTTGGCAGCAGTCGGGCCATCACTGAATTGTGTGGCTACGCGGCTGAAGTCAGCGCCAGATTTAAGCTTGCTTGAGAGATCTTCCGCAGTTTTCCGAACGTCTGGTTCTTCTGATTGAACAGCAATCGGGAGGAATATCTCACGGAGCAAATATTCGTTCTTACCCTTATTTTCCCTTAGACGATCCTGCATCGCCTGAATTTCAGCTTCTGTGACATTAATCCGGGGGACAATGCGCCGGCGGATCAATTTATCCCAGCCAAGGGCTGCGCGGATTTGATGGACGACCGTTTCCGGGTCAACCCGAACTGATCGCATGGCTCCTTCAAACTGGCCAGATCGTATGTTGAACCGTTTTTCAAAATTCTCAATTGCCGCGTTGATTTCGGCATCAGTTGGTTCTGTATTCAGGCGCTTTGCCTCCTGAATTTTCAACTGATCATCGATGAGAGTGCGGATCACTGTCGGGACAAGTCGCTGACGGGTTTGGTTGTTCGCAGGCAGGCCAGCCATAAAGATGTTGAGGTTAATGCGTTGAATTACATCGTAGCCGGAAATTACATCGTCATTGACGATCGCAACAATCTTCTGCACTTCCTGTGCTGCAGCCGTTTGGGCCGGCAGGAAACTTCCCATAAAGAGAAGCATTCCGATAAGCAGAGGTTGAATCCGTTTCATAACAAGTCTCAAGTTCGATTGTCCAATGTCAGCAAACTCTTCTGATACCTGAATAGGTCATTTGAAGATAGTTGTATTTTCCATTTAGTTGAAGGGGAGAAGTCTGATTTTCACACTGAATTTTGTCTCCGGTTCAATATCTCTATCCCTTGTAAATTCTCGTTTTGCCTCAAATGCGAAACCAAAACATTCGTCAAGATATTCAAAGCCAAGTACAGCATCGATGGAATTGTTATTTTCCAGATCCCGTCTGTAACCGCCATAACTGCTCCAGTAATCGGTCATTTTAACACGGCCAGCAGCATAGATCTCATGACGGCTTTCAATTCCGATGGCAGATTGATCGTCTTTCAAGTTCAGATATCCAAGACTGACCCAGTTAAACTGACTTCCCACTCTCAAGTCCAATTCATGGCGGGCCAGACTTAAATCATCCTCGTCAATTCGCACCCTTTGCGTATAGCTGAAATATTCGTTGGGATGGATTTCCAGCCGGGCCACATAGTCAGAAAGCTGATTTTCCAACCCGCTCCCTTCACTAAAACCTGTGTCATTGTTTTCGTAAAGGCTCTGACCAACAAGAAGTGATGTATATCCCCCATCTGCACCATAAAAGCCAAAATTCACACCGTAGTTCAGTCGTGCACCTTCTTCGACCTGATCCAGACCCGCAGAGCGATTGAAGCCAAAAAGATTTGTATCATCGAATTCGAAGCTCAGGCTGTCTTCGTTTGGAGTGTCTTTACTCCCAAGAGACTCAGACCAAACAGCCTCGACAATTGGCTCGATTGTCTGTCGCATATTGCCTGCAGCTCTTACAAAGGGATAACTCCATCTCAACGAGAGGGCAGGAATAACACGACCTGAAAAATTGTTGTCTGTATCGCTTGTAGGATCGAAAGGATCATCTAATTGATCTCGCGCATAGTAGGCATCTCCGCGCATGGATGCATCCAAGGCGATTGTTTGACCCGATGGCGTGATATAGGGGAGATGCCAACCCGCAGAAGCAGATAGGCGGTTTGTATCTTGCCCAGCGGTTCTAATCAGCATCAAGCCGTCAAGGTTGACATTGTAACGGGCACCATATTTGTTAGGTTCACTAACATATGCATACTCCAGCCATCCCGGAATAAATGGTGTTTCCCCGCTGTCATCCTCTTCTTCGAGGCCTTGGAACCCAATTGCGCTGAAGCGAGTGTAGTTGCGTCCTCTGAGACCTTGGACATATGCAGTTGACGTCAGGGTATCTTCATTGCTGATATCGTACTTATCCAGATAGGTGTCGTTGCTGGTCGCAAAGAAATCAAAACCCCAAACCCAGTCAGGACGGAATTCAAATTCACCGATACCCCGAATGTGACCCTGAAATTCCTGATCACCGGTTTTGACATTGTCAGAGGTGCGCTCGTCCACATAAGTCAGTGAGGCGTCCAGAGTCATGTCACCCGTTTCAAATGCCTGACGATATTCTGATGCCAGCTGCACACCTTCCTTGCTTGTCACCATTGGCGTAATGGTCATGTCTTTGTCTTCATCAATGACATAATAGTAAGGTAGTGTGGCGCCATATCCGAGATAAGAGCTTTCGAATACGGATGGGGCTAGAAAGCCACTTTTGCGTTTCACGGTCGGATCCGGGTGACTGAAATAAGGTGTGTAAAAAACGGGCACACCGTAAAACTCTAAAACCGTGTCTTTATATGTAATGGTCTGATCCTGTTGATCATGAACGACCTTAGCTGACTTGAGTTGCCAAAGGGGCGGAGCATCTGGGTCATCTTCACAAAGCTGGCAAGTGCTATAGACCGCCCTATTCATGATAGTGGTGGTTTCGCTCTCTTTGACAGCGCTGGACGCCGCCAGTCTGGACTGATCTGTGAAGAGAATACGGATCTGTTGGATTGCCCCAGTTTTCAACTCGTTGGACAACGTGACCTTATCCGCGAAGAGAACATCACCTGATGGTTCTAGCAGGACAATGTTCCCCTGCGCTTGAACCGTATCTGCATTGACGTTGTAGATGACCCGGTCCGCTTTTAAAACCCTGTTGCCCTGGACAATTTCAACGTTGCCAGAGGCTGTTACCGTGTCACTAGACTGGTCATAGAGAATTTCATCAGCATTAAAAATGCTCTCTTTTTCCAAATCAATCGTTGGGACAGGTGAGGTAACTTGCGCAACGACTGCGGGTACGGAAAAAAAGGTGCTCGCTAAAAGGATGGATAAAAACTGCTTCATTTACTAACCATCCTCCAAGTGGAACATCATCGAAAGCCCGAGAAGGGTTATGGCGATCGAAGGCGTCCACGCGGCCAGCAGAACGGGCAGGTTTCCTGCGAGTCCAAGCGCAAGAATGATGTCAGTAAAGAAATAAAACACGAACCCTGTCGTAATCCCCGCCATTACTAAAATACCCGTTTTACCACGCCGTGTTGCCCGCAAACTGAAGGTAGCCGCTACCAATACCATAGCCAAGAGCAGCACTGGACGGGCAATCAAGCTATGCCAGTATATACGATGGTTGAGGGCTGAGAAGCCTGCTTCTTCTAGAGTGCTGATAAATTCTGGCAACTCCCAAAAGGAAATTTCTTTTGGCGGAGCAAAACTTTCCTGTATTTGGGCTGCAGTTAAGCTGGTGCTGAGCTGGAGGTTTTCGAGCACGGTTCCAGGTTGCTCAGGGCTTGTCATCAAAACCCGTTTTAAGTCCCAGTAGCCCTCCATGAGGCGGGCTGTGTCAGCCTCAATTCGGCCAGTGAAATTTTCATTGCGATCATACTGAAAAATAATGACGTCAGTGAGCTCAATGCCCTGATTAATCGCACCGCGAGCATGGATCACAAAAAGCCCGTTATCATCCACCTGACGGAGCCATAGATTGTTGGAGGTGAGTACCAGCAAGTTAGATCTTTGCTCGAAATACTTGGTTTCCAACTGCGCCGAGTAGGATTGCATGGCAGCAGCAATAGGGTTGATTACCGTCAACATGAACACACCGAGAAAAAAGGCGATTGCAAGCGAGGGCATGAGAAAAAGCCATGCAGATACACCAGCTGAGCGGATGACTGTGAGTTCATTGGTTCGTGACAGCCTGAAGAATGTCAGCATGCCGCCAAAGAGCGCAATAAAAGGGAACAGGATTTGAGCGAGTGTTGGAAGCCGAAGAAGTGCAAGCTGAAAGGGGACAAAAATGCTGAGATCTTCCTTGTCACTCGTTTGACGAAGAAATTCGATAAAATCAGCGATGAACACGATGGAAATAATTATTGAGAAAATGATCGCCACATTTTTCAAAAACTGTTTACCAAGGTAGATAGAGAGTGTGCTGGAGAGCTTCATGTTGAAGGACCCTCTGCAATTATATCATCCTCTGATGGGGTTTGATGCTTGCGTCCAATAATCGGAATTTTGCCGCCGCTTGCTAAATGAGCAGCACAGAGGCTTGCGACAATTGGCAGCAGATAAAGCGGCGCGATAAATACTGCACTTTTTTCAGCCAGGTTAAACAGGGCAATTGCCAGTACTAAAAGTAAAACTCCGGAAGATCCCGCATAAAAAAGCTTATAGCCACGGCCCCGACGTGTGAATTCACCGCTCATGGTGCCAGCAAGTGCAATCAGAGCTAGGGCAAAGGTATATAGAGGTAACGAGAATCTGTTGTGTAATTCTGAGCGGATCCGATTTTGTTGTTTTTCAGACAGGCCATCTTCAGGCCACAAAAGCTCACCGATGTAACGGGCGTCCGCTTTTACAAAGTTATTTGATTGCTGTTTTTCAAACTGACTGACATCAAGAGTATAGTCGTTGAAATAAAGAATGCTCAGCTTGGCTTCATCTTTACGAACTTCTTGAAGGTTGCCGTTCCTCATAACAAAACGCGGGCCTTCTTTGGTTTTGATGAAAGCACCTTCCTGGGCCATATAAGTTATCGGTTTTTCGGGGTCACGTTCATCATGTACAAGAATGCCCTGAAGCGTACCATTCCGTGTTTTCTCCCGGATATAGACGGTTACATTTTTGGACAAAGTGTTGAAAACACCCTCGCGCAGAACGACTGCGGCTAAGCTGTCCCGCCATTCAACGCGGAGCTCCTGGACGGTTCTGATCCCATATGGTGTGAGGAAGAAGCTGAATAGATAGAGGATAATTGTTATGACAAGGGCGGTCAGTAGTACAGGTCTGCAAAGCGCCCATTTACTCAAACCCGCTGACCACATAACAATAAGTTCGGATTCTGTGTAGAGCTTGTTAAACGCAAACAGAATGCCAAAAAATAAACCAAGCATCAGAGTGAATTTGAGGATACCTGGCAGCAGGAGAGCTGTCAGAACAAGAAAAGTACTGATCGGCAAACCAGAAATCAGCTTTTCAACAAACTGCAAGGTCTGGGAAAGCCAGATCACACCGGTTAGGGCGAAGGTAATGAACAGTGTTGGCCCCAACAGCTGCACGATTATGTACCAATTAATCCTTTTCATGGGGCAGAGTATACTCAAGGAATTTCTGAGTGCCACGCTAGATATGTCAAATCCATATAAAAATTGGCTTTTTTAACCTCTTTAAGTTCTGAATTCGGGTTTCATCGCACTCTTTTCCCGCTAATCATATTGATAGATGAACTGACCTAGGGTAAGCATTGAAGGAGTGGACCCGTTTTTCAGGTGCCTCATGGATTCAGACCCTTGTTCCGACAGAGTTGGGAGCAGGGTCGTTTTATGCGAATTCAAAGCGGTACTCAAAATCGACCCCATTCGGTTCGTCGTTGGGCGCGTGATTGATGTGTCCAGAATTCAAAAATTCGTTTTATTTCAGATAATCAGGTGCGACTCATGAAATTTGCATTCTCCGAGATATCTCTTCCCAAAAGAGGATCACTTGCCATTGCCGTTTTTGCTGACAAGAAGCTGTCTCCTACAGCAGCCGAAGTCGATAAGGTTACTGGTGGTGCCGTCGGACGTGCGATAGAGAATAGTCGTTTTACGGGTAAAAAAGGAAACACGCTGGAGATCCTTTCTCCTGCCAACATGGAAGTGTCGCGAATTGTCTTGTTTGGCCTCGGCGACAAGGATGAGCTCGCTCTTCGCGATTTTGAAAATCTGGGTGGATCACTTCTCAAGAAGCTAAACGCTGCGGGCGCAAAAAACCTGACAGTTATTCTGGACGGGTTTGATGATACGGCTGTGAAGGAAAGTGATGCAGCAGCCCAAGTGGCTTTTGGTGCAAAACTGGCTTCTTACCGGTTCACAAAATTCAAATCAGAACTGGACAAAGATGCGGAGCCAACCCTTCAGAAGATTACGGTTGAATGTAAATCCTCTGCCGCTGCTCGTAAGGCATTCCCGGATCTGGAGGCAATCGCTGACGGTGTGTTCCTGACACGGGATCTGGTGAGTGAGCCTGCTAACAGCCTTTACCCTGAAAGCTTCGCCGAACGATGTAAGGAATTGACCAGCCTTGGCATTGAAGTTGAAATCCTAAATGAAGCCAAGATGAAGCGTCTTGGTATGGGGGCACTTCTGGGTGTGGGGCAAGGCTCCATTCGCGAAAGTCGTCTTGTTGTTATGAAATGGAATGGCGCACCCGCTAAATCCACAAAGAAACCTTTGGCCTTTGTGGGTAAAGGCGTTTGCTTTGACACTGGCGGTATTTCCCTCAAACCTGGTCCCGGTATGGAAGAAATGAAATGGGATATGGGCGGCGCTGGAACGGTGACCGGCCTGATGAAGGCCCTTGCAGGTCGGAAAGCCAAAGTGAATGCGATCGGCGTGATTGGTCTTGTCGAAAATATGCCGGATGGAAACGCCCAGCGGCCAGGCGACATTGTGACCTCTATGTCTGGTCAGACGATTGAAATCCTGAATACGGATGCGGAGGGACGTCTCGTTCTCGCCGATGCTCTTTGGTATACGCAGGATAAATATGACCCAGAACTGATCGTTGATCTGGCGACACTGACCGGTGCGATTATCATCTCTCTCGGTCACGAGAATGCGGGTCTGTTCTCCAATAATGATGAGTTGGCGGATCAGATTTTTGCTTCTGGTAAAGACGTGGGTGAGGGTGTTTGGCGCTTGCCGATGCAAAAAGAATATGCCAAGCAAATCGATAGCCCGATTGCAGATATGCAGAATATCGGCTCTGGCGGCCGGGGCGCGGGCTCTATCGTTGCTGCTGAATTCTTGCAGAAATTTGTCAACGGTAAGCCTTGGGCTCATCTGGATATCGCGGGAATGGCTTGGTCCAAGAAAGACACGCCAACGGTGCCAAAAGGCGGAACCGGTTATGGTGTTCGCCTTCTGGATAACTTCGTTAAAACCTATCACGAAGGGAAATAATCTCCCTTATGGTTGAGGTCAGTTTCTACCATTTACAGGCCCAGCCGCTTGACCAGGTTCTGCCGCGCTTGCTCGAAAAAGTGAGTGAGCGCGGCATGATCTCTCTTGTTCGAATGATGTCGGACCAGTTGAAAATAGATCTTGATGGGGCGCTTTGGACCTATTCACCAGCATCATTCCTTGCGCATGCAAAAGCGGAAGATCCTCATCCAGACCAGCAGCCCGTTCTTTTAACAGGTGCTGAAGGTCAAAACCTGAATAACGCTTCAGTGTTGGTTCTGCTCGAAGATGCTCCGGCATCCGATATCGCAGACTATGACCGATGCCTGTATATGTTTGATGGTAATGATCCTGAAAGCCTGCAGGCTGCACGGGCACGCTGGAAAACCATGAAAGCAGAAGGTTTGGACGTGACCTATTGGCAGCAGCAGGACGGACGCTGGGTCAAGAAAGCCTGACCTCAGGCTTGCTCAAGGGCTTCCAGTTCTTCCTGTTTTTCCATCCAGGATGTTTCGACTTTTTCCAGACGACTATTGATTTCGCCCATTTTGGCTGACAGCTTCGCTTGATAATCCGCACCCTTTTCATAGGTTGTCGGATCGGCGAGTGCGTCCTCCAGAACCTTTCGGTCACTCTCCAGTTTCTGGATCTGTTTCTCCAGTTTTCCAATTTCCTTACGAAGAGGAGCAAGCTGTGCCCGGTTTTCTGCTCGGTTTTTCCGAGCTTCCTTGCCGGTGAGCTTGGAGTCTTCTGGGAGGATTGCCGGTTCAGCTTCTGCCGCCATGGCCTCAGGCTTATTGCCAGAGCCACCACTTCTCGCTTTTTCAAGGACTTCTTTCTTGTAATCCTCGATATCACCCAAGTATCGGCTCACCGTTCCATCGCTGACGAGCCAGAGTTCATCGGCTACCAGACTAACCAAGTGGGGGTCATGGCTGATGAGTAGGACAGCGCCCTCAAATGCATTTAAGCCTTGAACCAGAGCTTCACGGGCATCCACATCCAGATGGTTTGTTGGCTCATCCAAAATCAGAAGGTGCGGGGCCTCGACAGATAGAAGGCAGAAGGTAAGTCTGGCTTTCTCGCCGCCCGAAAGCTGCTCAACTGCAACATCTGACTTGTCTTTTGAGAACCCAAATTGACCGAGGCGGGAGCGAATAACAGACTCGCCCACTTTGCCCATTTTTGCGGCTAGATGCTGATAGGCTGTTTCTTTTGGCCGCATCTCGTCCAGTTGATGCTGAGCAAAAAAACCAATTTTGAGTTTACCGGATTTTCGAAACTCACCAGCTTCTGCTTTCAGCTTACCTGCGATCAATTTGGCAAATGTGGATTTACCGTTTCCGTTGGGGCCGAGCAGGGCAATCCGGTCTTCCATATCAATACGCAAATCCAACCTATTCAGGATCATCTTGGTGGGATCATATCCTGTGGCGCATTTGTCCATGGTAATAATCGGCGAGGACAGCGGCTCGGGAGATGGAAAGTCAAAATTGACCGTATATTCTTCCATAACGGAGGCAATAGGGGTCAGCTTTTCCAGCATTTTAACCCGGCTCTGCGCTTGCCGTGCTTTGGATGCTTTTGCCCGGAAGCGATCGACAAAGGATTGTAAATGTTTGCGCTGGGCTTCTTGTTTTTTGGCCATGGCCGCATTGAGGGCCAATTGCTCTGACCGGGTTTTTTCAAAGAAGTCATAGTTGCCCGTATATCGGGTCAGGTTATGCTGCTCCAAATGAACAATTGTGCCTACTACATTATTCAGCAAATCCCGATCATGACTGACGATGATCAGGGTTTGTGGGTAATTTTTCAGAAAGTTTTCCAGCCAGAGCGTCGCTTCCAGATCCAGATAGTTGCTCGGCTCGTCGAGCAGGAGAAGATCGGGATTGGAAAACAGGGTCCCGGCAAGTCCCACACGCGTTCGCCAGCCACCTGAAAAAGAGGAACAGGGGCGTTGCTGGGCTTCATGATCAAACCCGAGACCCGCCAGGATCTTGGCAGCGCGGCTTTCCGCCGTGTAGGCATCGATATCTGCAAGACGGGTATGGATCTCAGCAATGCGCATGGGATCAGTCGCTGTCTCAGCTTCCGCCATTAACGAGTTTCGCTCCACATCTGCGGCCAAGACGGCTTCCAGTAGGCTTTCAGGACCGGACGGCGCTTCCTGCGGGAGGACACCGATACGGGCGCCGTTTCGGATCTTGATAGAGCCACCATCGGCGTGTAACTCACCGGTGATCAGTTTAAGAAGGGTGGATTTACCTGTCCCGTTTCGACCGATCAGGCCAACTCGATGCCCCGCCGGGATATGGACTGTCGCCCCATCCAGCAAAGTTCTGCCCGCCACGCGGTATGTGAGATCGTTAATCTGTAACATGCGGGATGCTCTAGCAGGTTTTTTGTCTTTGGAACACTGAATTCCGGCGGGATTTGGCAAAAAATGCGGTAAATCTGTTGCAGCAAAGGGCTTAGGAAGTTATAAGGCGCAAAATTCTTTTTTCTGTCCCTATAAACTGAGTGAAAACAATGGCTATTCAACGCACTTTTTCAATTATTAAACCAGATGCAACTCGTCGCAACCTGACTGGCAAAATCAATGCAAAACTGGAAGAAGCTGGTCTTCGCATCGTTGCCCAGAAACGGATCCAGATGACTACTGCAAACGCAGAAGCATTCTATGCTGTTCACAAAGAGCGTCCTTTCTTCGGTGAACTGGTTGAGTTCATGACATCTGGTCCTGTTGTTGTTCAGGTTCTGGAAGGTGAAGATGCAGTGGCGAAAAACCGCGAAGTCATGGGTGCAACAAATCCTGCTGACGCTGCTGAAGGCACAATCCGTAAAGAGTTCGCAGAAAGCATCGAAGCTAACTCTGTTCACGGTTCTGACAGCCCAGAAAATGCTGCAATTGAAATTTCTCAGTTCTTCTCACAGTTTGAAATTGTTGGCTAATCCCAATATTCAAATTTGTTGATTCATTAAAGGGTCCGGTTTCCGGGCCCTTTTTTGTGTTTTGACGCAGGGAAATACACAGGTTTATAAAAATCGCCCGTGCTCAATTGTTCAATTATATCAAGCCTTGAGCGTATATATGCCGAAAGTTACAAAAATTATTATTGACAGGAAATAAAATAAAGGTCAGTGTTGCTGACATTAAGGGATGAAACGTTATAGGTTTAGTGATGAGTTGGAATACTAAATTTTCAGAAGACGCTCGTGCGATCGAGGCGTCTGAAATTCGTGAATTGTTGAAATTGCTGGCGGATCCGACAGTCCTGTCATTTGCAGGTGGTATCCCGGATCCAGAACTGTTCCCAACAGCCGATGTGACGCGTATTCGCAACGACATAGAAGGGAACCAGCAGATTTCCCGTGAAGCTATGCAATATTCAGCGACAGAAGGCTATCTGCCACTTCGTGAATGGATTGCTGATCGTCATAACACAGATAACCTTGAGCTGGATTTTGGTAATATTCTGGTAACTTGCGGTGCGCAGCAGTCACTAACCCTATTGGCCGCGGCGCTGATGGATCCAGATGCGCCGATTGCGGTGGCTGATCCAACTTATCTGGGGGCTTTGCAGGTCTTTATGACCCGGCGACCGAACTTCATTCCTGTCGCAACAGACCCCGATGGTGTTGTCACGTCTGAGCTTGAAAAAGCCTTTCAGGCGGGCGCCAAGATTTTCTACACCATTCCGGATTTCCAAAATCCAGGTGGGATGACCCTTCCATTGGAGCGCCGCCAGGAAATCATTGAGCTTGCCCATAAATATGATGTCGCCATCATTGAGGATACAGCCTATCGGACCCTTTATTATGATGCACCGCCACCAGCGTCTCTCTTGGAGGTCGAAGGTGAGTTTCTGGGTAAAGGGAAATGGCAAAATGAAGGTCTGGTAATCCAAATCGGAACAGCTTCCAAGACATTGGTACCTGCACTTCGTGTCGGCTGGACAATCGCACCAAAAGCTTTGCTGGATAAACTTGTGATCTTGAAGCAGGCCAATGACCTACAGACATCCTGTATGAACCAAATCCTGGCCTATCGTCTGTTCTCAAGCATTCTGGATGATCATGTCCTAACGCTTCGCCAGGTATATGGAGAGCGCAAAGACGCCATGGTCAAGGCCCTGCGTCAGTATCTGCCGAACAATGTTAGCTTCACCGAGCCAGAAGGTGGGATGTTTGTCTGGCTTCGTCTGCCGGAAGGGTTGGATGCCCGCAAACTTCTTGAAGTGGCTTTAGCGGAAGATAAGATTGCTTATGTTCCAGGTGCAGCTTTTCACGCCAAAGGGGGCGGGGACAACACACTTCGCCTGTCCTTCTCGACTTGCTCGCCAGAAGATATCGATCGCGGTATGAAAAAACTATCTGATCTGATTGCACGGGAAGCCAGACGTCAGGTTGCCTGATATCTGATAAGATAATTCAAAAAGAAAAGGGCCTCACAAGAGGCCCTTTTTTTCTGTGTGTTTAACCCAGTATCAACTCGCTGTCCTAGTCTGACGTTGCAGCGTCTTCCTTGTTGAAGAGAGCTACTGTTTCAGCGCCGCCTCTGGGATTGTCGCTGTGCTGGCAATGTCCATCAACAATAGCACCTGACTCTATTTTCAGGGATGAATTGGTGACGTCGCCTTTAACCCGTCCAGTGTCAGCGATGATTACTTCGACGGCTGTGATATTGCCATCAACCTTGCCATGGATATGCAATACATTTACATCAATGTCGCCGGTAACGTGAGATGTTTCTCCCAGTGTCAGGCGGTCAGCACGGATGTTTCCAACCACAATACCATCTACCTGAAGTTCCCCGTCGCATTCCAGGTTTCCAGTGATAACCAATCCCTTGGCGAGGATTGACGGCATACTCTCATCCGCAGCGCGGATTTTCTTGTCACTATTACCGGAAAACATGGGAGTAAACTCCTTAAAGACTTATTGAGTGGTTTCTTCCTCTAACACGCTACTGGTTTTGAAGGCATAGTTCCCCGCCTTGAAGAATTTGGCTGGGTTCTGGTGCTTGCCGTTATAGATAATCTCGTAATGGACATGGCGTCCGGTGCTGCGTCCGGTGGATCCCATGGTTCCAACCTTGGTCCGAAAATCAACCATGTCTCCTTTTTTCACATGGATCTTCTTCAGATGACCGAACTTTGTCGTGAACCCCTGGCCATGATCAATTTCGACCATACGTCCATAGGCGCCGCTATGACCTGCAAAAACAACCTTGCCCGGCGCTGTTGCCAGAATAGCTGAATTGCGAGGGCCCGCGATATCAACACCAGAATGGAAAGCTGTTCGCTTGGTAATTGGATCGCGGCGTTTGCCAAAGCTTGAAGAGACATACCCAACATCCACAGGACGGGCGAGGGGGATATTTTTCATCAGGGAATTGAGCGTGGTCCATTTCATCAGGCTGATTTCCATCTTCTGGGCATCCTGATAATATTTTTGCTCAATATCCAACAGCTCCTGGCGATTGGAGAGGGCATGGAACGGTCCGCCAATCCCTTCAACCGCGTCTGCGGCAAGTACCTCATCCGGATCAAGGCCCGTCAAGGTGATCGTCTGCTTAAGGGCAACAATACCTTGTTCAGCCTGTTCATGAACACGGGCGATCAGGTTTTTGTTTTCCTTGGAAATAGTGGCGATCCGGGTGCGCAAGCTTTTAACCTCATCCTGTAAGGATGTGATCAGCTGCTCTTTTTCCTCGGTATTCTGCTCAAAGGTCGTAAGGCGACGCTTGGTGGTTTGAAGTTCCTTGTAAATCTCATCCTTGGTGGACTGGAACATTTCCAGTTCCCGGTTGAGCGAAGACAGGCGCTTCTGGGCCATGCGTTTCGCTTCAACCTGCAGATCCCGCTCTTCTGCGGTTTGATATAGCTCTTTGTTGATCTGCGTAATCTTTAAGGATAGCTCTTCGCTGCGTTTGTTCGTCCGCTCCAAACGGCTGGTGAGCATTTCAATCCGGTTTTCCAGATCTCGCGCATATTCATCCCGGTTATTCAGATCGCGCGCTGTTTTTCGCAAATCCTGTGTTGCTGCCTGTAACGTCGTTTTCAGGGATTCCCGTTGGGATAGAATGCCTTCAAGACGCGCATATTGGCGATCAAGCTCATCCTTGGTGAGTGCAAGATTGGATTTGGAGTGAAGCAGGCTGGAAGAGACAGTCCTAACTTTGTCCTGCAAAAGCGTCAGTTGCTGTTCCTGATGGGCAATCTGATTATGCTGATAGACTGTATAGGCGCCAAGGGAGGCGATACCCGCCACCATAACAAACCCACCAACTGCAAAGGTAATCTGCAGCTTTTTAGGGAAGTTGTAGTAATGTGGCTGGCCTTCGGTGCTGACGATGATCTGGCGTTGTCTGAAAACGCTATTCAACAACCCGTTCAGTTTCATTTGCTCCCCAATAGTCCCTTAATCTGGTGCTCCCAAGTCCGCACCTATTAAACTTATTTTGCGCCGAACTTCAACAGTCGGAAACATCACGGCTCACAGGTTTAGGTCTGTTGGTCAACCCTCAGCGGCTTCGGTAAGAGGGAGATAATAGTCTGGAGTTAAATCGGCTTGGGTTCGGGCATCTTCATTAAATGGGGGTTTTAAAAGGCCTCTGAAGTTTTTTCGAACCAGTAATTGCCAGGTCTCACGGGGGCTTTTTCCCTCTCTGCCGCAGATGAAATGGAACCAGCGGTTGCCGGAGGCAACATGGCCGATCTCATCGTTCAGGATAACTTTCAGGATATCAACGCTGGCCTGATCCCCCATTTTGGCGAATCGCGCGATCATGCCTGGGGTTACATCCAGGCCCCGGGCTTCTAAAACCATAGGCACAACAGCAAGTCGCGCCAGCAGTTCATTGCGGGTCTCAAATGCGGCTTCCCAAAGACCATCATGAGCTGCGAAATCCCCGTAGGAATAACCCAGCTCCCGAAGGCGAGTTTGCAGAAGCTGAAAGTGTTTACCTTCTTCTTCGCCTACCTGAACCCAGTCGTCATAAAATTCCCGGGGCAGGTCATGGGCTGTGAACCGGGCAACCATATCCCAGGCCAAATCGATTGCATTGAGCTCAATATGCAGGACTGCGTGCAGAAGAGTGGCACGCGCTTTGTCGGAGCCACCGCGTCGCCGTGGCATTTCCGTTGGCGCGCGCAATTCGGGCTTGGTGGGGCGGGCTGGGCGATCTGGCGGGTTCACCTTGCCAATTGGCATGTCGGGATCCTTTTGCCAAAGCAGTGCATTTTGCCGACTGATCTCAGCTTTTTGATCACCGTCGGCCGTGCTCAAGACTTCGAGGGCCAGATCGCTCAGAGTTTTCATGATTATAACGCTTTTGCCGCCTCCAAAACGGCATCGGCATGGCCTTTGACTTTGACTTTGCGCCAGATCTTCTGGACGGTTCCATCGCCATCAACAAGGAATGTTGCACGCTCAATACCCATGTATTTGCGGCCATACATATTCTTTTCAACCCAAACACCGAAGGCCTCGCAAACGCCGCCTTCTTCATCGCTACCAAGGGTTACGGCCAATTCGTGCTTGGCACGGAATTTTTCATGCTTGGCGATGGTGTCTTTGGAAACACCAATGATTTTAACGCCGAGGGCGTCAAACTCACTTTTCATAGCCGTAAAATCTTTGGCTTCATTGGTACAGCCAGGTGTGTCATCTTTCGGATAGAAATAGATCACATATGGACTACCCTTCAGACTTTCATTGCTGATTGTTCCGTCCGTATCTGTCGGCATTTCAAATGCGGGTACGGCTTTTCCTTCTTCTGTCATTGTGCTGATTTTCCTCACTGATTTCGGAACTCGTTTTGACTTAACAGTGGTTGGTAAAGGATACAAGTCCCAAGCGGTCAATTATCTGGATAGCCTCAGGCTTCAGCAGGTTTTTCACCAATAAGCTTTCTAAAAATCCTGGTAACGGCTTGTTCCGTTTTCTCGACCTTGACATTAAGCTCCTCAAAACTCTCCACATTCCCGGCCTCCGCTAAAGCGTCTTTAAGGGCCGCCGGAATTTCGTCGGTGACAATACGATCTTTGAGGGACAGTCGGATCAGTCCTTGCAGGTTCAGATAAAAACTCATGGCGTCAATCAGAGTATCTGCATCACTTCTTTCGATGAGATCTTTCTCTTTAAGCTTTGATAAAGCCTCTATTGTGTTGGGCACCAGAATATCAGGGTGTTTGTGACAGTCTTTGAGCTTCAGATACTGACAGATAAATTCAAGGTCCATCAACCCGCCCGGATGATGTTTTAAGGCCCAAATGGAAACCCCGGAATTCGCCGCATAAATCCGCTCCTGCATATCGAGGAGGTCAGTTGAAAGCGTCTGCGGATCTCGGTCTTGGCCTATGATCGTCTGCAGTTCTTTTTGTACATCGACAAGAAGACTTTCATCGCCAACGATCGGTCGCGCCCGGGTCAGAGCCAATAGCTCCCATGTCCAAGCGTCGTTCATGTAATAGCTGTTGAACCCTTCAAGGGGCAGGGCAAGTGGTCCGGCTTTTCCATGCGGACGCAATCGCATGTCCACTTCATAGAGATACCCCTCGCCGGTCAGGGCGCTAAGGCCGTTGATAAAGCGCTGGGCAAGGCGCGTATAATAAAGGCCTGGGGAGATCGGCTTGGCGCCAGTTGTTTCCACATCTTCCTGCTCAAGATCATAAACGAAAATCAAGTCCGCATCTGATCTTGGGGTCATTTCCTGGCTGCCCAGTTTGCCCGCTGCGATAACTGCAAAGCGACCTCCGGGAACGCTCCCGTGTTTGTCACTTAGCTCCTTTTCGACCTTGGGCAGCAGTCGGCTCATCACCACTTCGGCAATCAGGGTTAAGCCATTTCCTGCATTTGTCGTCGGGCCAAGTGGATTGCCATGGTCTATATTATCAAGGATCTGCACGCCCACCTGAAATTTCAGATCGTTCAGCCAGCGCCGGCTGATATCCAGTACATCCTGAAAATCCCTCGCTGTTGCCAGCAGTTGATCCAGTTCTTCCTCCAGCTCTTCTCGACTTGGGATAGGTCCCATAAAATCGCTGGAGAGTACGCCGTCCAGCAGCAGCGGGTTCCCAGCAAGCCGATCCGCAAGTTCAGGGGCCATACCCATAATTTTGGCAACAAGTTTTAGCAGGCTCGGATGTGCCGTAAACAGGGAGAAGAGCTGAACGCCAGCAGGGAGTTTTCGGAGGAAACTGTCAAAACGGGTGAAGGCGGCATCCGGGTTTGCTGTGCGGGACAGCTCTTCAAGGATTGTCGGCATGAGCGCGGTCAGCAATTGTTGTGCGCGAACGGTACGGGTGGCCCGATAACGTCCGTGATGCCATTCGCGAACCAGCTGACAGATGCTTTCCGTGTCCTGATAGCCAAGCTCTGCAAGGGAGTTTAACGTTTCCGGATCATTTTCTGATCCTGTAAAGACCAGTCGTCCAACGGTTCGCTCCTCATTTTTTTCAAACTGGAAGAGGCGGTCATAGTGACCTTTCACCGTGTTGAGGGTTTGCTCCAACTCGCTGCGAAACTCTGCTGGGTCGCTATATCCCATAAAGATGCCAAGGGCATTCAACTCATCTGGCTCACTCGGCAGGAGTTGGGTCTGTTCATCATTGATCATCTGCAGGCGATGCTCAAGGGTTCGCAAAAACACATAAGCCTTTTGCAGGTCGTCCCGTACCTCTGGTTGCGTTTTTCCCGTGTCGACAAGCGCATCGAGCGTTGCTTGAGTGCCGGCGGTTCTTAAGTCCAGATCCCGTCCACCTTCGATAAGCTGTTGTGTCTGACAGAAAAACTCGATTTCCCGGATGCCCCCACGACCGATCTTGATATTGTGCCCATCCAGGCAAATCTCACCAAAGCCCTTATGGGTATGGATCTGGCTCTTGATTGCCTGAATATCGGCAATCGCTGCGAAATCGAGAAATTTTCGCCAGACAAAAGGTCTGAGAAATTCGATAAATTCCTTACCAGCCATCAGGTCACCAGCAATCGGGCGGGCTTTGATCATGGCGGCCCGCTCCCAGTTTTGACCCTGACTTTCATAATAGGTATGCGCAGCTGCAAGAGGGAGCGCAAGCGGCGTTGCACCTGGATCCGGTCTTAGCCGTAAGTCCGTTCGAAAGACGTATCCGTCTTTTGTTCTTTCCTGCATCATCCGGATCATGGATTTGGTCAGGCGCAGAAAGAAGTCCTCCATGAACTTGCGGCCGGTGTAATTAACCTTGTCTCGGTCAAACAGCACGATCAGGTCAATGTCACTGGAATAGTTAAGCTCATACGCTCCGAGTTTTCCCATTCCAAGAATGATCAGGCCACAGTCGCGGGTAGGCTCTTCTGGAAATGGCAAAGAAAGCTCGCCCTTTTCATGAGCCTTAAAGAGCAAATGACCGACACAGCGATTGACGGCTTCGCTTGCAAAATCAGAGAGTGTTTTTGTGATTTGGGGGAGTGGCCAGGCCCCACCAATATCACATATGGCAGTCAGTAACGCGATCTGGCGTTTTGCGGATCTCAGAACACTCATGATGGTCACTTCATCAACATCTGCTGAGGCTTCAGCATCTATCCGTTCAAAGATTGCGGTATAGGCAGCTTCGCTTCCCTCCGTTATCAGCAATTTGAAGAAGTTGGCCTCTTTAATCAGGCACTGACTGAGGAAAGGGCTGTTTCCAAAGAGCGCCGCAAGAAGCGCTGACCCTTCCACACTCTTGCCCAATTGTTGTGCGAACATATCAAGTTCTGGATCGGATGCGGCCTTTTCAGCCCAGTTTTCGAGGCCAAGTGACAGTTGCTCTTCATGGGCTGCGTTCGGAAGACTCACGATTTCAGAGAAGAAAGCGAAATTTTTGTCAGCAGACATATTCAATGTGTCCAGAATCGGTCATAGTAAGTCAAATTATGTTTGGAATATCAGTGTGCACCATTTCTGAATTTGTGAACAGTCCTAGTAGTTGAGCGATTAGACAGCCTTGTTTTCTACATTCTACAAAATTGTTAGCCGAAGCGTGATTGCCTGTGTGGTGCTGGGTGTCGTCGCTGTTGTCATTCTGATTGCGGCTTTGTCTCGTGGGCCGGTTTCCCTGACATTTATGGGGCCTTATCTGGATCAGATCATGAAGGATCAGTATCCGGAATTGGCTGTTGAATTTGCTGATCTGGATATGAACTGGGACGGCCGCGACAAAAACCTTGTCTTTGGCGTGAAAAACGTATCCGTTCGCGAAGGCTTGGAAACCGTCGCTTTCATCCCGGCGGTGACTGTCACCTTCAGTGGTGATGCTCTGCTGAAAGGGCGATTGGCGCCTTCCGGGCTTGAATTTACAGGCCTCAAGATTGTGCTCAACCGGAACTCGGATGGCCAGGTTCAGTTGGGGTATAGCTATAATCAGGACTCAGACCAAAAAAAGGCTGAAAATGTTCTCTCGGCGACCGATCCGCATCTCATTCATGAGCTTCTTCGGCAAATGGGTGAAAAACAGGCCAGCTCAGATCTGACCGCCTATCTGGAGCGGATGGAGATTTATCAGTTTGGCTTGTTTGTCGCGGATGAGCGGATCAATAAAACCTGGCGGGTTACTTCTGCCGATTTGGTGGTCTGGAAAAACGAAACCGGGTTGCAGGGCCGCCTTCAAGGGGATGCCCATTTTGGGGATGATACTATTCGCCTCGTATTCGACGCGGCTTATAATAGTTCAACCCGGCAAACGGTCATGCAGACAAGTATTCAGGATCTGCCCCTTCCATTGCTCGCGCGGGAAATTCCAGATCTGAAACAGCTCCGTGGGATTACACTGCCTGTTAGCGGCAATATTGATGTCTCGATAGATAGCGAATTCCAGCCTCAAAAAGTCAGCTTTAACCTGCAGGCACATGAGGGGCAGGTTGATCTTCCGGACCTCTACAAAAAACCACTCTACATTAATTCAGTAGAGGTTCAGGGATATACAGAAGCTCCTTTTGATGGCGTTAATCTGAATAAAGTTAAAGTGGTCAGCCCCGGACCGGATATCCAAATGACAGGTGCCTTTCGCCAAACCGAAGAAGGTTTTGGCATGTCCATCGAAGGGACAATGCCTGAGGTTCTTGTCAAGGATCTAGCAGATTACTGGCCCTATTCGACTGCCGTTGATGCCTATAATTGGGTGACCCGAAAAATCAGTAAGGGGGCAGCACGAAACGTGACATTTCGTGTTGATTTGCCTGTTGGCGCTATCGAAACCGGTCAAATCCCGAAAGATGCGATCGAACTCGCCTTTGATATCGATGGCGCATCAGCCGATTACTTCGCACCTCTCCCGAAGGTTGAAAATATCACGGGCAAGGCTGTGCTGACGGAGAAGCAAATCCATATCTTTGATCTTGCCGGTGAGGTCTATGGGCTTGCAGTGCCAACAGCCGATGTCTTGATTTATGATTTCGATAAAGAGGATCAAATCGCCGATATTACGCTGACTGTGTCAGGTGAAAGTCGGAAGATTTTTGAATTTCTTGATCATGCGCCGCTGGGTCTGGCCAAACCCTATGGCATCGTTGCATCAAACATGACAGGTTCTGGCAAGGTAGACGCCCAGTTTGTCTTTCCTCTGCTGGATGACCTTCAGCTCAGCCAGGTTGATTATGAAGCCAATGGCGCCTTTGAGAACGCCTTCATCCCGAATGTCTATGAGGATCTGGATCTGGCGAATGGTAATTTGGCGGTTCTGGTGACCCCGGCAAATCTGCAAGTGAAGGGGAATGCGACTATCAACGGAAATGCAACGGATGTTTCGTTTCAATCCTGGTTCACAGGTCAAAAGAAAGGGGATCGCCGGTACGAGGTTATCGCCAAACTGGATGACGAGGCCCGTCGAGAACTCAAACTTCTGGATACAGAATATCTGAAAGGCCCGGTCGGTGCGTCATTGGCCGTTGATGTTCACGAAAATGGAAATTCTGATGGAGTTGTGACCCTCAACCTGTTGGAGGCAGAACTCAGCGTCCCAGAGATCAAGCTTCTAAAGCCCGTTGGCGTGCGGGGGTTGTTTGGAACTCAGTTTCAGCATCTGAAGAGTGGCTTTACGGAGTTGAGCAATATTCGTCTTAATTCAGAGCAGATCGATTTAGTGGGACAGGCAACTCTTGATCCGACAGGTCTTCGAGACTTCAAATCCAGTAGATTCCGCTTTGATCAGAACGAGGTTACTCTTGAGATCAAACGGGTTGCTGAAAACCAGTATGATGTCCGACTGGGAGGCGAGCGAATAGATCTTCGCCCCCATATTCTGGAAGAACAAAAACCTCTGACCGAAGAAGAATTGACGGCAAAAACTGACGAGCCTTTAGAAGTTGGCCCCACCGTTCATGCCAGTTTTGCGTTTAAAGAGGCCCTTCTGGATGAAGGGATTGTGACCACGGATTTGAACGGTGCCTTGATATTTTCTGGTGGGTTAATTCAAAAAGCCGATATTTCCTCAAAGCTCGAAGGGAAAAGCGATATTCGCTATATCATTGCACCGCGTCCTCAAGGTGGGCGCCGGGCAGACTTTTGGGCCGATGATGCCGGATATCTTCTGAAGGCGCTGGATATCTATGACAACGCACAAGGCGGTAAGTTACAACTTGCGGCCAACCTGACCAATCACAGGCAAGCTCCAGAAATGAAGGGGCAGGTGAAGATCGAAAATATGAAGATCTACAAAGCGCCGGTCCTGGGCAAGATCCTGACCATCGGCTCGTTGACGGGAATTGTGGAGTTGCTGCAAAACGATGGGATGACCTTCGCTACGATTGAAGGGCCTTTTACATTTCGCAACGGTTTGCTGGAAACGGAAGATTTCCGTGCTGTGGGGGCGATCGGTCTGACCTATACGGGGCAAATTGATATGAATAAGGATGTAACGAATGGGTTCGGCACAGTCATCCCTTCATATACGCTGAACTCCATACTCGGCAATATTCCCATACTGGGTCGACTGCTCGTTGGACGCGAAGGTGAGGGAATCTTCGGTTTTTCCTATAAAATTAGTGGATCTAATGAGGAGCCGGATATTGCCGTAAATCCAGTGTCAGCTCTGGCACCTGGCATCTTGAGACGGATGTTTTTTGAACCTTGGGGGGATCCAAAAGACGGCGATGTCAGCATTGATGCCGGCAAACCAATTAATGGAAATAATACAGAAAACCGCCCCTGAGATCAGGAGCGGTTTCTCAATTTTCTGTTTAAGAAATGCAGTTTACACTGGAATGATCAGGTGATGACGTTTCTTGCCAGCAGAGAGCTTGATCCGGCCTTCACTGTCCAAATCGCTCAAGCTCAAGACTTGCTTCTCATCCTCAATTTTCTCATCATTCAGGCGGGCGCCGCCCC
Source organism: Sneathiella limimaris (assembly GCF_012932565.1). NCBI lineage: Bacteria > Pseudomonadati > Pseudomonadota > Alphaproteobacteria > Sneathiellales > Sneathiellaceae > Sneathiella > Sneathiella limimaris. The sequence goes on from NZ_JABBYJ010000001.1 coordinate 2,076,290, forward strand.
CCTTGATCAGCTTGCGAGCCTCTGAGCTTGATTGGGACAGACCCACTTTATTGAACAGGGCAAAGGCTGGAATGCCAGCTTCCAGATCTGCTTTGGGAACCTCAGTTGTTGGAAGACTGTCCGCTGTCTGACCCATTTCAAATGTTTTCCGGGCTGTTTCCGCAGCCAGAGACGCAGCTTCCTCGCCATGTGCCAGCTTGGTACATTCATTGGCAAGGATCTTCTTCGCTTCGTTCAGTTCCGCACCTTCAAGCTTTTCAAGCTTTGAGATCTCTTCCAGAGGAAGCTCGGTAAAGAGCTTCAGGAAACGTCCCACATCCGCATCTTCTGTATTCCGCCAGAATTGCCAGTAGTCGTAAGGCGACAGCATATCTTCATTGAGCCAGATGGCACCAGCTGCGGTCTTACCCATCTTGGCACCGGACGAAGTGGTCAGAAGCGGTGTTGTCAGACCAAAAAGGCTGAAGTCATTTGTGCGGCGACCAAGCTCGGTTCCGTTGACAATATTGCCCCATTGATCAGAGCCACCGATTTGCAGGCTGCAGTCATAGCGCTTTTTCAGTTCCACGAAATCGTAGGCCTGCAGGATCATGTAGTTGAACTCTAGAAAGCTCAGGGATTGTTCCCGTTCCAGACGCAGTTTCACGCTATCGAAAGTGAGCATGCGATTGATGGAGAAATGCCGCCCGTAATCACGCAGGAAACTGATGTAGCCCAGTTCACTTAACCAGTCGTCATTGTTGACCATGATCGCGTCGGTCGGCCCATCGCCAAAGGTCAGGAACTTTTCAAACACCTTTTTGATGCCATCCATGTTTTCCTGAATGATTTGGTCGGTAATAACCGGCCGGCTTTCATCCTTACCAGAAGGATCACCAACTTTCGTGGTGCCTCCTCCCATAAGGACAATAGGGCGATGTCCAGCTTGTTGCAGACGGCGAAGGATCATGATCTGCATAAGAGATCCGACATGGAGACTGCGGGCCGTACAGTCAAAGCCAATATACGCTGTGACCGGCTTTTTGGCGAAAGCGGCATCCAATTCGTCAATATTGGTACATTGATGCATGTATCCTCGTTCGACGAAGGTTTTCATAAAGTCAGAGCGTAATTCGGTCATTTGTTCTATACTGTGTAAAAGGTTGAAATTATAGGAAACAGTCCTGTAGCACATTCCGGCAGAGTTTTAAAAGGCTGGAATAGTACTGGCTGCTATGCAGGAAGAGGGAACAGGGAAGAATGGAACCGGTTTGGGCAATTGGCTTGATGAGTGGGACCTCTATGGATGGAGTGGATGCAGCACTTATCCGAACCGATGGGGTACGGGTTCTGGAGCATGGGGACTCCATTTCTTTCAGCTATGATCCTGCGTTTCGGGATCGCTTTCGCCAGTATCTGGGTCATCGGGATGCGCCTGCCGAAATTGTGGATGAATTTACCGATCTGAATGCTGAGGCCGCGCGGCAGCTGTTAAGGATTTCCGGGATTGCTGCACAAGATGTGCGTGTTGTGGGCTTTCATGGGCAGACCCTGTTTCATGATGCGCCAGCAGGGATCACAATCCAGGTTGGAAACGGCGATCGTCTGGCAGAATTGCTGCAACTCGATGTTGTCAGTGATTTTCGCACAAACGATGTGGCCGCTGGCGGGCAGGGAGCTCCTTTTGCACCCCTATATCATCAGGCCCTGTCACAGGATCTGGAAATGCCGCTTGTGGTTTTGAACTTGGGCGGGGTTGCAAATGTAACCTATCTGGATGGGGATCAAATTCTTGCATTTGATACGGGTCCGGCAAGCGCTCTTCTGGACGACTGGATGAATGAGAAAACCGGATTGCCTTATGATCGGGAAGGAGCTTTTTCTCGGGGCGGACAAGTGGATGAGCTGGCTTTGCGAAAACTTCTCGATCACCCTTATTTTGCAAAAACACCACCTAAAAGTCTGGATAGGGATGATTTTTCAAAAGATGCCATGGCACATTTAAGTGCGGCCGATGGCGCTGCGACTTTGAGTGCTTTTACCATTTGCAGTATTGCCAAGGCGCTTGATCATATGCCCAAAACACCTCTTCGCTGGTTGGTCACAGGCGGTGGCCGTCACAACAGTTTTTTCATGGAGAAAATCTCCGAAATGGTCGGGGTGCAGTTGGAGCCCGTTGAAGCCGTCGGTTGGAAAGGGGATGAATTGGAAGCCGAGGCTTTCGCTTTTCTGGCGGTGCGCAGCCTTTATGGGATGCCGTTGAGTTTGCCCGGAACAACCGGTGTCTCAAAACCAATGACAGGCGGCGTGACCCACAAATACCGCGCGGCATAGAGAGAAATTATGACTGCGGCTTTTCAGGCCTCTTTGTCTGCTGTTGAGCGAATAGCTTGTGCCAGCATTGAGCCGCTATAGGGCTTTGGCAGAATGTTGTTTTTCAGATCTTCAATGCGGCTGTCATGAATATTGCCCAGCAACTCATCCATTTTTGAATAGCCACTGGTTAGCTGGATTTTTAAGTCTGGCCGAAGTTCAAGTGCTTTTATGGCCAGTTGAAAACCGTTGAGTTCACCGGGCATGACCACATCACTGAACATAATTTCAATTTCCGGAAAGTCTTCCAGAGAGAACAGCGCGCTGGAGCCGTCGAAAGCGGTATAGACAGTATACCCAAGGTTTTCCAGTTTCTGACGGGCCAGATTGACAAGGCTGGGTTCATCATCCACCACCAGGATCGTCTCGCTACCCTTTGGCATGATGGCGGAAGTTTCACCTCGCTGGTGAGCACGAAGAGGGGACTGATTGACCCGCGGTAGATACAGGGAAAAAAGGCAACCTTCTCCTGGTTTTGAATCAACCGAAATATGTCCGTTGGAGCGCTGGATAAACCCGAAAATCATGCTCAGGCCAAGACCTGTCCCGCGCCCTTTTTCTTTCGTCGTGAAAAATGGCTCGAAAATGCGATCGCGCACATCTTCGGGCAGCCCACAGCCTGTATCCCGGATACGGATCGCGACATAATCCCCAGGCTCAACCGTTTCATGAAAGCGAGTATAGGTCTCATCAAGCGACACATTCTCAGTCATGATGCTGAGATGGCCACCGTCTGGCATGGCGTCATGGGCGTTGAGCGACAGATTGATAATCGCATCTTCCAGATCGCCGGGATCCACGTCCACAGGCCATAGATCCTCGTCCAGCAGCGTTTCCAGCTGAATGGCTGAAGTTACTGACTTGGCAATCAGATCCTTCATTGACGAGATGACGTCATTTGCGTTGATAACCTCACGGCCTGACGCTTGCTTGCTAGAAAAGCTAAGTAGTTTGCGGGTAATTTTGGCGCCCCGGTGGGCACCATGAATAGCCGATGCCAACAATCCCTGCAGCGGGTCATTTTTGTCTACCCGCTCCTGCATTAATTCAAGGTTTCCTTGAATTATGCCTAGCAAGTTATTGAAATCATGAGCTATTCCGCCAGATAGCTGGCCGATCGCTTCCAGTTTTTGGCTGTGTTGCTGGTTCTTGTTGATCTGCTTGCGTTCCGTGATGTCCACGCCTGAGAAAAACAACAGGTTCTTTCCATCAACTTCAAGCACTTCAGCGTTTAGGATGAAATCCCGTTTTGATCCGTCTCTGACGATTGACTGGGTTTCATAGTCTCTAAGCCGGCCTGTCTTCTCTATGTCGGAAATGATCTTCTGACGATATGTTGGATCTTCGCCCCAGATGTTCAGCTCATCCGCTGTCTTTCCAATGGCCTCGTCTCTGCTGATCCCACGGGTATGCACCCAGGCATCATTGACATCCAGAAAGCGTCCGGTTTCTAAATCTGAGATGGAGGCAAGTTGCGCGCTGGAATAAAATGCTGCGTCATACAGCTTCTCGATAGTTTCCAGCTTTTTTTGGTAGTGATTTAGCTCTTCCTGCGTTTTCTGAAGTTCTGATTTGAGGCGCTCAATCTCTGCTTTTTGGCAGTCGTTGGAGTGAGGCTCTTTTCGCGTGTGCAGGTTCACTTTGGCAACTATTCTTTGCAACTTTTACAAGTGTAAATTTCCAAGTGGGGAAATCTAGTCAGTAGGGGTAAATCTTCTCTTAACAATCCAGATAAACCTGCGGCCGAAGCCCCAGGCTTTCTGGATTGCAGAGATTCAGATTTTAGATTACTCGGCTGGAGAAGGGGCCAGGCGCATGTTTAGGTAATCATCGACCGCTTCCATCAAGTCCGGAATAGTTTCCTGGAAGAAATGGTCAGCTTTGGCGATTTCAGTATGATGGATGGTAATTCCTTTCTGGGCCTGCAGTTTTTCCACAAGCTTCAGAACATCCTTGTACGGCACCTGAGCATCTTTAAGGCCATTGATAATAATGCCAGAAGACGGGCAGGGCGCGAGGAATGAAAAATCATACATATTTGCGGGCGGCGCAGCAGAAATGAAGCCTTCAATCTCTGGACGGCGCATCAACAGCTGCATGCCAATCCAGGCACCAAAGGAAAAACCAGCCACCCACACAGAGGATGCGTTGGGATTGTTGGTTTGCATCCAGTCAAGGGCTGCTGCGGCATCGGAAAGTTCTCCAATGCCCTGATCAAAATCACCTTGGCTACGACCGACACCCCGGAAATTGAACCGGAGCACGGAGAACCCCCGCTGCTTGAAATTGGTAAACAGGTTGAACACCACTTTATTGTTCATTGTGCCACCGAACTGCGGATGGGGGTGCAGGATCAAGGCAAGTGGGGCATTGGCTTCAGTGGAATGATGATAGCGGCCTTCTAGGCGGCCTTCAGGTCCATTAAAAATTACGTCAGGCATCTAAGTCCAGGTTCCTAATCGTCTCACATGTTAAAAGCACAGCTTTCTACTTTATCACATCAAGAGTGTGATATGGATCAACAAAGCCTTAATTATCATAATGTTAAATGGGGCAATTGCTTGACAGCCAAGGGATTGCCTTTATATCTCACATTATGAGGGCGCATTGCATCCGTGCATGCTTTTAGTTATAAAGGCCGCACAATACAGAAGGAATGGGCAAATGTTCAAGCAGATTAGCGAAGATATTGCCGCGGTCATTGAAAGAGATCCGGCTGCTCGCTCTAAATTAGAGGTCGCACTCCTCTATCCGAGCTTCCATGCAATCCTGTTTCACCGCATTGCTCATGCTTGTTACAAACGGGGCTGGCGCTTGCTTGCGCGCTTTATTTCCCAAACTAGCCGCTTTCTAACCGGTATCGAAATTCACCCTGGCGCGAAGATTGGTAAAAAGCTTTTCATCGACCATGGAATGGGGGTTGTGATCGGGGAGACGGCTGAAATTGGTGACAATGTAACCCTTTATCACGATGTTACGCTGGGCGGTGTCGCCCCTTCCATCGATTCTGATTCTCAGCGGGACGTCAAACGGCACCCCACTTTGGAAGATAATGTGATCGTCGGTTCCGGCGCTCAAGTACTGGGTCCAATTACTGTTGGACGCTGTGCCCGGGTTGGTGCGAACTCTGTCGTCGTTAAGGCTGTACCTGAACGAGTTACTGTTGTGGGCAGCCCGGCACGTGCTGTCGCAGGCTCTTCCCGTCCATCTGAAGAGCGCTTTGCAGCTTACGGTATTGGTGGGGACGAACTGCCCGATCCGGTCTTTAAGGTTTTGGACGGCTTGCTTGACAAGGTTCAGTCTTTGTCCATGCGGGTGGAAGAACTTGAGCATGAACTGGAAAACGCGCGGCCGTCCTCAGTTTTGATTTCATCTGAGGAAATTGAGATCGAAACGACTGCCAAAAAGACCTCAAAGGCTGACAGCGACTACTGATCCGCTCCCTTTCTATTCCGGCAGGTTTGAATTGAAGACTTGCCGGAACTTTCATCAGCACATATTTTGCCTGTATGAATTCAGGCATTTATCTCGACTATAACGCAACAGCACCAATCCGCCCCGAGGTCATTTCTCTGGTCACGAAGGTTATGGCGGAAGGGGGAAACCCGTCCTCAGTCCACGCCCGTGGCCGAAAGGCTCGCGCTCGTGTGGAAACTGCGCGCCGTCAACTGGCGTCATTGGTGGATTGTAAGCCTCAGGAAATTATCTTCACTTCCGGCGGAACAGAAGCAAACAATATGGTTTTTGCCGGATTTCCAGATCGTCAGATTTTTGTCAGTGCTGGCGAACATGACAGCGTGCTGGCGCCGGGAACCGTTGCCGGTGCGGTCCAGATTCCTCTGACGAGCTGCGGTACACTCGATCTTGGCGCGTTGGAAGATCTGCTTAAATCAGCAGATGGCCCTCCGCTGGTCTCTGTCATGATGGCCAACAATGAAACAGGAGTGCTGCAACCGATCCCAGAGATAGCGGCACTTGTGCATGAGCATGGCGGCTTCTTGCACACGGATGCTATTCAGGCACTTGGTAAAATACCGGTCAGCTTTACAGAGGCTGGTGTGGATCTAATGACCGTTTCCAGTCATAAAATCGGCGGTCCGCAAGGGCAGGGCGCTCTTATTTTGCGTGAAGGCTTGCCCATCAAGGCGCGTCAAATTGGTGGTGGGCAGGAACTGGGCCGTCGCAGCGGGACTGAAAATGTCGCCGGGATCGCTGGTTTTGGTCTTGCTGCAGAACTGGCATTGAATGACCTTGAGGGGGCAAGCGAAATAGCTGCGCTCAGGGACCGACTGGAAAGCCGTCTTCTTGAATATTGCCCTGAAATCAATATCTACGGAAAAGGCACTGATCGGCTGCCGAACACCAGTTGTCTCTCGATGCCTGGGGTCGGCAGTGAACTTCAGGTGATGAATTTCGATCTCGCCGGAATCGCTGTCAGCGCGGGCTCTGCCTGTTCCAGCGGCAAGGTGAAGGCTAGTCATGTTCTGACCGCCATGGGGGCGGATGAGGACGCCGCTGGCGAAGCGATCCGGATCAGTCTTGGCAGGTCAACATCGCCTGAGGAGATTGATAAATTCATCGAAGTCTGGCAAAAGCTTTATAAGAAAAAGTCACCGCGCTCGGCCGCCTGATTGCATTTTGAAAATAAGAACCAAGGGTAGTACCATCTATGTCAAAATTGACTTTTGTGAAACCGAACGGAGATCGGATTGAGGTCGAGGCGCCCATTGGCAGAACATTGCTGGATATTGCCCAACAGAACGGTCTTGAACTGGAAGGTGCCTGTGAAGGAAGTCTTGCCTGTTCCACCTGCCATTTGATCATTGATGAAGACGATTTTGATCGCTTGCCTGACGCTTCCGATGATGAGGAGGACATGCTGGATCTTGCCTATGGGTTGACCCCAACCTCCCGGCTTGGATGTCAGATCATCATGACCGAGGAATTGGACGGCATGGTGGTTTCCTTGCCGAGCAGTTTTAACAACCAACTTTTTTAAGCGATGCCGGCATGACCCTTTTTGAGAAGCTGAAAGCGGCCAACAAGGATGTTTGGCACGCCTACACCCATCATGAGTTTGTAAATGGCCTACAGGATGGGACCTTGGATCAAAAGGCATTTCAATACTATCTCATTCAGGATTATCTCTTTCTCATTCATTTTGCACGGGCCTATGCCCTGGCTGCTTATAAAGCGGATAATCTGGAGGATATGAAGGCCGCCGCCGCGACAGTGACAGCTTTGACGGAAACTGAGATGAAGCTCCATGTCAGTTATTGCGCCGAGTGGGGCATTACCGAAAGTGACATGCAGGCCGCTGACGAAGATCCTGCCAATATGGCCTATACTCGTTATGTGCTGGAAAAAGGGCATGCGGGGGATGTTCTGGATCTTTATGTGGCGCTTGCCCCGTGTGTGATCGGTTATGGGGAAATCGGCGCAAGACTGATTTCAGACCCGGCGACAAAAACAGAAGATAATCCTTACCTTCCCTGGATGGAAATGTATGGCGGGGAAGAGTATCAGCCGGTCATGAGCGGTGCACTTGCTCAGCTGGAGACGCTTGCCGAAAAACGCTTTACCGAGGCCCGCTTCGACGATCTTTCCAAGACCTTCGGCGCAGCAACCCGGCTGGAAGTTGATTTTTGGCAAATGGGTCTAAACGCAGTTTAGAGATTTAAGACGGGTACTCGTCAATTTCCCAAAGGATATTCGGAACCTTGGTTGCGCTTGTATGGGTCACCAGGGTTTTTGCGTCCGGTGACCAGAAATGCAGCAAGATATCGGCCGGTTCGTCCACTGTTCCTAGTCTCCCTTGCTCGGAGAGATCTAACAAAACCTTGTGAGAGGTAGACGCGCAGATTTGCGACGGAACACCATAAAACTCGCTTGAAATATTGCGATGCAGGTGGCCACAGAAAATCCGCTTGATTTGCGGGTGGCGAGCAACAACTTCACCAAATTTCTCAGCATCTCTCAGACCCATTGCATCCATCGCCCGGATCCCGGTTTCAAACGGGGGGTGATGCATGAAGATCAGGGTCGGGGTGTCCGGATGCTCTGAAAGCTCTTTTTCCAGCCAGGCAAGCCGTTCTTCACAGAGCGTTCCATAGGGCTGACGATGGACGTTTGTGTCCAGCATGAGGGAGCGCAAGCCCTCTTGTTCAATCGCATATTGGATAAACCCTTCTTTTGGCAGGTAGTCTTCTGTGCCAAAAGTCTGGCGAAGGGTCTCCCGGCAGTCATGGTTCCCGATGCCGAGGTAAACAGGTACTTTTGAGCTTTCCAGAACTTTTTTCAGTTCCGCATACTCATCGACGCCGCCTTCATTCACCAAGTCTCCGGTCAGCATAATAAAGTCAGGTCTGGGAACAAGATTATTGACGCGATCAACGGCCAACTGCAGTTTGTCGATCGTTTTGTACAGGTCGTGGAACTCTGTTCCTCGAACGACCACATGGGGGTCGCTGAGCTGCGCAATAATCATACTTTTCACTTCCCTTCACGGAGTAGTTTTAACATATCCCTTTTTCGCACAAACTTGCGCCTTGGGCTATCTTCATCCGCACGTTTCTCTTCTTCTTCCTTGATTTTCTGCCAGTCGGAAAAAGACACCGTCTCAATTCCATTTTCCTGGCAGTATTGATCTAGCCCGCGAGCCCCGGCTTTCGCAGGATCTCCACCGTCACAATGATCTTCAGCGATCTTTTCCACCACTTTTTGGCTATCAAGCCGATTGGTGCCGATCGTACCGGAGGGGCCACGTTTCGCCCAGCCAACAACATAGAGGTGATCCTCCACTTTGCCATCCACATTGCGCACAATCCCGTTTTCAACGGGCAGGCCGCCCACATTGGTGAGTTCATAGCCGATGCAGGTGACCAGTAGATCACACGGATAGTCAACAAATTCACCGGTTCCAACGGCCTTGTTGCCCTCAATGCGGTTCTTTTCAAACCGGACAGCTTCGATCGTTTCCTCTCCTAGTATGTGGGTGGGGGAGAGGCAGAAATCAAGGGATAGCAAGCGTTTGTGGGGATCTGGCTTGTTGGCCGCATAATCGCGCAAGAGTTCCAGATTGTTGTTCGCAACCTTGGTGGTTTTGGGATCATCAGTCTCATAGTGATCGGGAATAATTGACCCATCTGTTGTGGTAACAGCGGTTGTCAGATCCTTGAACTCACTGAGCTCCTTGGTAGAGAATTGCGCGTGTTCGGGACCCCGCCGTCCAATAACCCGCACATGTTCAACAGGACTTCTGAAGATATGATCGCCAGCATGATCCACAAGGTCACTATCCCGCATTTCATCTTCGGTGCTCAGAAGAACCCGTGCAACATCCAACGCTACATTCCCGTTTCCAATGACGATGGCATTCTTGACTTCCAGATGGGGGACCGCATCCCTGTATTCAGGGTGGCCATTGTACCAATACACAAAGACTTGCGCGCCAAACACGCCCGCTTTGTCTTCTCCTGGGATGCCAAGCTCCCGGTCTTTGGGTGTCCCAATGGCGAGAATTACCACATCGTAGAGGCTTTTCAGGGTTTCAAGAGAGATATCATCACCGAAACTGATATTACCGACAAACCGAACATTCTCGTTTTCCATGATTTTGTCATAGGCGCGCGAGACGTTTTTTGTCGTTTGATGATCGGGGGCAACGCCGGTACGGATCAATCCGTAGGGGGTTGCCAATTTTTCGAGAATATCAATCTCGCAGCCCGGGCAGCTGGAATTAAAGGCCCCCGCTGTATACATTCCAGCGGGGCCGGACCCAATGATCGCGACTTTTAAAGGACCTCCCATTTCCTTATCCCCTTATGCTCAACCTATTTATTTATAAGGTTTTTTATAAACTCCGTATCACTCTGCTCCCACAAGACCCCCAAAACGTTGATTGAAAACTGACGATGCGGCCGGAAGGCCACCGTCACTGGTTTCGAGGGTTTTGAGAAGATGCGTTTCCGCATCTTTCCAGACCAGTTGATAGATATCGTGAAAAATTTCCCGTGCCCTGTTTCCGTGCCACCCATTTGGTAGCAGTGTTTCCGGCAACATGGGATCACGAAGCAATGCGCGGCGATACTCATGGACCAACAGTGTGCGAATGAAAAAGGCATCCTGAAGATCTATGTCACCCTCTTGCTGGAGGCTTTTGAGGATCGGCTCAAAATGGGTAATGAAATCCGTATACCCTTTTTCGATCTCATCAAGGTTCCAGCCTTTTTGAATAATGATATGGGCAGATGGCTCCTCTGCCAGGGCAAACTCTTTTCCCCGGATGAAGGAAACATGCGACATGACGCCCAGATCCGCAACCAGCTCCGTGACTTCAGCAGGGGAGGTCGTCGGATGGGCAAAAATACCGGCCCCCAGGTCTCCAAACCCAAGCCAGCCCAGCTCCATTGTCAGTTGCCGCCGCGTCTCATCGTCCAGCCGTCGTCTTTCCGTGAAGATCAGGGTCCAGGCACCGTCCCAATCCTGCGGTAGATGATTGTAAATTCTTTTGGTCGCTTCTTCGAACCGCCGGGCACCGCTTTGCGTTAAGGTGTAAAAACTCTTTCGCCCTTGCTGGGAGCTTTCCAGAAGCTGATCATTTTTGAGGCGGAAAACGGAGGTTCTGACGGCCCGTTCGTTGAGACCGAAACAGGCGACAAGATCGATCAGGCTTCCAAGCCAGACAGTCCCGCCATGTGGGGCAATTGAATCCCCCCAAATCGTTACTAATAAGGAGCGGGCTTTTAGATTCAGCCGCTCAGGCAATCTTTCAAGATGCCGGCTGATGGCCGACTTCGTGTCACTCATCCTGTCATGCCTCATTTGTCGTCAGGGATTTAACCCCATTCGACGCCCGTAAATGCTGTTACATAAAATGATACGTCAATCACAATGCGTTGTATCATATTGCGGGATTTTACTTTCTGGTTCCAGTGGAAAATTCAGGTAACCAGTTCTCTTGCGAGGGAGCTGTGTTCTGCGATCAGGCTTGCCATATCTAAACCTGGGATCTCTCCATTTTTGAGCCGCCATTTTCCGCTGACCATCACATGATCCGCCTTATGTGCCCCGCAAAGAAGCAAGGCTGCCAGTGGATCGCCGGCACCGGAAAAGCGAGGTTCATCCAGTTTGAAGAGCGCGATATCGGCGGCCATTCCTACTTCGAGCTTGCCGATATCGTCACGGCCGAGGCAGCCGGCTGATCCTTCGGTTGCCATTTTGAAGGCTTCCAGGTGGGTCATTTCATTGGCTGGATAACGCAGTCGTCCGATCAGCAGTGCTTGCCGCACTTCCTGAATAAGGTTGGATCCGTCGTTGGAGGCGGAGCCATCCACCCCAAGTCCGACGGGAGAGCCCGCTGCCGTGAGTTCCAGCGTTCGGCAGATACCGGAACTCAGAACCATGTTCGATGATGGGCAGTGGCAGATCCCGACGCCAGCCTTACCCAGACGTTGGATCTCTTCAGTTTCAAAATGAATGCCGTGGGCCAGCCACACATCATCAGTCAGCCAGCCGACACTTTCCAGATAATCAAGCGGACGCAGGCCAAACATTTTTTCACAAAATGCCGTTTCATCATGTGTCTCCGCCAGATGGGTGTGCAGGCGAACACCATATTTTCGGGCCAGTTCAGCCGATGATTTCATCAATTCTGTACTCACTGAGAAGGGCGAGCAGGGCGCCAGTGCGATTTGCACAAACGCATCCTCTCCCGTCTCATGATACCGCTGGATCAACCGCTCGCTATCTTCAAGGATGGTTTCTTCATCCTGCACAGTGCTCTGTGGGGGCAATCCGCCCTGATCCTCCCCAAGGCTCATGGATCCGCGGGTGAGGGTAACTCGAAGCCCCATTTGTCTAGCGGTATTTGCCTGAATATCAATGGCATCGGGCAGGGCTTTTGGAAACAGGTAATGATGATCCGCTGCTGTCGTACAACCGGACAGCAGAAGCTCTGCAAGCGCCAGGCGGGTCGAAAGCTCAATCATCTTTGGGCTCAGCCTTGCCCAGATAGGGTAAAGGGCCTTCAACCAGGGAAACAGCGGTTTGTTGAGCGCTGGCGGGCAGGCCCGTGTCAAAGTCTGATAGAAATGATGATGTGTATTGATCAGGCCGGGTAGCACAACGTGATTGCTGGCATCCAGGATCTCAAGTTCTGAAGTTGGCACCGAGGATGGCACTTCACCTTTGCCAACAAGTTCAGCAATCTTCCCATCCTTGATCACCAAACCGCCTTCAGCGTTCTCAGCCAGGATGCCCAGCGGGGTCTTGATCCACACAGCCATATAAAGGATACCTTAAAGTCGTAAAGACCTGAGAATAGGGTGCGTGTCTGAAACGCGCAAGCAACAGTCAGTTATCCTGGAAAGAAATTATATGACTATAACTGTTGCCCTATTTGGATTTTGAGCTTAGGTTCTGAAATTATAATCACAGCTTATTTCTAAAAGTGGTTTTTTACAGTCATGCCCAGCTTGGATAACATCGAATTATTATCGGTACTCAGCCCGGTAGAACGTCAGGCGTTGGCCGCGAAATGCAGCTGGAAGAATTATTCCTCTGGCAAGCAGATTTTGGAGCGGTCTAGCACGAGCCGCGATGTTTTCTTTGTTGTTGAAGGCACCGTCAATATTGTTAATTTTGGCGTATCCGGGCGTGAAGTGGCTTATGCAAGTGTGGAAGCGGGCCAATATTTTGGTGAGCTTTCCGCCATTGATGGTCGGCCTCGTTCCGCCAATGTGATTGCCAACAAGGAATGCCTGCTCGCCTCCCTTTCCCCAGATAATTTTGCGGAACTGTTGAAAGAGCATCCTGAGGTTTCCATTCAGGTGCTGGAACGGCTTGCCCGAATTATCCGGGTCAATGATGAGCGGATCCTTGATCTCTCTACTCTGGGGGCGGTGCAGCGGGTGTGTCAGGAACTCTTGCGAATGGCCAAACCGGATCCGTTAAATGCCGATAGCTGGTTGATCTATCCAATGCCAACCCAAAGCGCGATTGCCAGTCGGGTATCAACGACACGGGAAACCGTTGCGCGTGTGCTCGGGCAGCTTACCAATGAAGAACTGGTCTTCAAAAAAGGCAAGAGCCTCTATTTGAAAGATCGTGCTCGGATTGAGGAAATGATCAGCAATCTGGCGTCTTCCACCAGTAACGTGGCGCGCTAATAACTCTTTATTCTTAGAGCTTTAACGTCATTTCTTGAGGTAATTCTCAATACCCTTAGCGGCGCCCAGTCCTGTGGCAAAACAGGCTTGCAGCAGATAGCCACCAGTCGGCGCATCCCAGTCCATCATTTCGCCGGCAACGAAAATGCCGGGCATGTCTTTGACCATTAACTCCGGTGTCAGGCTCTCTAGTTTGACGCCGCCCAAACTGCTGATCGCCCGCTCAATCGGCCGGGCTCCAGTCAGGGTGATGGGCAGGTTTTTGACTGCGGAGATAATCTCCTCATTTGTTTTTAGCTGATCGCCAGCGCGTTCATGGAGCAGGGCAACAATATGCGGCGGCAGGCCGAGAGCTTTTCGCAAATAATTGCTAAAGCTCTGTTTTCCACGTGGGCTCTCTAGCTTGACCCGCAAACGATCTGCACTCATGTCAGGTTTCAGATCCAGATGGACAACGACTGGCTCATTCTCCTCGCTTTTCTCCCTATCCAGATCCTTTACCAACTCCCGGCTAAGGGCATAAATCGCACCACCCTCCAATCCGTAGTCAGTCAGGATCAGGTCACCGGGCACCACTTCATCCTGATACTTGACCCGGATGTTTTTCAGGGCCTCGCCGCTATATTTGGAAATCAGGTAAGCGGACCAATTCACTTCAAATCCGCAGTTCATGGGCAGGAAAGGGCGGATATCTATCCCTGCATCTTTCAGAGCCGGGATCCAGTTGCCGGTGGAGCCAAGGTGGGGATAGCTGAGACCACCCATCGCAAAGAGCGTGGCATCGGCGCTAACCAGTTCAACGGACTCTTCGCTTGTCTGGAAAATCAGATCGCCTGTTGGGGCAATGCCTGTCAGGCTGTAGCCGGGATGAAAGGTGACCCCTTGATCCAGTATTCGTTTTGACCAGGCACGGATAATCCCGGTTGCCTTCATTTCTACCGGAAAGACCCTGCCACTGGTGCCAACGAAGGTTTCAACGCCCAGACCCTCTGCCCAGTCCCTAAGCTTTCGGGGGTTGAAATCGGTGATCAGTGGTTTGAGAAAGTCTTCTGCCGGACCGTATTTAGACAGGAAGCTCTCCAACTCCTCGCTATGGGTCAGGTTAAGGCCGCCGCGACCCGCAATCAGGAACTTTCGCCCGATGGAGGGTTTATGATCAAACAGATGCACATCCAGCCCGTCAATCCGGCTCAGATACTCTGCCGCAAACAGGCCCGCAGGGCCGCCACCGACTATCACAACTTTTCGCTTTTGCGCTGTCATTGCCTATCTCTCGATCGAATTGACGGTTACGGATTTGATGAGCGCCCAGACTGGCATACCAATTTCCAGTTTTAATAAATTCAATGATTTCAATGTAATTGCTGCATTTAGTTGAATGCCCACATCAACTTTAAGAAAAACAGTTCCAGATCCGGTTTTTTGAATATCTGTGACTTTTCCTTTTAACCGGTTAAGTGTCGATATTAGGTTTATGTCCTCAGTGGCGATCGTTATGTCTTTGGCCCTGAGACGAATTCGAACTGGATCACCGATCGCTTTTTGGCTGAGACCAGTGACCTCAAGCAATCCAGCATCCGTCTCCAACTGGGTTAGTTTGAGCTCCGGATCCTGATGGGCAATCGTTCCATTAAAAACGGTGCCGATCTCAAGACTATCATCGGTGAGTGCCAGATCATGGCGGGAGAGGATTTCCCCCGTTGGTCCGGCAGCAAGACATTTGCCGCCTTCCAGCAGGATCAGATTATCGGCCAGACGCATCACCTCGGGCAGGGCATGGGTAATATAAAGAATGGTCAGGCCGTAGCTGTCCCGCAGCTTCTCAATCAGGCCCATAATGTCCTGTTTGATGGCACTGTCCAAACTGGCGAGCGGCTCATCCATGATAATCAGGTCCGGCTCACTTAAAAGCGTGCGGCCAATGGCAACCCGCTGACTTTCCCCACCTGAGAGGTTCACCGGCTTGCGGTCCAGTAAATCTGCAATCCCCAAAGTGTCGACAATTTCATTGAAATCCAGCTTTGGCGATGTTGGCCGGCCATAAAGCAGGTTTTTTCGAACGCTTAAGTGGGGAAATAGAAGATGCTGTTGAAATACATGACCAATTTTCCGCGCCTCTGCTTTCACATTGAGGACGGCACCGCCATTGGGTCCGCTTTCGAACAACGGGCGGCCAATCATTTCAATCATGCCCTCATCTGGCGTATCCAGCCCGCTCAGCAATCTCACCAGCTGGGTTTTACCTGCGCCTGAAGGGCCGAAGATGGCCGTGATCCCGGGCTCAACGGTTAATTCGCAGTCCAGCGTAAAGGGGCGGAGCTTTTTGACAATCCGGGCGATCAGCATAGATCAGCTCTCCTTCGTCCGGGCCGGGCTCCGCCGGACTAGATATTCAGAGAGAGCGATAGCCGCAAAGGAGATCAGGACAGAGATCAGCACCAGTTTAAGGATCTTGTCCTCGCCCCCTGGAATTTGAATGAGGCTATAGATGGCTATCGGCAGGGTTCGTGTTTCCCCCGGAATGTTGGAGACAAATGTAATGGTTGCCCCGAACTCTCCAAGCGCTCTGGCGAAGCCAAGGGTCATTGCCGAAATGATGGCTGGCAGGATTAGGGGTAGGGAGATAGTCCGAAAGATGTGAAGCCTTGATTTACCCAGCATCTGTGCCGCTTCCTCAAGTCTGGGATCAAGCGCTTCAATTCCGGTGCGCATGGCCCGCACCATCAAGGGATAGGACATGACGGCCGCTGCAATCACGGCGCCTTTCCAAGTGAAAATGAGGGTGATGTCAAAAACGCTATAGAGCCAGCTACCGATGGGCCCGTTTTTGCCAAGCAGAACAAGAAGAACATAGCCTGTCACCACCGGCGGTATAACAAGCGGCAAATGAACGGTCGCGTTGACAACCGATTTCCCTGGAAAGTCACAGCGCGCGAGGAGCCAGGCCATGGCAAGAGACGGGATCAGGTTTACGCCTACACACCAGATCGCCACTTTTAAGGAGAGGGAGATGACCTCCCATTCAGCCGGGCTCAAAGACATTCGCCTCTCTATTTCTCTCCATAAAGCTGGTTGGGATCGATTTCCACATCAGCGATAATGCTGACCTGACCATCGCTGACTTCATTATAGAAGCAATTCCGCCGCCCTGTATGGCAGGCAACGCCCTTTTGATCGACCAGCAACAGGATCGTGTCCCCATCGCAATCGACGCGGAACTTGACCAGTTTCTGCACCTGACCAGAACTTTCACCTTTTCGCCACAGCCCTTTGCGGGACCGGGACCAGTAGCAGACCTGTCCGGTTTGCAATGTCTCGTCAATTGCATCCCGGTTCATCCAGGCCATCATCAGGACTTCGCCTGTATCATGCTGCTGGGCGATGGCCGGAATGAGGCCATCACTATTGAATTTCAGCAGGGTATCCAAATCAGTCATTCTCTTGCCTTTAAAAGCAGAGGCAGGGCTTAGCTCGCCGCCGCCAGTTTTTCAAAACCTGCGGATAGATCCGCCATCAGGTCTTCAGGATCCTCAAGACCGATATGAACCCGGATCAATGGGTTGGAGTTGTCCCAGGTCGTCGCGGTCCGGTAGCTACTGGGGTCAGCATAGATGATCAGGCTTTCATAACCACCCCAGCTATATCCCATGCCGAACAGCTCCAGATTATCCAAGAAGGCTGCCATAGCCTCTTTTGAGCAGGCTTTCAGCCGGAAGGAAAACAAGCCTGACGCCCCAAGGAAATCTCGTTTCCACAGATCATGCTGCGGATGGCTTTCCAGGGCAGGGTGCAATACAGAATGAACTTCGGGACGGTCTTCCAGCCATTTGGCGATCTTGATTGCATTTTCCATATGCTGTTTCAGGCGCACAGACAGGGTGCGAAGTCCCCGCTGAGCAAGATAGACATCATCGGGTCCCGATGTCTGGCCCATCTGGTTGGCGGCCGCTTGCAGGGCTGGCCAATGCTTTTCGGTTGTGGTGACGGTTCCGATCATGACGTCAGAATGACCAACGATATATTTGGTACCAGCTTGAATGGATACATCAACACCATGCTCGAAAGGCTTGTAAAATAAAGGAGATGCCCAGGTGTTATCCATTATGACAACGGCACCATGCTGGTGGGCAATTTCAGCGATTGCCGGAATATCCTGCATTTCGAATGTTTGCGAGCCGGGTGATTCTGTAAAAATGACGGTTGTGTTGTCCTGAATCAGCTCTGCGATTCCTTTTCCGATCAATGGATCGTAATAAGTCGTTTGTACGCCAAACTTTTTTAGAACCGTCTCACAGAACTGCCGAGTAGGATTATAAACACTGTCCGTAACCAGAATGTGATCGCCGGATTTGACAAAAGCCTGAATGGCAAATGAGCAAGCTGCCAGACCAGATGGAAAGACCTGAGTCCGGTATCCGCCTTCCAGATCTGCAACTGCATTTTCCAGTGACCAGCTAGTTGGAGTTCCGATCCGTCCGTAGGTGACAACTTGCTTACCTTCCGCACGGTCCCTGTGGGCTTGCTGCAATTCGGCAAGGGATGAATATAGAACGGTGGAGGCATGATAGACGGGTGGATTGACGATCCCGAAATTGTCTTCTGGGTTCCGGCCACTGACCACAATTTTTGTTTCGTCTTTCATGTTTAAGCAACTCCTGTATCACTGTTTTGAGTGTGTCTTGAATAGAGGAATAATGAGACCCAGAAAAGGGAGAAATTATTAGGGTTAATTTTATGGAAAATTGATCGACCGGTCAAAAAGTGTAAATTTTCCGTTGACGGGTAAAGTAAAAATATTATCGTTTTACCCATACAAGGTCCGAAATTGGGAAAAAGGGCTTTGTGGGCGATTGCCCGTTTTTGCCTGGTCAAGGACTACCAGGTGAATTGAAAATAGAAAACTGACAGGAAGGTTATTTTATGAAAAAAGCGAGCTTTTTAGCTGTCGCTGCTACAGCTACTTTGATGGCCGGTGCTGCTTCTGCAGGCACATTGGACGATGTTAAGGCCAAAGGCTTTATTCAGTGCGGTGTGACAACAGGTCTTGCTGGCTTTGCAGCTCCGAACGACCAAGGTGTCTGGGAAGGCTTTGACGTCGACTTCTGCCGCTCTATGTCTGCAGCCATCTTTGGTGATCCGGACAAAGTAAAATACACACCAACAACTGCAAAAGAACGCTTCACAGCTCTGCAGTCTGGTGAAATTGATGTTCTTGCTCGTAACACAACATGGACACTGACACGTGACGTGAACCTCGGTTTCGAGTTTGTTGGCGTCAACTACTACGATGGTCAGGGCTTCATGGTTAAGAAGTCTCTTGGCGTTTCTTCCGCCAAAGAACTTGACGGTGCACGGGTTTGCCTGCAGTCCGGTACAACAACTGAGCTGAACTTGGCTGACTACTTCGCTGCTGAAGGCATGAAGTATGACTCAGTTCTGTTCGACACAGCTGACGAAGTACGGACAGCTTATCTGGACGACAAATGTGACGTTTACACAACTGACCAATCTGGTCTGTATGCACAGCGTTCCGTTGTTCCAAATCCAGACAACCACGTTGTTCTTCCAGAAGTGATCTCCAAAGAGCCTCTTGGTCCACTTGTTCGCCACGGCGACAACCAGTGGGGTGATATTGCTCGTTGGGTACTGAACGCATTGATCAACGCTGAAGAAATGGGCATTACATCTGCAAATGCCGCTGACATGAAAGGCAGTGCAAATCCAGGTATTGCTCGTCTGATGGGTGCATCTGGCGATCTGGGTGAGCAGCTTGGCCTGTCCAACGACTGGGCATACAACATTGTATCCATGGTTGGTAACTACGGTGAAATCTTTGAAAAGCACCTGGGTCAAGGAACTCCACTCAAAATTTCACGCGGTCTGAACGCTCAGTGGAATAAAGGCGGTATCCTTTATGCACCACCTGCACGCTAAGTCGACTTAGTGGGGGATTAAAGAGTGTGTGTCTCAGGTGAGGCATGCACTCTTTTTGTTTTTTGACTTAAGTGAATTACTCCTGGAAGGAGCTGCCTTATGACTGCAGATGTCTCGGGCCAAAGTGGAGTAAGTCTATGGCGTGATCCGAAAATCCGAGCGATTTTCTTTCAGGTCCTCGTACTAGGCCTATTCCTTGCTTTTGTACTTTACGTTGGCAACAACACCATTATTAACCTTGAGAAACGGGGAATTGCCTCAGGGTTTGGGTTCTTGAGCCAACCTGCCGGTTTTGATATCGGCGTTGTCCTATTGATGGACTTTAATGCGCAGACCTCCACACACGGGGATGTGCTTCTCATCGGCATGATCAATACCCTTGCGGTATCCTTTGCCGGTATTGTTCTGGCAACCATTATCGGATTTATCTTCGGTGTTTTGCGGCTATCCAATAACTGGATGGTCAACAAAATTGCCGCCGTTTACATTGAAGTGGTTCGAAACATTCCGTTGCTGGTGCAGTTGCTGTTCTGGTACGGCGCGGTGGGTGCGTTCCTGCCCGGCGTTAAAGACAGTATTCACCTTTCTGAGAATGTGTATTTGAATATTCGCGGGCTCGCCTTTCCGAAAATTATTCCGGAAGCCGGGTTCATGATCATTCCGATCGCTCTCATCATTGGTATTGTTGCAACTGTCTTTGTTTCCAAATGGGCACAGAAGCGGCAGGATGCTACCGGTCAGCCATTTCCGACTTTCTGGGCCGGTCTGGGGTTGATTATAGGGTTGCCGATCATCGCTGCACTGGTTTCCGGTATTCCGTTCTCAATCGAAGATCCGAAATTCGGTCGCTTCAATATTCAGGGCGGTTGGTCACTGGAGCCTGAATTCCTGGCCTTGCTGCTGGGATTGGCGATCTATACCGGCTCTTTCATTGCGGAAATTGTCCGTGCCGGTATCAATTCGGTTAGTCACGGCCAGACAGAAGCTGCCAACTCATTGGGATTACATCCGAATAAGACCATGCGTCTGATTATTCTGCCGCAGGCTCTTCGGGTTATCATTCCACCTTTGACCAGTCAGTATCTGAACTTGACCAAGAACTCCTCATTGGCCACCGCAGTTGGCTATCCGGAGATTGTGGCCATCTTCAGTGGAACGTCCTTGAACCAGACTGGCCAGGCGATTGAAATTATCGCGCTGACCATGTTGTTCTATCTGGTAATCAGTCTTCTGATTTCCCTGTTCATGAACTGGTACAACAAGAAAATCGCATTGGTGGAGAGGTAAGCTATGGCTATTGTAAAAACAGAACGCCATCCGGAAATGCCGCCACCGGTATCCCAGACGGGCGTTATTGGCTGGCTGCGGGAGAATTTATTCTCCAGTTGGCTAAACTCGATTTTGACCTTGGTCTCTCTTTATGTGGTTTGGTGGGCTGTATCGCATCTCGTCAGCTATACGATCATTGATGCGAATTTCCTTGGTTCAACCAAAGCGGATTGTACTGGGGAAGGCGCCTGCTGGGTCTTTATTAAAGAGCGGTTTGGTCAAAACATGTATGGGTTCTATCCGGTAGATGAACGCTGGCGGGTGGATCTTGGATATATTCTCGGGGCGATCGGGTTGTTCCTGGTTCTCTCTGATGTGGTCAAGGACAAGAAGTGGCCTGCCATCTTCCTGTTCCTGATTTATCCGGTTGTTTGCTACTTCCTCTTCTACGGAGGAGTTGGACTGCAGGTGGTTGAAACCTCTGAATGGGGTGGATTGTTCCTGACCCTGGTTTTGGCCTCGGTGTCCATTTTTGTGGCTTTGCCGCTTGGGATCGTTCTGGCGCTTGGGCGTCGCTCGACCATGCCGGCCGTTCGTATGATGTGCGTTGGATTTATCGAACTGATCCGTGCGGTTCCGCTCATTTCCGTGCTGTTTATGGCGTCAGTTATGCTGCCGCTGTTCCTGCCGGAAGGACAGAATTTCGATAAACTGGTTCGGGCTCTTGTAGGTATGTCCCTTTTCTCCGCAGCTTATATGGCTGAGGTGATCCGCGGTGGCTTGCAGGCAATCCCGAAAGGACAGATGGAAGCTGCCAAGTCTCTTGGACTTGGATATTGGCAGGCCATGGCATTTATTATTCTGCCGCAGGCCTTAAAAATTTCCATTCCGGCCATCGTGAATACCTTTATCGGCTTGTTCAAGGATACAACTCTTGTCCTGATCATCGGCCTTCTGGATCTGCTTAGCATCGTGAAAGGTGGTCTGGCAGATACCAAATGGCTGGGTCTCGCGACTGAGGGTTATGTCTTTGTTGCCGCCGTGTTCTGGGTATTTTGTTTTGGCATGTCACGTTACAGCATCTGGTTGGAGAACAAACTCCACACCGGACACAAACGATAGGAGGCCGCGATTATGAGTGAAGCAGCCATGAGTAAATCACAGGAAGATGCAGCCATTCAAATCATTGGCATGCATAAATGGTACGGAGACTTCCATGTTCTTCGGGATATCAACCTGACTGTTGAACGGGGTGAGAGAATTGTGGTTTGTGGACCTTCCGGGTCCGGTAAATCCACAATGATCCGCTGCATCAACCGTCTGGAAGAGCATCAGCAGGGCCAGATCATCGTTGATGGTATTGAACTGACCAACGATGTGAAGAAGATTGATGAAATCCGCCGCGAAGTCGGCATGGTGTTTCAGCACTTCAATCTGTTTCCGCATCTGACGGTTCTGGAGAACTGTACGCTGGCGCCGATTTGGGTTCGCAAGACCCCAAAGGCTGAGGCGGAAGCCACTGCCATGAAGTTCCTGGAACGGGTAAAGATCCCGGATCAGGCGCTTAAATATCCGGGGCAGCTTTCCGGAGGTCAGCAGCAGCGTGTGGCGATTGCCCGTTCGCTCTGCATGAACCCGCGGATCATGCTGTTTGATGAACCAACTTCTGCTCTTGATCCGGAAATGATTTCCGAGGTGCTCGACACCATGATCAGCTTGGCGGAAGAGGGGATGACAA
Organism: Sneathiella limimaris; assembly: GCF_012932565.1. Lineage (NCBI taxonomy): Bacteria > Pseudomonadati > Pseudomonadota > Alphaproteobacteria > Sneathiellales > Sneathiellaceae > Sneathiella > Sneathiella limimaris. The sequence goes on from NZ_JABBYJ010000001.1 coordinate 2,098,751, forward strand.
TGGTTTGTGTGACCCATGAAATGGGCTTTGCGAAAACCGTTGCTGACCGGGTTATCTTCATGGACCAGGGTGAAGTGATCGAGCAGGCACCACCTATCGAATTCTTCGAAAACCCACAAAGTGAGCGGACGAAACTCTTCCTCTCACAGATCCTGCATAACGGCTAAACCAGCCTTATTCGGACAACAGAAAACCCCGGTGGCAACGCCGGGGTTTTTTGATTCTGACCCTTATTCACTTTAGAGGTGTGGCTGCAATAAAATTGCAACATATGAGGGAATAGTTATGTGCCTTATGGTTCGTTTTGGATGGAATTGCTAAAATTTTCATCAAATTTGCGGCATGGGGTGGATTTTTCTTTTCTCATGTACCAGTTAAAGGATAGTATTTGGAACAGTAGGTACAAAATGAAACGCTATATCTGGTATGTGGGAGAATTGGATATGCGACATAAAGCCGTTGTGGGTGTTACACAATTATTGGCCCTACTTATCGGAATTGGTATTTCCTTCGGAATTGCCGCCGTGCTCGACGTTAAGGGCTGTGTAGCTGGTGGATACGGATTTTGTTTTCTCGATACGGTCATCGTGACCGCGATGGCTTCGGTTGCTTTTGTTGCCTTTGCCTTTGCGGCTCTTTTATGTAAGGCCTATTCGCAAGAGTAAGACCAGCACAGATCAAAAGAAGGTAGATGTACCAAAAGGCGCTTTTTCAGCGCCTTTTTGTTTGTCTGATAGGATCAGGGCTCAGTCCTTGATCGGGGCGATCGATAGGACTTTCTGCTTATAAGGAACATAGCCAAAGCGCTGATAGAGGGGCAGGGCCTTGGGATGGTCCAGTGTGCAGGTATTGACCGTCACGCATTCCGGCCCTTTCAGCCAGGCCTGTTCAATTGCCCAGTTGAGGAAATAGGGACCCAATTTCATGCCGATAAATTCGGGCATAATCCCGAAATAGGCCAGATCTACTTCCTTTGGGAATTTCTTGAAATTCAGCTCGCAATAGCCAGCCGGAACGCCCTTGATATAAAGGACATAGATTTCCGTATCCTCATCCTGAATGACGGTTTTGAGCTCCTCATCAGACAGAAGCTTTCGATCTACCCAGCCCCAGTTTTTGCCGACCGCATCATATAGAAAGCGATAAAAATCAACTGTGGGCTCTTCCGCCCGCTGAATAGCGTGAGGAATTGCCGGGACTGGAATGGCCTGCGGTTGCTGGCGCTCTGTCATTTTCAGGTACGTGATGGTGACCGGCCAGGACCCGTCCGGGTTCGGCTCCGGTTTTCGCATAATAGGCATGGGACTTATTCGGCTCCTTTTTGAACCGGAAGCGTTTCATCCAATGCCCATTCAGTCCAGGACCCATCAAAAACCGCCACATCCCGGTGTCCCAGCATATGAAGGCCGAAGGCCAGAACGCAGGCCGTAATGCCGGAGCCACAGGAAGTGATCACAGGCTTTTTAAGGTCAATGCCTGAGGCTTCATACGCCGCTTTCAGCTCATCTGCAGATTTTAAGGTTCCCTCACTTGTCAGTAAGTCGTTGAATGGCAAGTTATAGGAGCCAGGGATCCGGCCTCCGCGAAGTCCTTCGCGGGGTTCCGCCTCAGTTCCTTCAAAACGGCCTTTTGACCGGGCATCCAAAACTTGAGCCTTTTGGCTGTCAATATTGGCAAGGACCTGGTCTTTCTCCTTCACCAGCAGATTATTGATGCGCGATGTGAAATGCCGTTCTATCGGTTTCGTTGGCAAATCATCAATGGCCCGGCCTTCCGCCTGCCATTTGGGTAGACCACCATCCAGAATGGACACATCGTCATGACCAAACAGGCGGATCATCCACCAGGCGCGGGCGGCACTGCGAATACCAGATCCATCATAGACGATAATCCGGTTGCCATCGCCAAGCCCCAGTTTCCGAAGTTTGCTGGAGAATTTCTCTGGTGCCGGGATCATGTGAGGCAGAGAGCTATCGGTATCGGCAATATCATCAATATCAAAGAAAACAGCACCCGGAATGTGGGCCGCTTCGAACTCGGCTTTCGGGTCCCGATTTTCACCAGGCATGTACCAGGAGGCATCCACAATACGAATATCGGGGGAAGAAATATTTTGGCTCAGCCATTCAGTGGAGACAAGGGACGTAGGATTAACGTAAGACATGATTTCTCTTTGCGCGTTTCGAACTGATTTTTCTTAGTCTTCAAACATTAGGGAAACACGGCGGTTTTGACGACCCTTTTTTTCAATTTTTCGAACCCGGACCCGGCCGATTTCCGAAGTGTTTTTGACATGTGTGCCGCCACAAGGCTGCAGATCCGTATCCTCAACCTTGATTAGTCGAATATGCCCACTGCCGCGCGGCGGCTGAACAGACATGGTTTTAACAAGATCTGGTTGCGCATCCAGTTCCTCATCCGTAATCCAGTCAGCGGTAACGGGCCGGTTCTCGGCGATTAGTGCATTCAGTTTTTCTGTAATTTCCTCTTTATCAAGCTGGGCTTCGGGAAGGTCAAAATCGAGCCGTCCTTTCCCGTCAGAAACCTGGCCACCTGTAACCGGGTAGGGCAGGACCGCAGATAAAAGATGCAGGCAGGAATGCATGCGCATCAAGCGGTGCCGGACCTCCCAGTTGATCTCGGCAGTTACCGTATCGCCAACCTTTGGCATCACCTCGTCTGAAGCGGGAACATGCACGACCTCTTCAGGACTGTCACCCTTGACAGTGGTGGCAATCTCAATCACGTCGCCACTGGCGAGGGTTATTGTTCCGGTATCGCCGGGCTGGCCGCCACCTGTTGGGTAGAACACAGTCTGGTCAAGGACGATGCCCCCTCTCTCGTTGATTGCTGTTACAGTTGCTTCACAGCTTGTCTGATAAGAGTCTTCGCGAAAAAGGGGTTTCGTCATGGGGTCCAGCTCCTGATGTTGGGCCGGTCTATTACCCCTCGATCCAAGGGGCGACCGGCAGATTATTTTGCCGGAGCATATCAACATCCATCAGCTTGCTAAAGTATTTTTGGGCGGTATCGCAAAGGATGGTGACAATGGTATGGCCAGGGCCCATTTCCTTGGCCATGCGAATAGCGCCGGCCACATTAACGCCTGAGGATAAGCCAAGTTGGAGGCCTTCCTTGATGTTAAGGTTATACAGAATTTCAAGCGCTTCCGCGTCGCTGATCTGGTAGGGCATGTCGACGTCCAACCCTTCCAGGTTGGCTGTAATCCGGCCTTGACCAATTCCCTCGGTGATAGAGCTCCCTTCGGATTTCAGCTCACCGTTCTTGTAATACTCATAAAGGGCTGCACCCATGGGATCAGCGATACCAATTTTGATGTTTGGGTTCCGATCCCGAAGCGCATCAGCCGTTCCGGCAAGGGTGCCACCACTGCCGACAGCGCAAATGAAGCCATCAACCTTGCCCTCTGTCTGGGTCCAGATCTCCGGCCCTGTGGTTTTGAAATGGCCCATTTTATTGGCCACATTATCAAACTGGTTCGCCCAGATGGCGCCTTTGTCGCTTTTCGCTGCCAATTCCTCTGCGAGGCGGCCGGAATAGCGGACATAGTTACCGGGGTCTTTGTATGGTTTGGCTGGAACAAGTCGAAGATCAGCACCGCAATATTTGAGCAGAGCCTTCTTCTCGTCAGTCTGGGTTTCGGGCATGACAATGACTGTTTTATAGCCCTTGGCGTTGGCCACAAGGGCAAGGCCGATGCCGGTGTTGCCTGCGGTTCCTTCGACGATAAGCCCGCCAGGCTCCAACAGTCCTTTGGCTTCGGCGTCTTCAATAATGGCAAGTGCGGCGCGATCTTTCACAGAACCGCCCGGGTTCAGGAACTCTGCCTTGCCATAGATTTCACAGCCCGTTGCCTCAGACGCACCGGTGAGCCGGATCAGGGGGGTGTTTCCGATCGTATCTACGAAATCTTTGCGTATTGTCATGATATTCTCTGCTCTGGGGACGTACTTAAATATATTTCACTAATTATCTATGTAATACTTTCATCACCTGCAAGCAAGGTGTGAAATTTTTCCGTGAAAATTTTCATATGTTCGCTTTCTTAACCTTTTGGTTAAGAAATCCTCCTTAAAATAGGTACCATATGGGGGATAGAATGGGACCGCTTGGCAAAGGGTTTTTGGCGTTTATGACAGATCAGCAGGATCACGAGAAAGAGGCTGAACCTCAACTCGAGCATAATTTCCTTTTCCAAAATCTGATGGATGGGGCTGCGATCGCGGTTGTTATCACTTGGGATGGTGAATTTCTCCTGGCCAATGAATATGCCCATGAAGTTTACGATATGCAGGGAAAATCCCTGATTGGTATGAAAACCGCCGATTTTCATCCGGACAGGGAAGAGCATGAAAAGTTTGTTGCTCTGATTGAATCCAATGATCGGGTCAAGAATTACCGCATGAATATGCTAAGTGCGAAGGGAAACCTCAAAACCCTGCTCTTCACCACCTCGCGCGGCGTTTATAAGGGTAAGCCTGCCTATTACACTGTCTTGCAGGATTTTACCGAACTGGTTCAAAGCCAGAAAGTGCTGCAGGATCAACGCTCCCAGCACCGGGAAGTCCTGGAGTTGATCCCCGACGGATTGCTGATTCAGGTCGGCGGTGTTGTCCGTTTCGTCAACCATAGTGCCCTGCAAACGTTCGGACTAGAAAACAAGACCCAGATTATCGGAACCCCGTCCAACGAATGGGCGGCCCCGCGTATGCGGCAAAAAATGCTGGATTTGCGTAGTCAGCTTGAGCGCGATGAGTCAACGGTCAATTACGATAGCTGGCATCGCCGTCTGGATGGATCTGAATTTCCCACCCATGTTTCCGCCCGCACAATTGTCTGGGAAGGGGAGGTTGGAACCCTCAACATCATCCGGGATATGTCTCATACCCAGAAATATATGGACGAGTTGCACCGCAAAGACCATGAGATGGAATTGGCGCAGGAAGTCGGCCAGATGGGGCACTGGCGCATTGTTCTGGATGGGCTGAAAGTAACGTGGTCTCGCTCTCTGTACGAAATTCATGGCATGGATCCTGACAAGGATGTCCTGACCATGGACAAGGCGGTTTCCAGGGTTTTCCCATCGGATCGGAAAATCATGATGGATGCCATCAATAATGCGATCCGAACCAAGGCGCCCACTCAGTATGAGGTCCGCCTCAGGTTGGGCGATGGGGAAATCCGCTATATGGCGGGTAAAATTATTCCTGAGATGAATGAAGATGGCTGGATTGACTCCGTCTTTGGCGTCTCCCTCAATGTGACGGAGCAACGCCTTCTGGAAGATAAGCTGCGCCAATCTCAAAAGATGGAAGCCGTTGGTCAACTGACCGGCGGTATCGCGCATGACTTCAACAATCTGCTGGCGATCATCCAAGGCAATGCGGAACTGTTGCTGGAAGAAAATAGTGTGCCGGGCCTGGACCGGAATAAAATGTTGAACTCCATGATTGCAGCCGCCGACAGGGGAGCCGAGCTGACACGAAACATGTTGGCCTTTGCCCGGGACCAGAGACTGGATCCTGTTGTCAGCAGCTTAAAAGAGCCGGTGCTATCAACCATTTCCATGTTGCGCCGAACAATCGAGGAAGAGATTTCCATCCTGACTGAATTGGAGGATGATCCCTGGAACTGCCGGGTGGATTTGGGGCAGCTTGAAAATGCCCTGATCAATCTGGTTCTGAATGCCCGAGATGCCATGCCTAAAGGTGGTGACATCACCATAAGTCTTGAAAATAGCGATCTTGCTTCAGGTTTGCAGGTCACAGGCGAATATATTCCGGCCGGACAGTATGTGGTGCTGTCGGTTGCCGACACCGGCATGGGGATTGAGCCCTCCAAGCTCGCTCATGTGTTCGAGCCGTTTTTCACGACCAAGGAAGTGGGGCGGGGAACCGGACTGGGGCTGTCCATGGTTTATGGGTTCATTAAGCAATCTGCTGGTTATGTCACGGTTCAATCGGAACTGAGTGAGGGAACGTGTCTGTCCCTTTATCTGCCGCGCATTGCGTAAAGATATTTTCCATCCAAAAGGTATCCCTATCCGTTTTAAACCCACTTTTCGCAGGTCCATTCTTCGGATCTGATCATCTCGCCTTTTAGGTTGTTTTTTGGCCTGAATAACGTTAGCTCATCCCATGACTGAAGAGACTGTGCATATTCGCTTCGCGACCCGTGAGGACTATCCTTACCTGCCGGAAATTGAACGCTCTGCCGGGGCCTTGTTTCGTCAGGTGGGAATTGAGGAACTGGCCGAGGCCGAACCGGTCCCCCAAAGTTACTATGAAAAGCTCCCACCCTCAGTCCGTCTCTTAATAGCGGAATTGATTGGGACTGGCCCTGTCGGTTTTGCGCTGGTCACAGAAGTAGACGGCGAAGCACATTTGAAGGAAATTTCTGTCTGCTCGGATCAGGCGGGCCGAGGGATCGGCCGTAATCTGCTCAAGTCTGTGATCACCGATTGCCGCGCCCAAAAATGGCGCGCGCTGACCCTAACAACCTTCCAGTATGTGCCTTTTAACGCCCCCTTTTACGGACGAATGGGTTTTACCCTGCTGGAACCGGATGGGCAATGGCCAGGCCTTGCTAGGATCCTGCAAAAGGAGCGGGAGATATTCAAGGAAATGGGCCCCCGCATCGCCATGATCCGAGGGCTTTAAAGGTATCTTAAATCTCAACCTCAAGGATTTGCATCACCTTGCCGTAGCCGCCAGCCATCAGGCCAGTGATCTGGCCGTTTTCTAAGGATAGATTGACTGTAATTTCGCTGGGAGAGGCGGGGCTCATGAACCGACCTTGTTCAAGGATCAGGGTGTCCGTTTTATAACCGAACTGGTCATGGAGAAGGCAGGCAAGGGGGCCTGCCGCCATACCGGTAGCAGCTTCTTCTTCAATACCATAGGCCGGGGCAAACATGCGGCTGGTTGCAGTCACGCCCTCTTCGGTTCCCTCCAGCGTGAAGACATAATAGCCAATTAAATCCAGCTTATTGGAAATGGCTTCAATTGCACCTTGGTCGGCGGTCAGGTTCTGCAGGATTTCAGGGGTTTTAACACCTACCAATATGAAGTTGTTGCCGGTATTGACCAGGGTCGGCCGACTTCCTTCAATCAGGTCGTTTGCAGTTAGGCCGAGGGAGGAGAGGATAGTCTCATCCGATACATCTTTTGCCGGCCAGCTTTCTGCGGTGTCATATCGGGGGGCTAACTGCTCCATATAGGCAGCGCCATCCTGTAATTTGATTTGACGGGGGCCGTCGACAGTCTCCTTGGAGGCATCTCCTTCAGCAACCCGACCCAGACTGGCAAGATATGAAAAAGTGGCGATGGTTGCATGGCCGCAATGGGCAATCTGACGGTTGGGGGTAAAGAAATCCAGTTTGATGGTTTCGGTCTCTGACGTTGATACAAATGCTGTTTCCGAAAGCCCGACTTTAGCGGCGATCGCCAGTTTGTCGTCGGCACTTAAATTATCTGCATCCAGAACAACACCCGCTGGATTGCCGCCTGTGCCGTCTTTGACAAATGCATTTACAATCTGGACAGGTATAATTCGGCCCTCTGTTTTGGCGGTATTTACGTCACTCATTTTAACATCCTCTGTTTGTGTCTTTCCTGTCCGTCTTTTCACTTGGGGAGGATGGCTGGCATTTAAAGTTGAATGCGTCCCCTTTGCAAATTTTTGTAATGGAGCGCACAATAATCATTTCAAAAAAAGCGGTGCATTTACTGAATGAAACCGGGGCAGAAATGATCGATCCCTTCCAGCAGGAGGGAAAGTAACTGCAACAGAATACCAAGCAGAGTGACCAGGAATACCGGCAGGGGGAGTAAGGAATTTAGTTTTCGGTCAATGCTCGCGCCGCTTTGCAGGGTTGCCCTGAGGTCAGGCTTTCGCGTTGCCTGCCAGTCCCGCCAGTAACTCCGTCCCAGGAAAAAGGCAGCATAAGTGGCAGGCAGGATCAGCAGCGTTGCGGCCAGCAGTTTCAGAAGGTCAAGGTCGGATTGACTGATGATAGGCATGAGGCACGGCTCTTAATCATCATCCTCAATAGGATCTTCAAAGGTGATATGAACCGTTTTGCCAAGGGCAAGGGCGATCTTAAACAGGGACGAGAGGTCAGGCCCGTTTTTATGATAACCGGTGGCAATTCGCGAAATGACCGCGGGCTGTAATCCAGTTTCCTTTTCAATCTGCCGAAGTCCCTTGCCGGCTTTACTGATCTCACTATGGACCAGTTCAGCGGCAACATCCCGCGCCAGATTGCCGGCAACGTCCTTCAGGACCTCTAGCCGTTCTTCTTTTGGCAGGTTGGCCAGCAGCTCTTTCAGGGTGGAGCCCATCGGCGTCCGATGCTCCATCAGCAATTTTAGCTCATCCGCCGCGGGGGCGGTGTTTATAATCGGTTGTGAATAGGTATCAGTCATCCCATTCTCCGTTGATGTCTTGATCAACAATATAAGTTGTGTTGATGCAAAAGTCAACAATTTCGGATGATTCCCGGGCGGGAGGCGGGCCAGATAGGTCAAGAAACCTAGGCCGAGCGATAAGCTGCGTAGGATTTGCTGAAGGACTGCCAGTCAAAATTCGGGGTTTGAAATTCATCGAGAATCTTCTTGGTAGACCCGCGGGTTCCTGCCCCAAAAAAGACCAGTCGATTACATTTGGGTGCCAGCAGGTAAAGGGCAAAGCCGTAAATCGACTTATCCTGATAAGTGAGGGCAGTCCCGATCAGCGTTTCCGGATCCAGAAGCAGGAAACGGCTTTTGTCTTCCCCCTTAGATCCGGGCGCCTGTCCATTATGAAGAAGGAAGCTTCCCAAGATGGCTTTTGTAAAGGTTTGCAAATTATCATCTTTTGAGGAAACCTGAGCGTCAAAAGCCTTAGCATAGGCATCTTCATCGGAAAAGGTCTCATCGAGTGTGCCTGGCGCCGGGAAATCAAGGATTACTGTTGGGGCCCGCTGCAGGATATGCTGGGACAGGTTATGAAAATAAATGCCCAGTTTGATCAACTGGTTGGCCAGTTTCAAATCCTCTCGCTGGTCGCTCGTGGCAAAGGTCATGGCCATGGGAACAAAAAGAGTCTCCTTATAGCCAGCCATCAACCGTTTCGGGTATGAGATTTTACCAGTTCGTGTCATGTGAGATTTTTATCATATGAGAGTGGGGTTGGGAAATGGGAAAGTTGAAGCTACCCAGACCCTGAGATCAGGCATTCATGCTCCAGGGAAATGGTTACCAATAGGGCCGATTTCTGATGTGTTAGCTGCTGGGTGTGACGGCGCCAGTTGGGGCATAGCGGGGAGTGGGATTGGTAGAGAAGCAGCTTTCTTGCGCCGTTTCTTGTTTGTTTTGGGGCTTCCACCAAGAAACATTGGTCCAGTTGAATAAGCTTCGGGAGCGGAAGGCTCAACAGGTAATGGTGCTGATGAGGCCAGACGGACAGGGGAGCATCCGGACTTTTTTGCTCTCCAACAACCCACAATGCGACAGGTTGTTGTCGGGGATGAATTCCTCTGTTGCTGGAGGTATTCCCCTCCAGAAGCCAAAACAGATGTGTTAGGGGTAATCGGAGAAAACGAGCCATGGGACGAAGCTCATTCAATTTAACCTGACGCTTGCCAGCAATGATTTCTGTGACCCGTGAGGGGGGGAGGGAAAGGGCAGAGGCGAGCTCACTTTTGTTTTTAGAAAGATCCGCAAGCCTCTCTTCAATCCATTGATGCTTCATTACTTTTCCAAGTTTCGTATGGGATTTGCCATTTACGAAAATCGTAAAAAACCTTGACTATCAGAGAATTATAATTTATTCTCATAGGTAGAATATATATCAATATAATTATCCTATAAATAATATTTAATACATGAAGTTGTTGAAAAATAAAATCCTTTTAAGTTGGGGGTGCAGGGTTTTAAATTTTAAATTCAACAACTACAGGTAACGGGGTGGCCTCAAATAATTCGCTTTTATTATATAACCATAATTTTGGTTTGATGGGGTATCAAAATGTCAAAACGTGTAAGACACAAGCGTAAAAACGTAATTTTGGGGGAAAATGAATTAAACTTGGGAGAGCCGGCCAATCTCAACTATCGGCCACAGGATATAAGGCAATATGCAGATGAAAAACTGCAACTGGCTCAAAATAAGCCGCGACAGCAACTCGCCTTTTGGAAGGGGTTTAGTGATTGCCAGATAAAAGCCGCGTCCCGATTGTATGGCGGCTTTCAGCGGCTCTATGCGGGCTCCGGGGTTCGGGCGCAAAATTACACCTTTACGCCGGGAAGCCGGGGTCCTTATACCGAACCGTCCCATGAACTGGAGTTTATATTCTCCAATTGGGCGCGCTATGCCGGGGAAGAGGGAATACATGTGTCGGCTGTATTGGATATAGTTGTTTTCGGGAGAAGCTGCCGGGAAGTAGATCGGACATTGGCCCGGCGCAAAGGATTTGCGCGGAAAAACCTGGAAGATGGCCTTTCTTTTTATCAGCTTATATATCGCCAATACACCATTATGGAGAAAAAAGACTTGACATAACGGGTACGCTCTGATAGTCTATCTCTCACAGTTCGAAAAAGGGTTCAGAAATCTGGCTATGATTTCCGGGCCTTTTTTTGTGCCTGATCGGCAAGAGAATTTGTTTCATAGTATTGAAAAATAAGAAAAATTTCGAAACAGGTTAAGGCGATCAGGTTTGATGAGACTATCGATCATCGGAGCCTACTGACTAAAATTTCAGGGCAGTCACATTTTTAGCCAACATTCATAGGTGGAAAAAGGAATGGATATGAAATTTCCAGGCCTGACCGATGCGCTTGCGGTTTTTGCAAAAACGCTGGGCAGTCGGATCCTCAATCGGCAGTCGGCCATAGACCTGCTGGCACAGATGCCTGAACTTGCAATGAATGGTCTGTAAACGGGCATTAAACTGTATTTGCTTTCAATATGTCTTCGATATGCTCCGATACTGAGCGGGCATCAATCTCGGATTCTTTAACCAAGTTGTCGAAATGTTGAGTGAGCGCCTGTATCTGCCTGTTTTCTCGAAAAACCATATAATATTGGCCGATATAAATGACGGCCAGCAAAGGGCCGAATATGGTGATCGGGGCTGAAAAAACGACTTTAGGGTCGTAGACATATATTCTGACGGATGGATAGAAGTTCCGGCAATACTGGATGATATGCTCGACCTGTTCTTCTCTTGCTGTCTTTGATAAGCCCGTCCAATACCCATCGCCACGGATCAGTGAGTGAAGCATATCTTTGGGGATACAGATTTCATAATCTGATCCTGGTTGCTGGACCCATTTCATATGATCAGAAGTGGTCTTGGCGGCTTGCTCGGGTGTCTTGGTCAGGAAGGCCGAATATTCAAACTGCATGACCGCATCTGTTTTAATAATATCAGGCAGGGTCGCCGGGACATGGCGGATTTTGTGGCCTTTGGCCTCTCGAAACCAGTCCCTTAATTGAGCGTCTGTAGGCGTGCGCGCAGCTTCAGTCAAATTGATAGAAACTTGCAGCAGGTCGGCTGCGGTTTCGCTTCGTTCTGTCAAACCAAGCAGCCAGTCGAGGCTAACGCCCAGGGCATTTGCACATTCTGCTGCCAAATGGGCGTTCGGTAGTCTGGTTGACTCCTCATTGAGCAATTGTGCGATGGTTGATCGATCAACACCACAACGGCGCGCTAATTCGCTCTGGTTCAGTTTTGATGCCTGCATTCGGCTGAGCAATCGGTCGCGAAATGTCCAGGCGCGTTCTCTCTTATCCATTTAAAATTTTTATCATCATTGTTGATAAAAATAAACAAAATAGAGAAATATGAGCGGAAACACCTAATGTTCGCGTGAGCAGAAAGTCTGTATCTCTTCACAATCAGCTCAAGAAGGATGGTTGTTGATGGAGAGTACCTTTCGGATCGTTATTAAGTCCGTTACCTGGCAGTTGCTGGGCATTATTGTTGTGACGATGCTCAGTTATATCCAGACAGGTGAAGTTCTGAGCGCCTTTATGTTGGCAGTCAGTGCCTCGTTCTCTGGCTTTGTATTCTTCTTTATTCACGAAAAGATATGGAGCCGAATAACCTGGGGGAGGCAGCGAAAGTCAGCCTGAGATGCTGCCTGACAGGAGCGTTTGTTACAGATTGACGCGGCTCAGCTTTCCTCGCATTTGCATATCCGGAACTTCATCTGCAACCCCATCGATGACAATAGTATCCCCATCGATTTCGCCCTCCATATGGATCGTGATGTCGTCCACACCGAAGATGGAGGCCACCTCACCGGATATGGTGAAGCGTTTGGTCCGCACTTCGGCGTTTAAGGTATTCCCGTCAACGGAATAGGTGCCAACGTAGAAAAGGGCAGAATTACCGCCATTTATCTCACCATTGGAGAAATGCAGTACCCCGGTCCCCTTGCCGAATGGGGTTTCGAACTCCCCAGTGTATAGTCCCTCCTGCATGATCAGATACTCCCCTTTTCCTGAACAGATTGTGCAACCTCTACTGATATGGCCCTGTTGGTTGTGAAGTAAAGTCCATAGCAGAATGCCCGTTTTCTTGTGGGTGAGGTGTGAGGTGTCATATTTCTTTACCTGCTGATTTGCCGCGAAATTGCATCGAAAAGTTGGCTGGGCTTGAAGGGCTTGGTCAGTACCTCATTCATTCCTGCATCCTTGAATTCGCTATGACTATCGGTGAAGGCTTCCGCTGTTAAGCCAATGATCGGGATGTCAGCAGAAATGTGTTTGCGAATGGCTTGTGTCGCCTCAACACCATTCATTTCAGGCATGTGGACATCCATGAGAATAAGGTCCGCCCAATCGGTTTGGCAGGCCTCGACAGCTAGTCGACCGTTTCCAACCAGTTGGACCTCGTGGCCGGCTTTTTTCAGAAAGGCCATTGTAATTTGGGCATTTACCGGATTGTCTTCAGCGACAAGCACCTTGCATGATTTTGTGGAGAGCTCATAGCCAGCTTCTGCCTGATCTTGAGGGGCCTCCCGCATGGCATGAGGCGCGTCGAAGGGAAGATAAATGCTAAAGGTCGATCCGTGATCGACCTGGCTTTTAACCTCAATGTCGCCGCCCATGAGTTTTGTCAGATTAAGGATAATGGACAGTCCAAGCCCGGTGCCGCCGAATTTTCGGGTGATGGTGTTGTCTTCTTGTGAGAAGGGTTCGAAAATCGCTTTCAGTCGGGCAGGGTCAATGCCCTTACCCGTATCTGCCACGGTCAATTTCAGAATTGTATCCTTTTCCATCAAGGACAAGGCAGAAGGTAAGTCGGCATTTTTGATAAATTCGCTGGTCACAGAAATTTTGCCGGTGCCCGTAAACTTCAGCGCATTGCTGAGTAGGTTCCATAGCATCTGCTTGATCCGGTTGCCATCTCCGTCCAGTTCCAGATCTGGGTCAATCTGGTTCTGGATGATCAATTCAAGGGATTTCTTTTGGGCCAGGGATTCAAAGGGCAGAATGACATCGTTCACCAGCTTGGTTGGCGAGAAGGCTTTGGTTTCCAGTTCAAACTTGCCGGATTCTATTTTGCTCATGTCCAGAACATCGTTGACGATGGCCAACAGATCCTTGCCGGAGGAGAGAATTGTTTCGACTTTTGCCGTTTGATTTGGATCGAGATCGGAAAGGCGCAACAGCTCAGCGATGCCAAGGACCCCGTTCAAGGGTGTTCGAATTTCATGGCTCATGGACGCAAGGAAAGCGGATTTTGCCTTGGTTGCTGCCTCCGCCTGTTCTTTTGCAACGGAAAGATCGCGTTCGGTATCTTTTTGCGCCGTAATGTCATAGGCCCAGAAAAGATGGCATTTTTCCTCGTTTAATACGAAGCTTTTCCAGTTCAGCGAGAGCCAAAGTAACCTACCGCTTTTATGTTTTCCTCTGACGACCCGGTGCTCGATAAACCCTTGTTGTTGATACAGTTCAATGACTTCCTGCCGCTCTTTGGGATCCGCCCATACATCGACAGCTTTCTGGCCAATCAGATCTTTGAGATCGTAACCCAATAATTCTGCATAGTTACTATTGGCGTATTGAATGATTTGATCTGTCTCTCGCGTGATGCCGATGGCAATGGGGCTGGCTTCCAGGATCTGCCGAAACCGGGCTTCGTTCTCTCGAACCCTGCTCTCCGCTTTTTTGCGTTGGGTGATATCGATCTGCCAGAAGATTTCAGCCGGTCTGCCTTCGAATTCGGTGGATTGGGAGTTGATCAGGACCCAGCGAATATTGCCATCCATGCAAAGCCGTTCGGCCTCAAAATTCTGAAGGGGTTTGCCAGACGTGATCAGCTCTTTGGCCTCGTTATAAGCCGTCTTGCTAATCCAGGTCTGTTGCCTGTTGAAGTTGAGGAATTCTTCTTCACTGGTGGCACCGATAAAATCTAGAAAAGCCTGGTTCGCCATCAGAACTTCAACCGTTTCAGGAACGAACACTGTCGCGCCAATCGGACTGTTGCGGATGAGGTTCCGGATGTCGGACTCTTGCGGAGACATTTCAATCACCGACATGCTTAATTAAACCTGGCGAAAACTAACTTCATACAGACACCAACTCAGAGAATGGAGCGACGGCACATTCTGCTGATGATTTTACTGAGAATACACACGCTCCCGATACATCAGAATATATTGGATCCAATTGATTAATTTTGTCTAAATTTTGCCCGAAATTGGGGGTGTGTTCAGCGCTTTTGCAGAGCTGGTGAGCGGCGGGTGTGACGGGTGCCATCCCGAACAGTTTTATGATCCCAAAAAGCAAAACCCCCCGGGAGCGGATGCTCTACCGAGGGGTTTCAATATTGGCTCCCCGAGCAGGACTCGAACCTGCGACAAATTGATTAACAGTCAACTGCTCTACCAACTGAGCTATCGGGGATCAGTGGACCCGATTGTATCGGGTTCGCGGCTTATAGCAAGGGAATGTTTCGCTGCCAAGCCCTGATTTTCATTTTTTTGAAAAAAATTCGTAAAAGTTGAACTTTAGTCTTTTCTTTCAAAGGGTTGAGGGGCGTTTTTCACCCCTCGACGCCAGCTGAATAATCACAAAATTAATGATGTTCTGCGATCTTTTTATCCGTGTTGTACTGGCTGAGCGCATAAACAGCCCAGATTGCTGCTGGAATCCAGCCGATCAAGGTAATCTGCAAGATCAGGCAGAGAATGCCCTGAAAGGGTTTTCCAATGGTGAAGAACAGCAGGAAGGGCAGCAACAGCGCGATAATCAATCTCATATGGGTATCCTCCAAGGATTTAATTCGTGCCTCATGTTAGCGAAGCGAGATTAGAGGGGCAATATGTTTGCGACAAACGTATCTCAAACGACTTTTGTGAGGGGCGGCGGGATGGGAGCAAACATCGCAAGCCAAAGAAGCGGTCGCGTGATCAGCGTTCAATGTTGAGCCGTTCAGATTTTCAGAAAAGAGAAGATGGAGGCCTGGACCGGAATCGAACCGGTGTACACGGATTTGCAATCCGCTGCGTCACCACTCCGCCACCAGGCCCCAGATAATGTGGTGTAACTTCGAAAAGTGCATGGGTTTTATGAGTTTCTGCCTGTCCTGTCAACAGGAGAGTTTCAGAGCTTTCAGAGTTTAAGCGGCCTCAGGGAAATCAGAGGTTTGAAAAGAGGGGAGTGAAGTTTAATGACACCAGCAGAAGCGGCAGAATGGGCGGCGATCGCCTATCTGGAGCCGGATATTGGACGAGCAGAGGCGCAGGCCCGAGGCTACGGGTATATTTTATTTTCAAAGGGGGCTCATCAATGTGTTGTGGCCAGCCGACAGGATGAAACGGTTATCGCATTTCGGGGGACAGAGTTTTCCCTGTTCAACTGGCGGGATGTTGTAACGAGCCTGAAAGCCCGTTTGATCCCCAATCCCGCAGGGGCAGGGCGTGTACATAATGGATATTCAAAAGGGGTATGGGCCTTAATTCCGCTGATAAAACCCTTGATGAGGGGGCAGATCTACCTGACAGGACATTCCATGGGCGGAGCCATGGCAATTCTGGCTGGGGGATGGCTTAAGGTCGATGCCGTTTTCAGTTTTAACGCGCCCAAAAGTAGTGACCAGAAATTCGCATTAGCCTATCCGGTTCCCTTGTTTAGATTTGAGAGCCGGCATGACTGGGTTCCCTGGTTTCCCTCTGCGTTAGCTGACTGGGTTCATGTCGGTGGACGGATCCTTCTGGACAGTCAGGGGCACTCACTTGAGGCAGTCAGAAAAGTCCTCTGCGCACCCAAGACCCTCTGTCCTGAAGGTCGGCTTGCGGGCGAAATTACAACGCTACTTCCAAGAGGTTGAAGAAAACCGTTGGCAAGCGTCGCTTCTTTCTTGCCTTGCGGGTTAAAATTTCAGTATAAAAGCCGCAAATTGACCGAATTTTCCGGTCTCTCTGAGTTAAAAGGCAGGATAACAGGAATCTCATGATGACTGAAAACTACGCAGAAGCGCGCCATGCCATGGTGCTCTGTCAGCTTCGTCCCAATCGAGTTACTAGCGATAGTGTTGCTGAGGCCATGGACACCGTTCCAAGAGAGGCCTTTGTTCCCAAGGCGCTCAAAGGCGTTGCCTACATGGACGAGGACCTGGAGATCGAAGCGGGCCGTTACTTGATTGAGCCACGGGTTTTTGCCCTGATGCTGCAGGCTGCGAAGGTTCAGGAAAGCGATGTCGTTCTGGATGTGGCTTGTGGAACAGGCTACACATCTGCGGTTATCGGACGTCTTGCGCAGGCTGTCGTTGCTATCGAAGATCGTGAAGAGTTGGTGGAAAAAGCCAGCGAAACACTGACATCACTTGAAGCAGATAATGTGGCTGTTGTGAGCGGTGACCTGGAAGCAGGCAACGCCAAGCAGGGACCTTTTAATGTCATTCACATTAATGGTGCAATTGATGAAGTGCCTCAGGCTTTGTTTGATCAATTGGCTGAAGGGGGTCGTCTGGTCTGTGTGATCGGATCCAATCCTGGCGTTGCAACACTTTATGTCAAAGAGAATGGGACGCTGGTTCGGTCTGCTCTGTTTGATGCAGAAGTCCCGCGTCTGGGTGTGATGGCGAAAGCTGCTGGCTTCCAGTTTTAAGATCTGAGGGTGAATTTCGAGCCTCAAGGTCATGTTTGTGCGCTTGAGAGACTATGACATAGGTCACAATGTTGTGAGTTTGACACAATGTTGGCTTTGTTCAGGGTTCTGAATTGAGTAGACCTTTATAGGGGTTTGCAACTGCTGCCCCAGACAGTTTATGGTTAATCTAGCGAAAAACTCCAATGTTGAGACCAGCTATACTGGTAGACTTGGGCGACGGGGAATTGTTAAAGGGCGTTATCTGATGAGAAAACTAAAGATTTCGGTGGCTTCAGTTCTGGCGGTTTTGGTGCCATTTGCATCAGCTCAGTCGGAGACCTTGGAAGAAGCTCTGATTATGACCTACAACAGTAATCCGACGATCCTGTCTCAGCGAGCGAACGTGAGAAGTGTGGATGAGGGCGTGCCGCAGGCTTTGTCTGGCTGGCGCCCAACGGTCACCCTGGTTGGTGAAGCCGGTAGCACCTATAACAAATCTGCCTCCACGACTGCGACAGGCGGAGATCGCACTTACAATCCGTCGTCTCTTGCGCTCAGTGTTTCGCAGCCTCTGTATGAAGGTGGGCAGACGAACGCCAATACAAATGCGGCTGAAGCTGATGTGAAGGCGGCACGGGAAAACCTGTCTTCTGTTGAGCAGAACATTTTTCAGTCTGCTGTTTCTGCCTACATGAATGTGGTTCGGGATACAGCAGTTGTTGAATTGAACCGGAATAACGTGGAAGTTCTGACCCGTCAGCTTGAGGCTGCCAATGACCGGTTTGAAGTGGGTGAAATTACCAGAACTGACGTTGCTCAGGCAGAAGCCCGCCTTGCTGGTGCCAATTCAGAATTGATCCGCTCGATCGGAAACCTGAAGGCCAGCGAAGCCACTTACGAAAAGATTGTCGGCCAAAAACCGGGTCAGTTACAGTATCCGGGTTTTCCAACAGATTTTCCAGAAAGCCTGGAGAGTGCAATTGAGCTTGGGATCAACAACAACCCAAGTGTAAGAGCTGCCAAATTTCAGGAAGAAAGCTCTATGCACAATATCCGAGCCACATCGGGCCGGTTGCTGCCGAGCCTGACCCTGGATGGTTCTGTTGGGCATTCAGATGATCAGTCTGCTGAAACCCAGTGGGGCGAAAGCGCTAGTATTTCTGCGACCCTGACTGTGCCACTTTATCAGTCAGGTGCAGTCTATAGTAGTGTCCGCCAGGCCCGCCAAATCAACAGCCAGCGGAAGATTGAAATCGAAAGTGCGGTTCGTGATGTCCGGGAAGCGGTAACTCAGGCGTGGGAGCAACTAGAATCAGCCCGTGCTGACATCCAGTCAACCGAAGAGCAGGTTCGCGCGAACACCATCGCCCTTGAAGGTGTGCAGCAGGAGGCCCAGGTTGGCTCCCGTACCACGTTGGATGTGCTGGATGCGGAGCAGGAATTGCTGAACAGCCAAGTGAACCTGGTCAGTGCTCGCCGTAATGTGTATGTTGCACTCTACGATGTGTTGGCAGCGGTTGGTAATTTGAGTGCCAAGGAACTGGGTCTGAATGTGGAATATTATGATCCGGAAGCCAACTACAAGCGGGTTCGCAATAAGTGGATCGGTACAGATGGTGGCCTGGATTAAACATCTCCCTGATTTTGCAATCTAAAATTATGTACTTGACTGGTTTTTTCTGTCATTCTTCGGTAAGTTCAGGAAATTGAGCTTTCGTTTCTGGTGGTGAGTTAATCGATGAGTGACGCAAAAACAGAACAAGAACCGACGATGGAAGAGATCTTGGCTTCCATTCGCCGGATCATTTCAGAAGATGGTGAGGAAGAGAAAGCCGAGGGTGCGGAAGACGAAGCGCCTGAAGCTGCCGAGGCCGAGCCGGAAGTTGCTGTTGAGCCTGAAATGGAAGCTGAGCCGGAGCCTGAGCCGGAACCAGAGCCTGAACCTGAAGACGATGTTCTGGAGCTGACCGACGTCGTTGACGAAGTCGAAGAGGATGAAATGGTTCTGGATGCCACCATGGAAGTGATGGAAGAGCCGGAACCAGAACCTGAGCCTGAGCCTGAGCCGGAACCAGAACCAGAGCCTGAAGTTGAGATGGAAATGGAACCGGTTCCGATGCCTGAACCTGAGCCTGAGCCAGAACCGGAACCAGAGCCCCAGGTCACTGCGGCAGAACAAAAACATTTGGATAGCTTGCTGGAAGAGCCGGTTGTTCAGGCGGCGACGAGTTCCTTTGCCAGCCTGGCAGGGGCGGTATCTGCAGCGCGTGGCATGCCCATGGGGAACTCTGCTGCGACTTTGGAAGAATTGGTTCGCGATCTATTGCGACCCATGCTGAAAGAATGGCTGGATGAGCATCTTGCCAGTATCGTTCAACGCATCGTGGAGCGTGAGGTGAGCAAGCTCGCAGATCGCGCTGACGACGACGACTGATCAGCTGGGACTGCGGGCCGACCACCAATCTACGGGGCGCTTTGCGCCCCGCTTTACATCTGATTATTGACTGATTTTAGAAATTAAGAAGGCAACAGAAATGTTGGACAAATCTTATCGACCCCAGGAGGTCGAGGAGAAGCTCTATTCCCGATGGATGGAAAGCGGAGCTTTTGAATGTGGGCGAAACGATAGTGAAGATGCGTTTACCATCGTGATCCCACCGCCGAACGTTACCGGTAACCTGCATATGGGCCATGCGCTCAATAACACCTTGCAGGATATTCTGGTCCGCTTTGAGCGGATGCGGGGCAAGGATGTCTTGTGGCAGCCGGGCACTGACCACGCGGGTATTGCCACCCAGATGGTGGTTGAACGTCAACTGGCAGAGCAGAATGTCACCCGTCATGACCTTGGGCGGGAAGCCTTCATTGACAAGATCTGGGACTGGAAGGCCCAGTCTGGCGGCTCCATCATTGGGCAGTTGCATCGCCTTGGTGCGTCCTGTGATTGGCGACGGGAACGCTTCACCATGGATGAAGGCCTCTCAAAGGCTGTTCGGAAGGTTTTTGTTCAGCTCTATAAAGAAGGGCTGATCTACCGAGATAAGCGGCTGGTCAACTGGGATCCGAAATTCCACACTGCTATTTCCGATCTGGAAGTTGAGCAGAAGGAAGTCAACAGTCACATGTGGCACTTCCGCTACCCAATCGAAGGGGAAGAGGGCAGGTATATTATTGTTGCCACTACTCGGCCGGAAACCATGCTGGGTGATACAGGCGTTGCCGTTCATCCAGACGATGACCGCTACAAGGACCTGATCGGCAAGCATGTTATCCTGCCAATTGTTGGCCGTCGGATCCCGATTGTTGCCGATGAATACGCCGATCCAGAGCAAGGCTCCGGTGCAGTGAAGATCACGCCAGCTCATGATTTTAATGACTTTGAAGTCGGCAAACGCGCCGGTCTTGAGGTGATCAACATCATGGATATCAATGCTTGCCTGAACGATGAAGTGCCGGAAGCATATCGCGGCATGGAGCGCTTTGAGGCGCGGAAGAAAATCGTTGCGGAAATTGAAAGCCTTGGCCTTTTGGAGAAGATTGAGGATCACACCCATATGGTGCCTTACGGCGATCGCTCCGGTGTTGTGATTGAACCTTTTCTAACCGATCAGTGGTTTGCCGATGCCGCAACCCTTGCCCAGCCGGCCATTCGCGCGGTGGAGCAGGGACGCACCAAGTTTGTCCCTGCCAAATGGACCAACACCTATTACGACTGGATGCGCAACATTCAGCCTTGGTGTATTTCACGGCAACTCTGGTGGGGTCATCGCATTCCGGCCTGGTTTGGCCCTGATAACATGATCTTCGTAGAAGAAACCGAGGAGCAGGCCCTTGCTGCGGCGAAAGCCCATTATGGCAGTGATGTTGAACTGCATCAGGATGAGGATGTTCTGGATACCTGGTTCTCCTCTGCGCTTTGGCCATTTTCAACCCTAGGCTGGCCGGATAAAACACCGGAGCTTGCGAAATATTACCAGACGGATGTGTTGATTACTGGCTTTGATATTATCTTCTTCTGGGTTGCCCGGATGATGATGATGGGCCTTCATTTCATGGATGATGAGCCGCCGTTCCATACGGTCTACATCCATGCGTTGGTTCGCGATGAGCATGGCGCGAAGATGTCCAAATCCAAGGGCAATGTGGTTGATCCGCTGGATCTGATTGATCGCTATGGTGCAGATGCACTTCGCTTCTTCCTGGCGGCCAGTGCGGCGCAGGGGCGCGATGTTCGCCTGTCCGAGCAGCGGGTCGAAGGCTATCGGAACTTTACGACAAAGCTCTGGAACGCAGCGCGCTTTTGCGAAATGAATGATTGTGCGGTCGCTGATGGATTTGATCCGTTTGGGGTGAAGGATCCAGTCAATCGCTGGATCGTTGGTGAGGTTGCCAAATGCGAAGCCGCCGTTCGTGAAGCTCTGGAAGGGGAGCGCGATGGTTACCGCTTCAATGACGCGGCGGGCGCGGTTTACGCGTTTACCTGGAATGTTTTCTGCGACTGGTATCTGGAACTGGCAAAAATTCCGTTCCAGGGCGATGACGAGGCCATCAAGTCAGAAACCCGCTCCACCGCAGCCTGGGTTCTGGACCAGATCCTGAAACTTCTGCATCCGTTTATGCCGTTCGTGACCGAGGAATTGTGGCAGTCTGTGGCCGCGAACCGGAGCACGGATCTGATCGTCGCCGACTGGCCGGTTTATCCGGAGAATGCTGTGGATGCGGACGCGGAAGCGGAACTGGAATGGTTGCAGGGCCTTGTCAGCGGCATTCGCGGTGTCCGGGCTGAAATGAATGTGCCTGCTGGCGCCAAGATCCCGCTCATTTTCAATGATGGCAATGACGTCCAGAAGGATCGGCTCACCCGACATTGGGAAGTGATCTCTCGTCTTGCACGGCTGGAAAGCAAGGATGTGGATGCAGAGCTTCCAAAAGGCTCCTTGCAGTTTGTCCATGACGGAGCGACGGTTGCGCTGCCACTTGCCGGTGCCATGGATCTGGACGCGGAAAAAGCGCGCCTGGCCAAGGAAATTGGCAAGCTGGAAGGCTACATGACCGGGCTGAATAAGAAGCTTGGCAATGAGAAGTTTGTCTCAAGTGCGCCCGAAGCCGTTGTGCAGGGTGAGCGCGACAAACTGTCTGAGGCCGAAATTAAACTCGCCAAACTCAAAGAAGCTGCCGAAAGACTGGCTGAACTCTAAGAGTTGGTAATCGAGACCTGAAAAGCCCGGGGTTACCGCCCCGGGCTTTTTTTATGTGCTTGGAAGCGTATAATCTTGTGGGCGATGGATCTCTCGGCAGGAACAGAGAGAGTTCATGAATAAGGGTCAACACCAATGACAGACTTTAAAACTCATTCAACACTTACCTGTCCATTATGCGGTCATCAGGAAACGGAGGAAATGCCGACGGATGCCTGTCAGTATTTTTACGAATGCAAAGGCTGCGGTGAATTGTTGAAGCCAGAGCAGGGAGATTGCTGCGTTTTTTGTTCCTATGGAACAGTAGCATGTCCTCCGATACAGCTCGGAGACCAGTGTTGTCATTGATCGCGGAAAGATAGTCAGTTTTGGTCGAACTTATTATTCCTGAAAGCGCCATGGTTTTGGGGGCGCTTTCAGGCTTTGGTTGTCTTTAGGTTGCCAGTTGGCGACGGCCCATCAGGTTAAGACCGAGGCCAAGGCCCGTGCAGATCACTGCGATGATGGCCAGCTCTCCGTGGGTAAAGGGCAGGATACCGCCGCCGGGTAAGGCAAGCAGCAGACCACCGATCAGGAACAGCGCCCGCACAGGTAAGCTGAACAGATGCCGGGTGAGGGAGCCCACCCAAATCAGATAACCTTGCAAGGCAGCCGAGATCAGGAAGATCCCGATGATTGCAGTCA
This sequence comes from Sneathiella limimaris, assembly GCF_012932565.1. NCBI lineage: Bacteria > Pseudomonadati > Pseudomonadota > Alphaproteobacteria > Sneathiellales > Sneathiellaceae > Sneathiella > Sneathiella limimaris. Next base: position 2,121,742 of record NZ_JABBYJ010000001.1, read on the forward strand.
AGCAGACGACGACCACCTCAACTGGGCTGCCATTTCCGAGGAAGGCAGGATTGAAGACAAAGAAGAACGGAATGAAGTAGATAATCGATCCGATCCGCATGGCTTCCACACCTGTTTCCATAGGCTTACAGTTGGAGACGGAGGCGGCCGCAAAGGCAGCCAGCGCCACTGGTGGCGTAATGAAACTGAGCATCCCCCAGTAGAGCAGGAACATATGCACGGACATGGCATCAAGACCGCTCGTGATCAGTGCCGGCGCCAGAATAATCGCCAGGAAAATATAGGCGGCTGTCACTGTCATCCCAATTCCCAGCACAAAGCTGGTTGCAGCCCCCATAATGAGGAGCGCAAACTGATTTTCGCCTGCCAGATAAACGAGGTCATTGGTCAGTGTGCCCGTCATTCCGGTCACTTGCAATGCGCCGACAATAAGACCAACTGCCGCCAGGAGCCCCGCCAGTTCTGCAAGCAGGCCACCTGCTGCAAATACCATGTCCTTGAACCGTTGTAAGGTCAGGCGGTATTTGGGGTTAAACTGGTTGATCGCCAAGAGCAGGATCGTCGCGTAGAAAGGCGCGTGGGATTCCCGTTTCAGGAAAATCAGCATCCAGACGAGGAAGACAAAGACAGCAATATAGTACCAACCTTCCTTAAATACCTGCTTGAGGGAGATCAGTTCCTCCTTCGGTAGACCAGAGAGTTTATTCTCTGCCGCATAGGCATCGATCTGAATGAAAAGACCCAGATAGTAGAGAATGGACGGGATTGCTGCGGCAATCGCGACATCAATGTAGCGAACGTTCAGAAAGTCCGCCATGATGAAGGCGGTTGCCCCCATGATGGGCGGCATCATCACCCCACCGGTAGACGCACAAGCCTCAATCGCGGCGGCCGTTTTAGGCCTAACCCCGATACTTTTCATGGCCGGGATGGTTAGAGCGCCCGTGGTCAACACATTGGTCACGGGGCCGCCGCTCATGGAGCCAAAAAGACCGCTTGAGAAAATGGCGACCTTGGCCGGCCCCCCCCGCACATGACCCATGAGGGCAAAGGCGAGATTGATGAAGAACTGGCCAGCGCCGGTGTAGATGAGCGCCACTCCAAACAGGAGGAAGCCAAATACCAACGATGAAAAGGCCTTCATGGGGATGCCCAAAAGGCTCTCTTCCGAGAACATGTGGAACGCGCCGGTCAACAAAAATGGTCTGCTAACACCTGAGATTACTGTTGGCATCAGATCCGCATAGACCGGATAAAGCGAGAGCACTGCGACAATGATAAAGACCGCAATCCCGCCTGCGCGGCGACCTGCTTCCAGAACCACGGCCCATAGAGCAAGTGAGACATATAACCCGTGCTCTGGTGGGTTGAACTCCCACGCCTCATCGAGGATATCTTCTGCGAACCAGACGTAATAGGCCGTGAGTGCAAGGGTCCCCAGAAAGAGAAAGGCATCGTACCAGGGAACAGTGGTCTTTGAGGAGCCTTTGGTAGCTGGCATGATCAGGAACAGCATCGCGATCATAACACCCGCCAACAGGTACATATAACGGTTGGTCACCAGCACCATACCTGCGGTCATTTTAAAGAAGCCGAGGTTAAAGAGCTGATTAACCGCAAGAAGAATTGTAAGGGTGGTGAGCCCGAGGATAATAGTCATCCAAAAGGGTGACAAACGGCGATACCGAAGAGATTCTAAGTCTTCGATTTCCTCCGTTCCAGCCTCAGGATTATCGGTCGTGGACATGAGATAAAACCCGGATCAGGAATAAAAATGAATGGCTGAAGGCCGATTAGAATGTGTCTGGAGCGACCATTGTTCGCTCCAGACACCAAGGTCGATTACCAGCTTTGGAAAACCGCCATCATGCCAGCTGCTTCTAAAGCACTGGCGCGGGCTTTTGCCCAACCGTTCTTGAAAGCCTCATCATCAGATGGAGCATCCGCAGTGAAGTCTTTCCAGGCTTTTTGCAGGACTTCCTGACGTTTCAGGTTTTTCTGCTGATTGGCCTCGGCCGCATCAGACCATTTGCCGCTTTCTTTGTAGTAGCGAACAGCGCCTTCATGGAATGGCATGAAGGAAACTTCCAGTTTTTGACGCTCCCACGCCCAGCCATTCGCACCTGGTGCACTATCCTTGTAGTCGTCGAAATGCTCATACATGGCTTTTGTCATGTTATAGGCAATGTCTTCAGACACGGCTGTGTTGGAAATCAGGATTGGATAACCTGTACCAACACCTTCATATCCACCTTCTGGAACACCAGGGCCCTGCAGACATTTGTGGCGGTAGTACCAAGGGACAACACTGTTCAGACGGTCCCATCCTTCTTTGGAGCCATGAGGAGCTGGTGGATGGTAGAGACCCCGTGGGGAGGCATCAATTTTCAGCATGGTGCTAGAGAAAGTTGCACCGATCAGGGCGTCCACGTCCCCATTGATCAGTGCATCAATTGACGCACCATAGCCCCCAATTTCCACTTTTTCTACATCATCCCAATCCATGTTTGCGTAGGCCATATAGGCGCTCATCGCCTGATTGAGGGATGCGGTACCCCGAATCCAGGCGACTTTTTTGCCTTTCATATCCTCAATGGTTTTAATGTTCGCATCTTTTGCGGTGACCAAAGAAGCTGCGCAGCCATCAGCCAGGTTATGCAAGAGGAGCCGGATTGGTTGTGGTCCCCATTTGTCGGTGCCGAACACATAAACACCTTCCTGAGCGTAGATACTGTCAGAACCGGTAGCTGAGAAGTGGGCAACGCCACTTTTCAAAGGCGACAGGCGTGACACATCGTTCTTGCCCGGAATAACCCGAAGGTTGACGCCATATTTGTTTTTCAGAACACTCCCGACACCAACCATCTGGTTATAGCCGCTGGTCCCGGTGTTATATGCGGTGGAGACAAGCGTATTTGGAAGCTTGATGTCAGCAGCGGACACAGAACTGGCAATTCCAGCAGCTGCAAAAGTGACAAGGGTGGCGTGAAGTAACTTGGTTTTCATTTTTTTGGTTCCTCCCGTTAACGGTCCTACCTGGTTGTTCTTCATTTTCAGTAAGACCCATTAGTAGGGTTAAGATCACATAAAAGATCGTTTGAAGCAATGGTTGAAAAATAGGCTCTTTTCCAAATTAGTGTTTTCAGTCACTGTGACTGCCAAAATTATAACGACAGGGAGAGACGCGATGACTATGCGGTGGCAGATTGCGATTGAGAAAGACGATATCCGGCAGGCTCGTCTGGAGACAAATATACCGGAACCCACCCTCGAAGAGGGAGAGATTGAAGTTGCGCTTCGCCATTATGCCCTGACGGCAAATAACGTTACCTATGCCACAATGGGTAAATCCTTTGGAAGCTGGACGGATATGCCAGGCTACTGGGCTTTCTTTCCTCATAACGATGACAGCCTTGGCAAGTTACCCGTTTGGGGATTTGCGGAAATTGTACGGAGCAAACATCCAGAACTTGAGGTGGGAGAAGAGCTCTACGGCTACTTTCCACTTTCCAGCCATGTGATCTTGAAACCGGGTCGGGTCAGCGGATCCTCCCTTGTCGATGAAATGCCCCACCGGCAGAAACTGGCACCGGTCTATAACCAGTATAACAGGGTCCGCGGGATGGGGCCGGATATTCAAGGAGAGCGGGATCTCTGGCCTGTATTTCGCCCCCTCTTTGTCACAGGTTATATGATTTGCGACCAGTTCGCCGAGGCAGGCTTTTATGGGTCAGAGCAGATCCTCATTGGCAGTGCATCCAGCAAGACGGCGCTGATGACGGCCAGATGTTTTCAGAAATTTGAAAATGTTCCGCGCCTTGTTGGGCTGACTTCGCCGGGTAACCGGGCCTATGTAGAAGCCTCAAACCTCTATGATCAAGTTGTTGTGTATAGCGATGTGGAAGCGCTGGATGCAAGCCTTCCAACAGCGCTGATTGATATGTCAGGCGCTGGGGATGTGATCAACCGGATCCATCTTCATTTTCAAGAACAGCTGAAATTTTCCTGCCTGGTTGGGATTTCCCACTGGGATGCGGGACGGCCGCAACGGGATCTACCTGGCGCGCCTATTGCCCCTTTCTTTGCCCCCGGCCGGATCAAGCAGCGGACTGAGGATTGGGGCGCGGGCGGCTTGCAGGCGCGCCTCGCTGATATCTGGGCCGACGTGGTTGCCATGGCACCAAACCTGACGGTGATTGATCGGCAGGAAGGGCCGAAACCAGCGCTCGAAGCTTATCAGTCCTTGGTCATGGGCAAAGTGGACCCGTCAAAATCTTTGATCCTGACCCATTCATAAGTAGAGATCTAAAGGACAGGATCAGATTGTTTCGATTTTGTCCTTGAAGATATGAAAGCGGGATAACCGCAAGAGCGCCAGAATACGGGGCATGGTGTGGGTCATACCAGAGACCAGTTTGTTGACCCGATCAAACTCCCCAAGATAGGCGAGGGCAGGGATGATCTGCCCTTGCAGCTCTTCACGCAGGAAGGTGTTGGAGACCTGCTCAGTCGCTTTTAAGTAGCGGTCAATCCCTTCCAGGCTGGCCCGGTTGACCAGCATCAGCTTGGTCGCGTTCTTGAGGATCTGGCCATATTCCTCGCTTCTGGAAAGTTTCATATCCTGTTCGGCGATCTGCATGATGTCTTCATATTGGATTGGTTTGTTGGGTGAGTTAAAAGCGCTTGAGAAGACAAGTTCCCGAACTAATTTCCGAAGGGGCGGGATCTTGTACATATGCAGGGTTTTGATGGATTCAGAGAAATAGCCAGCATGTGCAAGATCGCTGGACAGGAAAACAAGTCCCTGAATGACTTTATGGCCTTCCTGCTTCTGCCGCTCTGAGGCAAGGACCATCGCCTGTTGGAAGTAACTCATTTCACCTGTGACTTTGCCGAGCTGTGAGAGGGAATAGATGGTTTCCTTGTCGTTCGGAATTTCAGCGAGCAGATCCTCCGCCTCATCCAAATGACCGGATTTGGCAAAATTGGCAACCAGCTTCACATAGGACAGGTCATCCCGGTAATTATAAGGCAGTTCCCCAATGATATATCGGATTTGGTCCAGATCGCCCCGCTCTGCATATAGATGAAGGATCCCTTCATAAGCCAGCTTGCGGGGAAAAGAGGTGATGATCTTGTCAACAAGCGTTAGGGCTGCCTCCAGTTGTTCATCTCCGGCAAGGGCGATCGCTATCCCTGCGTGGGCGGCGTCTTTATCTGACTGAAAATTCAGTGCCTGAAGACTTTCAAATGCCTCTGCCTTCAGGCCTTCCTGATAGAGCTTGTTGTGAATAATAGTGAAGGCTTTACTTCTGGCCTGTTTATTTCGGCCAGCTGGAGCCAGTTCCTTGGCAAAATTCTGAGCAGCGCCATACTCCTTGCTGTCCAGTGCCTTCAAACAGAGAAGGAAAAGGACTTTGTCCCGGTTGCCCTTGTCCTTAAACCCCTTGCTGAGAGCGTTGGCGGCGTCGATCTCCCCATTTAGGGCCAAAAGAAACGCATACAGGGTATCATATTCCTCGTTGCGACCAATCAGGCTCTCAGGGAGGGGGAGGTCCACATTTTCCCAGCGTTGAGTATCAATAATGAATTTATTGATCTTGTTTTTTTCGATTTGCCCAAAGTTTTTATAGAAGATCTGCTCGAATTTCTTGATCTTGATGTTGGACAAAATGTCGAGCGCCTCCGTTTCCTCGTCCAGAAGAATATGGGTTGCGGCAAATGCGACCCGGGCGGAATCTTGCTCGAACCGGTTCCCATAGGACAGCTGGGTCTTGGCGAGATCCATATAGCAGCGGGCATCGGCGCATGTTCCAACCTCAGATGGGGCCAATACTTGGGAGATGGAAGGCGGGATGACTTCTTGGGTTCGGCTGCCATATAAGCTGTTGCCCGGTGTCACACAGGCAGAGAGGGTAGAGAGAGCCGCGAATACCAAGCCAAATCTTAACATGATCCCATCCTTTTCAGCCCCACCCAAAATCCCAATATTAGGATAGTAAAGAGAAGAACTTGAGCCTGTCCAGTTGAATAATTGTGAATGCGCTCACCTTTATGCCAATTTGCTCCATGTGATTGAGCGCCGTTTCAAATGATTGATCTCAAGCAATCTTTCGGATAGGTTCGCCGGGTTATCTCTCGAGAAGTTATCCTCATGTCCCAGAAAAATCCCCCAGTTCTGAGCCACTCAACCATTCTTGCTCTGATCCTGATCAGTATGGTTGGGCCGCTCGCAATGAATATTATTCTGCCGTCCATTTCCTCCTATCAGGTGGCGTTCGAGACGGAATATGCGCTGGCTCAACTGACTTTGACATTTTATCTGGCTTCAGTTGCTATTGGTCAGCTTTTCTACGGGCCCATATCAGATCGGTTCGGTCGGATGCCTGTGATTTATTTCGGTCTGGTGACCTATGTGATTGGCGGCGCGCTCTGCTATTTTGCTCAGTCAATTGAAATGCTGATAGTTGCGCGAATTATCCAGGCCTTTGGGGGCTGTGCAGGCATGGTTATGGGACGGGCCATGGTGCGTGATAAATATGACGCCAATCAAGCAACTTCAGTGATTGCCTATATGACTATGGGGATTGTACTGGCGCCAACTTTAGGGCCGGCTATCGGGGGCATTCTTGAGGATCTGTATGGCTGGCAATCGAGCTTTATTTTCGTCGCCCTCTGCGGGCTCACCGTTTTCTTCGTTGTAACGCGTTCCCTTTCGGAAACCCTGCCGCGAGAAAAACGTCATCCCACACATATTGGCCATATGTTGCTGTCGTTTTACTTTCTATTCCGCAACCCAAAATTCAATGCGTATGCGTTTATGGTGGCGTTCAGCACATCCGCTTATTTCGCCTTTCTGGGGGGCTCATCTTATGTACTGATCGATTTGATGGGAATTTCTGCCAGTGAACTCGGCCTTGCATTTGTTGCTGTCTCAGCGCTTTACATCTTGGGAAATTTCCTGACCGCCCGGCTGAATATCCGTTTTGGGTTGAACAAGCTGATAGCCTTTGGGGCGACCGTTAGCCTTTTGGGGGCCTTGGCGATCCTGATGGTTGATCAGCTAGTCGGCTTGAACCCATACACCTTTATTGGATTGATGTCGTTTATTGCCTTCGGGAACGGCTTTTGTATATCAACAGGGCTCGCTGCGGCCGTTGGGGCAGATCCAGCACGAGTTGGGGCTGCGTCAGGTCTTGCCGGTTCTCTGCAGATCGGGATGGGATCCATCGCAACATTCATTGTTGGAACCTTGTTCAGCCTTTTCCCCGGAAGCGTAGCACCGCTTGCCATGACAATTGTGGGGTGCTGCACCTTGGCTGCTATCAGCTTTGGGCTTGGGTTGTGGATTAACAGGCGAGCCGACTGAAAGATCCACGACTGACTTCTCCGTATGAGGTTTTTCTGCTTTACGCTTCCCTGATTATCCGGATACTGGAAAAAAATAATCGAGGGAGGAAACATGCGGATCTCGCAATTGCTGGAACGGGCAGTGCAGACCAAAAGGGATGCTGTGGCAACCGTCTATAATGACCGTCAACATACATATGGAGAGTTTCAGGACAGGGTGCAGCGCCTTGCCGGTGCGCTTCAGAAATTAGGGCTTGAAGAGGGGGAACGGGCAGCGATCCTGGCCCAGAATTCCGATCGATATCTGGAGTTCTATTACGCGGTTCCTTGGGCCGGCGGTGTTTTCGTCCCCGTCAATACACGTCTGGCTGTTCCGGAATTTGCCTATTGGCTGAATGACTCTGGCTCCAAGATCCTGTTTGTAGATGCCGCGTTTGCGCCTGCTGTCCCAGAACTTTTGAAGCAAGTGGAAAGCCTGGAGACTGTTATTTACCTCGGGGATGACCAGACGCCTGAGGGAATGCACGCGTATGAGGAAATCCTCGCAGCTGCTGAGGCGGTTCCTGATGCAGGTCGTAAGGGTGATGATCTTGCCGGCTTGTTCTACACAGGTGGGACAACAGGGGTGTCTAAGGGAGTGATGTTGAGCCACAATAACCTGGTCATCAATAGCTTGAATTCGATGCCGGCCTATGGCTTTACTGAGCAAAGTGTTTGGCTTCATGCCGCGCCGATGTTTCATATTGCGGACGGGGCCGCTGTTTTTGCCGCTGTCCTTGGCCTTAGCAAGCATGTCTTTATACCCGGCTACACGCCAGAAGGAACCATGCAGGCTATTGAGCTGCATGGCATTACGGAAACCTTACTGGTGCCCACCATGGTCAACATGTTGGTAAACCATCCCAAGATCCGGGATTATAATCTGACCAGTTTGATCAATATCGTCTACGGTGCGTCCCCCATGCCGGAAGCCGTAATCGTCAAAGCGCTTGAGGAATTGCCGGGTTGTGGCTTTACCCATGCATATGGCCAAACAGAATGCGCGCCGTTGGTTACATATACTGGGCCTGAATTTCATGTGTTGGATGGTCCTAACGCAGGACGGTTTAAATCAGCGGGCCGGGCGGCTTATTCTGTAGATGTCAAAATCTTCGATGAGAATGATGAGGAAGTCCCCTATGGCACCGTAGGGCAGGTCTGCGTTCAGGGCGACAACGTCATGCTTGCCTACTGGAATAAGCCCGAACAGACGGCAGAGGCCTTGAAAGGCGGATGGATGCACACGGGGGACGGCGGCTATATGGACGAGCAGGGCTTTGTTTATATTGTTGATCGGGTCAAGGATATGATCATTTCCGGCGGTGAAAACGTGTATTCGGCGGAAGTTGAAAACACGATTTATCAGCATGAAGCGGTTGCCGAATGTGCCGTGATCGGGATCCCGAGTGAGAAGTGGGGGGAACAGGTTCATGCCATTGTTCGCCTGCATGAAGGGATGACGGCGACTGAGCAGGATTTGATAGACTTTGCTCATACGCTAATCGCCGGATTTAAATGCCCTCGAAGTGTAGACTTCACAACCGACCCGCTACCGCTTTCTGGTGCAGGCAAGATCCTCAAAACAGAACTTAGGAAACCCTATTGGGCAGATCAATCTAAGGCCGTTAGCTAAAAGATTTTCGCGTTTGAATAGAAAAGGAGGGGGAAGGACCCCCTCCTTTTATATGGAGATGTGAGCTCTAAAATGATCTCATGAGGTCTATTAAAGCGGTATTGTGGTTAAAAAAGTCTTAAAGTTTCCACATATTTTAAGTGTGTTTCTGCAATTTTTGCCCAAAAACCAGCTATTTCAACTTTATTACAGAAATTAGGTCCATTTATAGTTAATAAAGTCTTAATTTCGTGTTGAATTTGATTCGTGCAACTTTTCATATTTTTCGAATGATTCTGCAACTGATAGGATTAGTTGTGCAACATGTACAACCTTAAGTTTTTGTTAACCATTTTTGTTAACCAAGAATCCCGACAAATCCTATTATAATGCGTAAAATTTTATCTAATTTGTAGGCGTTGGTGTTTCCGTCAGGCATAATAAAGCCAGTCTTGAAGTAAGGGCTCTCCATGTTCAGGGGGAGCAATAGGGGTCTGCGACAATTCCCAATTGTTGCAGAATAAAAATGATCAGGGTTGTTTCAACACGGCGGTGTTGAACACCTATTGACGGAGAGATGAGTTATGTTCAAAAAACTTTTTGCGGGAGCAGCCGTCGCGGCGGCTGTACTTTTTAGCGCATCATTGGCTAGTGCTGCCAGTTTTGATTTTACATCAGGTACTAACAGAACAGACGGGCAAGGGGCTGGCTGGCACGGTAACATTAGCTACAGTGTCGATGGAATTTCTGTTAATGCTACTCCAGTTGGATATTCTTCTGGTGGCCAGTGGATCCGACAGTATGATGACCATGGATTAGCTGTATATAGTGGCGACTACTGTTGCAACGTTGATTCTAATCACGAGGTTGACGGTTGGATTTATGGGGAAGCTGTAAAGTTGACTTTTAGTGAAGAAGTCTATCTTACATCTGTTAGTTTCACACATGTCGATCGCGATGATCAGTTTGCTTATCGTGTTAATGGTGGTTCCTGGACTGAAAACATCAGTATCGCAGGCAATAATCCATATGGCTTCTCGCTTCCTGGTCTAAAGGGTACAGTATTTGATATTGCTGCTCTTGATTGGAATGATGACTGGAAATTGAGTGGTGTAACAGTTTCCGCTGTTCCACTGCCACCTGCCGTTTTGATGTTTGGTGCGGCTCTGGCTGGACTGGGTTGGTTCCGTCGTCGTAAAGCGGCTGCATAAGAAACCAGCAAAAGTATAGTTGTTGAAGACGGAGGCGATTTCGCCTCCGTTTTTTTGTGAGGGGTGTTCAGGAATTCTGAGGGTTTTCCCGTCACGGCTCATCTCTCAAAGCGTTTGTTTCTGGAGGACCTGTCGCTTGTCTTTCGTCAGGGCACTGGTCCGACTTGTTCAGGAACAATGAAGAGAGATGAGTTATGTTAAAAAAATTATTCGCCGGCGCCCTAATAGCCGCCAGCCTATCAATCGGCGCCTCTGTTGTCAGCGCTGCTTCTGTTGATTTTTCGTCTAACGGCAATGGAGCACAGGATGGAGAAGGATATAAATATACTGGATCCGATGGCACTATGATCACCACGTCAGTTTTGCAAGGGGTTGTTGCTGATGAACTTTTTTTCGACGGAGTTCTAAATCAAACAGATAGTGGGCTTGGAATCTGTATAAAAGATTATGAAGGTATTTGCGTTGATTATGACAATCCTGAAATAGATGGTTGGGGTAATGAGGGTATTCGGCTGACTTTCAGCCAAGAAGTCTTTTTAAACAAAATCTATTTTACCGCGGTGGGTAGAAATGATGATTTTTCATACCGCGTTGGTGATGGAAACTGGGTAACGGTGGATATTGAGGGTGGTAATGGAAACGATACTGGTAAGGGATATTATGAATTTAGTTTACCGGGTTTAAAAGGGAGTGTGTTTGATATTGCTGCGATTATGGATTTTGATGATTTCAAAGTATCTGCTGCAGATTATGAAATGTCAGCTGTCCCGTTACCACCCGCGGTTCTTTTGTTTGGTGCGGCGCTCATGGGGCTTGGGTGGTTTAAGCGTCGGAAATCCGCTTGATACCTGTCTTTTTGACAACCAAATATTTTTAAAACGGAGGCAGGTTTGCTTCCGTTTTTTTTGTGCCGCAACTCAGATAAAATTAATCGAAAAGGTCCCGAAAAATTGCTTAAAATTTGATCCTTTTTCTATCTCAATTTTAACTTTTTCGGCCTAGTTTACCACCCAGTATTGAATTTTATGCCTCCTTTTGAGGTTGGGGGGAGCAGGGGTTCTGCAAGGTTTTGCGGGTCTGCTCCAGTAGATTGCCTGTCATCACTTAAAAAGTGTCGGCAGGAGGTAACGGAGAGAGAAAATGCTGAAAAGAATTTTGGCAAGCCTGGGGGCGGTAATCGCCCTGACCTTGAGCGCGACAGCTGCTCAGGCGATCACCATGCAGTTCACAAATGGAAAATATGATAGCGGAGCCTATCATTATAGCGAAGGCGGCTATGATCTAACCGCGTCCGCTAATTTTGGCGGAAACCACGGTGGATATTTTGGTCAATCTTCCAGTTCTGGCCTATATGTCACCAGCTATAAATGTAGCGCTCATAAATATCACTGTTACAGCGATAATCACCAGATCGATGGCTATAAGAAAAGTGAAAGCATCACTTTGACTTTTAACCAGGAAGTGTCGCTCCAGTCCGTCTATTTTAACTATGTGGGCTATGACGATGACTTCTCCATCATGGCGGATGCAGGTCCCAACAGCGTCTTCGATATCGTTGGTGGTAATCGATATGACTCTGACAGCGGATATTATGACTTTGCCGATGGTGGACTTGTTGGAACAGTCTTTACCATTGCAGCGCCTTATTATGATGACGACTTTAAGCTGGCGGGATTGCAATTCTCACCCGTCTCGGCCGTTCCGCTGCCACCAGCCGTGCTGATGTTTGGTGCCGCCCTGATTGGCCTTGGTGTCCTGAAACGGCGCAAGCAAGTCTGAATATTAAAGACATTGATCCTAAGTTCAAACGGAGGCTTTTAGCCTCCGTTTTTTGTTGTTTTGCCTTATCTACTGATCTCACGGATTGCTTGGGGGGATCGTCTCTCTTTTTGAGTTTCCTGGTTTATTGAAACAAAGATTGGAGAGAAAATGAAATTCAGAATTTTAGCAGCCTGTACGGTTGGGGTTGGACTGCTGTTGAGCAGTTTACCAGCACATGCGGCGCCCGTTTCCTTCTTGACAGGAGAAGGCACAAAAGATGGCGATAGTTACAAATTTAGCGGTGGCGGTGTTGATATTACGGCGACTTCCTGGTCAAGTAGCGGACAACCGTCTATCCAGCAATATCTAGGGGGATTAGGTGTTACGAGCTGCCCAGTCATAGCAGAACTTTTTGTTACTAACCAAGAATGTATTGATGATAGCGTCGATGTAGAGGGTTATGGTAACTGGGAGGCAATCCTTCTCAGTTTTAGTGTGCCAGTCTATATTACAAAGCTCCTCTTCACGGATGTTGGTGAGAATGATCACTTTAGTTACCGGATAAACGATGTCTCGAGTTCAACTGAGGTTGATATTCAAGGTACCGGTGATAACGGTTTCCATGAGTTTTCACTGCCAGGGTTGCTCGTCTCCTCAGTGTATATTGGAGAACTAGATCAGCAGGAAGGTTTTAAACTAAGAGGTATTGAGTTAGTTTCAGCTGTTCCATTGCCGCCAGCATTTGCCCTTTTTGCAGCGCCGCTGCTATTACTGGGATGGATAAGGCGTCGGCGATAAGCTGCGTAAGTTGTCAAAAAAAACGGAGGCATTTAGCCTCCGTTTTTTGTGTGTCAGGGGCAGATCCTGATATCCACTCTTCTTGGATATGACGTATTCTCCGGTTGGTTGCTGCCTCGGCCGGAGAGGATCAGGCGGGTGGCGGATAATCCATGCTGCTGCAGGATCCGGCTAACGGTTTGGGCGCGCTGAAAAGAAAGCTTTTCGTTCAACGCGTTTGGTCCGGTTGGATCAGCATATCCTTCAAGATAGAGGTTTTTGTCTTTTCTTTTTTTATAAATCATCGCGAGGTATTTGAGGCTTTGCAGATCTTTTGCCTGATGGAGGGATGCGCTGCCGACCTCAAAGGGGATTTGAAAAACTGGTTTTTTATCTGCGCAGCGCTGCGTGACCTTTAATTGAGGCTCGCTCAGAGGCTTTTTATTCCCCGCTTTGACCGCTTTTTCCACGTCGCTCAGTCGCGACTGAAAATCCTGCAATTGTGATTTTTGGTCTCTGACAGTGCCCAGAATAACGGAGAGGCGTTCGTTTAGTTTTCCGTAGAAGTCTTGCAATCCATTGAGCAGGGGGGACAGGTTTAAAACAGGAGCTGAGTGAAGATGGACGCCTGGCCTTGTGGCGCGCAGGCGGGCGAGAGAGAGAATAAAGAGCTTGTCTTGTCATCTGTAAGTGGGGCTGCAAGCTCACATGTGAGTGTTTTCTGAGCCTCCCGCCAGGTTTGATAGCCAATGGCAAGGGAAAGTCCTACCAGGATCAACGTGAAGGAAAAGAACTTGTGATTTCCAACTTCCTTGAAGAATAGATACCGCTGAAAAACCGCTTTAGCCGCCAGAAACGGGCGACCTGCTCGAAGCTCTCCGTCCTTGTTTTGAAGGTTGATAAAAGCCCGAGAGAAGCGTTTATCGGACACCTTGACCTCGCCATCCTTCACCCGACCTGAGAAGGGGACGATCAACAGCACCCTCATCAGCATATTGAACGAGAGCACTGTCAAGCTGATGAGCACAACGGTGATTTTTCGGCCAAGTGAGATGGGCATGTTTTTGACTTCACCCACCATATGAACGGTGAGCAAGCAAAAGAAGGCGATGGCCAGGATTACCGAATAAACAAGCCAAAGCGCAAAAGTCCCGACGAGGACAAGTGCGCCAAGGTGAAGAAGGCCCAAGACGGCATCCTCAACCCCGATTAGCTTGAAGTAGGGGATCTGGAATAGGTTAAAGACTGTTGCATCCAGAAACAGGCTGAAAATCAGAAAATAAAGGGACAGAAGAAGACATAACCCCGGGACGAGAAGTGCTAGGTTGCGGGTGCGATTGACCCGCATATGGACATCGCAAAAAAGCTCGCCTTCCAGAGACCTATTTCGACATCTCTGTCCGGACCTGGTGATACCCTGACATTGCATGGTGGAACCTCAACTACAAGAACAAAATTATGTAAATACTAGTAATGATAGAATTTGGGGGGTTTTTGTGAGAGTTTTGAGGTGAAAGGGGGATTGCAAATGTTGCTCTAGCGGCCGAATAGGTTTAGGAATATGACAATAAGAAGCTAGAGATTTTTGAGGAAATACCAGAATGCCCCAATACAGATCAAAAACGTCGACGCAGGGTCGTAATATGGCCGGTGCCCGTGCCTTGTGGCGGGCCACAGGAATGACAGACGGGGATTTTGATAAGCCGATTATTGCCATTGCCAATTCATTTACCCAGTTCGTGCCGGGGCATGTGCACCTTAAAGATCTGGGGCAGATGGTTGCGCGCGAAGTCGAAAAATGTGGCGGTGTGGCTAAGGAATTCAACACAATTGCCGTGGATGATGGTATTGCCATGGGCCATGATGGGATGCTGTACAGCTTGCCCTCCCGCGAGGTGATTGCGGATGCCGTGGAATATATGGTCAACGCGCATTGTGCCGACGCGCTCGTTTGTATTTCTAACTGCGACAAGATTACCCCCGGCATGTTGATGGCGGCCATGCGGCTGAACATCCCTGCAGTGTTTGTGTCCGGTGGCCCGATGGAAGCCGGTAAAGGTATGGCAGATGGTAAGGAAATTGGCCTCGATTTGATTGATGCCATGATTCAGGCCGGTAATCCGGACATTTCTGACGAGCAGGTTGCGGAAGTTGAACGCTCGGCTTGTCCGACCTGTGGATCCTGCTCCGGTATGTTTACGGCCAACTCCATGAACTGTTTGACAGAGGCCCTGGGGCTTGCGCTTCCTGGAAACGGAAGTTTGCTCGCCACCCATGCGGATCGCAAGCAGCTGTTTTTGGATGCGGCGAGGACTGTCGTTGATATTACGCGTCGGCACTATGAGCTTGAGGAAAAAGACTTGTTGCCTCGGGATATTGCGAACTTCAAGGCTTTTGAAAACGCCATGACGTTGGACATTGCCATGGGCGGTTCCACAAATACAGTTCTGCATTTGCTGGCCGCTGCGCAAGAAGGAGAAATTGACTTTACCATGCAGGATATTGATCGGTTGAGCCGAAAAGTTCCGCATCTTTGTAAAGTTGCTCCAAGCACCCAGGATTATCATATGGAGGATGTGCACAAAGCTGGCGGTATTATGGGGATCCTTGGAGAGCTCGATCGGGCAAACCTGATCCACAATGATCTGCCGATGGTGCATTCGCCTTCTGTAAAAGATGCCTTGGCTATGTGGGATGTAATGCAGACTCGGGCCAACACGGTGCAGGAATTCTATCGGGCGGGTCCAGGAGGTGTTCGGACAACACAAGCCTTCAGCCAGAGCAAACGGTATCCTGAACTGGATGTGGATCGGGAAAACGGATGTATTAGGGCGAAGGAGCATGCCTATAGTCAGGATGGTGGCCTTGCCGTTCTCTACGGCAATATTGCGCATGAAGGCTGCATTGTGAAAACAGCCGGCGTAGATGCCAGCATCTTGAAATTTACGGGTCGTGCCCGGATTTTTGAAAGTCAGGATAGCGCCGTGAAGGCAATCCTTGGGGATCAGGTTGTGGCCGGTGATGTGGTTGTCATCCAGTATGAAGGACCAAAAGGCGGTCCGGGTATGCAGGAAATGCTCTATCCAACCTCTTATCTTAAGTCCAAGGGGTTGGGTAAGGAGTGCGCACTTCTAACTGATGGCCGCTTCTCTGGCGGTACTTCTGGTCTATCAATCGGGCATGTGTCGCCTGAGGCTGCTGAGGGCGGAAATATCGGCCTGGTGCAGGAAGGCGATACAATTGAGATTGATATTCCGAACCGGACCATCAACCTCGCTATCACCGATGCGGAAATGGACGCCAGACGGGCTGCGATGGAAGCAAAAGGTGCTGATGCCTGGAAGCCAACAGAAAAGCGGGAGAGGGTTGTCTCCAAAGCTTTGCAGGCGTATGCAGCTCTTACAACCAGTGCCGCCCGCGGCGCGGTCCGCGATGTGACGCAGGTTCAGAAATAAGCTTCAAGCTGAGTGGAATGAAAAAGCCCGGCACAATGCCGGGCTTTTTTTATTAGGTAATATCTAATTCCTTACGGACCGCTTTGCTGAGTTTGGACGCGATGATGTCATAGGCGGTTTGGATGTAGGCTTTTAAATCCTCATCACTCATGGCATCCGGGGTCTGGATCTGAACCCACTTGGCGCGGGCGAGGTATGGGGCCGGAATAATGCCGTCCTGTTCGGTCAAAATCTGATAGGAAAGATCACTGCATTTGAATGAGATCTTAGGGTGCTCACCATCGCCCCAGCGAGAACTGATGGCAAAGATTTTTCCGCCCACCTTCCACACACTCGCATTGCCCCATTGGATCACGTTGTTGGTCGATTTCAGGTTTTGGCAAAATTGATCAAATTCTTCCCTTGTCATTTTTTCAGAGATCCAGCCGAAATGTATAGGAGGTGGGACGATCATATCCCACATGTGCCGTTTCACCAGATTTCACAAAACCTCGTTTTTCAAAGAAGCGTTGATTTTCAACAAGTTCAACTCGGACCTGGAGCTCGATATATGATTTTTTCTGGGATTTCGCATGGTTGATGCAGGCCTCTAGCATTTCATGCCCGAGACCACTGCCTTGGAGGGAGGGGTCTGTCGCGACCTTTCCAAGATAATAATGATCTCCCCGGTCATCCATAAAGGCACAGGCAACTAGTTTTCCCTTATTCTTAATGAAGAAAAGCTCTTCCGTCGCTGCTTTTTCCTGGATGGTTTTCGGATCAAGCCGATGTAAGGAAGACGGCGGATCTATTCGATCCTCCATATAGGCAAAAGATGATTTGAGGAGGGCTAATAGAGCGTCCCAGTCAGAAAAGTCTCCTAGGTTTTTCTCAACTGAAGCGGGTTTAATAGGCTGTTCGGCGGTCATTGGAGATCCGGCTCTCTACTGATGAGGACCTCTTAAATTTGTCAGGACTTTCTAGCTGAGTAAAGTGACAATGCTTCCTGCTCCAACTGGGCTTCAGATTTCTCAATATACTCCACAAAAGTGACTGTTCGAGAAACGGTCTGACCATCTTCGGACATAGGCAAAACGACAGTTTGAATTTCTTTAAAGGCGTTTTGAGGACCAACATAGGGAATCGTTTGGAAGTTTGGCTGTTTCGTTTGAACCACGTCCTCCATTGTTTTCCAGATTTTACTATCTGGACCGCGTCCTTCATAGGTCCGCCAGTTACGTCCCATACTGTTCTTGGAGCTGTGGGAAAGAATAGTGTCCCCAGTGATCCGCTCGACAAAATCCAAGGGATCATTAAGGACGTGGATCACCACAATATGTGGGAGCAAAGGCTTAATCGCCGCAGGATCAAAATCCGACCATTTCGGGACAAGGTTATTGCCTTTAATGGACTGCCAATAGCGAAACCCATCTTCAATGATGTGGTTCGGTGTTACCTTAGCTGAATCCTGAAACATAGTACTCAAACTCACTGGCTATCTTGGGAAGATAAGTATAGCCAAGGATTAGAGATACCTCAAATTTCTAAAGTAGATACCGATTGTTTTTAGGCTGCCAATGTTGCAAGGCGCTGCTTAGGAAGAATGACATGAGCGCTTGTTCCAACCCCAAGCTCGCTTTCCAATTTGAAGTATCCACCATGGGCTTCTGTCAACAGCCGGACAAGACTTAATCCAAGCCCAGTTCCTTGATGGTTGCGATTATAGGTAGAATGGATCTGTCCAAATTGGGTCTGAACATGATCGATATATTCCTGCGCAATCCCGATGCCGTTATCTGTTACGCTGAACATGATATCTCCGTCAGGCAAGTAGGAGATTGATGTTTTTACATAACCTTCTCGGTCAGTAAATTTGATTGAATTTGACAGGAGGTTTGCAAGGATCTGCTTGATCCGAGTTGGGTCCGCATGCAGAAGAGGGGCTGGGTCAGGGCAGTCAACAATGAGCTCAATTTCGCGTTTTTGAGCTGGTACGGAAATCATTTGAACACAGCTATCCAAGATCGCCCGAACATCGATTTCCTGTTCGACAAGGTTTACCTGGTTGGCCTCAATTTTAGCCACATCCAGAATGTCGTTGATAACCTGCAAAAGGTGGGTGCCGGCTGCATTTACATCTGCTGCGTATTCTTTGCGTTTTTCTTTGTCCACAAGAGAATAGTCATCCATCATCAGCAGCTCTGAAAATCCAATAATCGCATTCAAGGGTGTTCGGAGTTCATGGCTCATGTTAGCCAAAAACTGGGATTTGGCTTTACTTGCCTGTTCCGCATCTTCCTTGGCTTTACGAAGTTCCTGCGTCCGCTCCTCAACCTTTTCCTCAAGTAGCTCAGCATTATGACGCAGTACGTCTTCAGCTTTCTTCTGATCAGTTACATCGATGAAGGAAAACAGCATACCGCCGGGAATGCTTTCTCGTCGGGAATGTAGATATCGGCCATCGGGGAGTTTTCGGATTTTGTCGAAGGATTCAAAATTCTCAATACTGCTTTTTAACTTGCTGAATTTCTCGACCGAGAATTCTTCACCAATATCTTTGTCTTTATACACCCGATCAACAAAGGCACTAATATGGGTTCCCTTGACTTTTAGGTCTTTGGGGAACCCCATGATTTCAAAGAAATATTCATTCCACAGCGATAGTCTTAAATCTTCATCAAACAAAGCAAGACCAGTGTGAACGTTCTGCACGACGGTTTCTAGAGTGGTTGCTTTCTCGGATAGTTCAATTCGCCTTTCGGCGAGTTCCATTGTCCGCTGACGAACTCGTTCATCGAGCTTATTATTTGTGTCTTCGAGTTCTTTTCGGGATTTTGAAAGCTCAGTAACGTCGGAATATGCCGTAATGAAGCCGCCTGTCGGGAGGGGGTTTCCGACAATCTTAATAACGGTTCCATCTGGTCTCACACGTTCAAAAGAATGGGCCTCCCGTTTTTCGGTCAGTGCCATTCGTTCTGCAACTTGCTCCTCGACATCTCCAGGTCCATATTCCCCTCGCTCAGCATTAAAGCGAAAAACCTCACTGATATGGGTTTTGCCGGAGACCATTAAGTCTGGTGGCAAGTCGAGAATGTTGAGGAATTTTAGATTGACGAATATCAGGTTGAAGTCAGCGTCTGTTACGCTGATCCCATGGTCGAGATATTCCATACAAATGTGCGTTAACTCAGGCCCCATAAACTGTGACACAACTAGTTTCCCCTCTAGAACTCTACGCGTAAATCAAACTGCAATTTGTCCAGGCGCCAGAGCTTAGTTGAAAAACCCTAAAATTGTCCTAACAGTAGGGAGGGTTAACGTAGGGTTATTCAGGAGTTTCCAAGTTGACCCAAATGGGGGTGTGATCAGAAGGTTTTTCTTCGCCCCGGGGGCCTTTATCAATTCCAACCTCTGTCATCATGTCGAGGGCCTGCGGAGAGAGCAGCAGGTGATCAATTCTGATGCCATGATCTTTTTGCCAAGCGCCCCTTTGATAGTCCCAATATGTATAATTTACATCTGGGGTAAAGCTGCGATAGGCATCCGCATATCCAAGCCCCAATAATTGTCTAAATCGGTTACGGCTTTCTGGCTGGGTGAGGGCGTCGCCCTGCCATTGTTTTGGATCGTAGCAATCTTCATCCTGAGGAATGACATTGTAGTCTCCGGCCAAGATTATCGGAGTTTCACTTTCCAAAAGACTTTTGGCATGCTTGATTAGCCGATCCATCCAATTCAGCTTGTATGGAAATTTTTCTGTCTCAATTGGATTTCCATTTGGCAGATAAATAGAGGCAATGCGGAGCCCTTTAATGGTGGCTTCAATGTAGCGTGCCTGTTCATCAGTGTCGTCCCCGGGTAGATCCTTCATCACATCCTCAATCGGGTGTTTGGAAAGGATGGCGACACCATTGTAGGTTTTTTGCCCGAAGGTTTCGACATTGTAGCCTAGTGCCTCAACCTCCTCGCGGGGGAAATTTTCATCTATGCATTTCAATTCCTGAAGGCACAGGACGTCGATCTGACTTTTCTCGAGATAGTCCGTTAAACGTGGCAAGCGTGCTTTCACGGAATTCACGTTCCAACTGGCGATTTTCATGACGTCTTCCCTACAGGCGAGATTGATAGAAACATCCCATTGATGACCAATTTAGGCTTTTATTTCAAGGATGTTTATTGAGTTTAGACGGAGAAGGAAGACCCGCAGGAGCAAGAAGCTGTTGCGTTAGGATTGCGGATTTGAAAGGCTGCACCAATCAGATCGTTCACATAGTCAACTTCTGAGCCAGCAAGATAGAGGAGCGATACGCTATCAACCAATAAAGTTGCGCCTTTATTTTCCACAACCGTATCATCTGGATTCTGGGTATCGTCCAAATCGAAGCTATACTGAAAACCGGAGCAGCCGCCACCATTTACGGCCACGCGCAGCATCTTCTTGTCAGCGTTCATTTCCTGAACAATGGCATTAATGCGATCAGCGGCAGAATCTGTAAGTTTGACAGGTGGTTCCATGATTTCCTGAGCCATATTGAATTGCGTCCCACGGGACGGAATTTAAGTTCACTTCGGATCTTAAGTCACTATGATGTATTTATCCAAAGCCCTTTTGTCAATTCTTCAACCGTCAAGGAGATGTCGCACGAATGTCCGAATATTACTGGACAGAGCTCAGAAGTTGTTTGATTGAGGCCCTCAAATCTCAACTCACCGGCGATGAGCAGACGGTGGAAGGGATTATAAGCCGACTGACCTTGAGACCCCCAAAAAACAGTCATTGGGGTGATCTTTGCACGAATGCGGCTCAGTTGTGTCAGAGCGTATCTTCTGAAACTTGTTTATTGGCAACGGATTTGATCCTCGAAAAGATAAGAAAGCACGAGGCTGTCAAGTCCGTGGATCTGGCAGAAAGTGGGGATATCAACATAACCTTAAAACAGGAAAAGATGGTTCAGGAGTTACCAAAGGTCATTTCTTCTGGCGTTCGGTACGGCTTGTCATCCTTAAAACCCCATTGCACTCCATTGATTGTTGAGGTTCCGGACGAAACCCATGATCTTTTAGCCTTGCGGCAGCTTTGGACGGCCAACTATCTGAAAAAGTTTGCGGATCTGATTGGGTTAGAAGCGACAGAAAGTGCCTGGACCCCCGGCGAGTTGCAGGGATACCCTGCTGAGGCTGCCTTGGCAAAATGTGGTGAAAGTCGGTTGCGACTTGCCCTTTTCGCAAACGACAAGGATTTTGCAACACACTTCAGCCCAGTACTCGCCGTGGATCGAACCTATTCGAACCCCGTTTTTGCACTTCTTTATGCTGAAGCGCGACTGAAGAGATATTTAAGAAATGGAGTTCCTCTGGATGCTCAGAAGGAGGGATCAACTTTACCGTTGGCAATAGAGCGGGAATTGCTTGTTTTGGTAACCGAATGGCCGCAAGTAATCCGACTAACGCTAAGAGACCAAGACATGGTTAATTTCGTCTCTTTCCTCCAGCGGTTAAGCCTGCTATTTTTCCGATTAAATGATGAGGAAAAACTTCAATCATCTGAATATTTTCAAGATTCTGATTCTGGAATTTTGCGATTACAGTTGCTTGGAGCCGTCAGAACCCTTCTAACAGCTGGACTGGATCTGATGGATGTTGAGAGGCCAGAGGAGTTTATTTAGTGAGTGATAATCACAGTTTTGATGACGACGACGATTTTTTCGATGACGAGTATGTGCCGACGATGAATCGTTGGAAACTGCTGGGCGCAGCGTTGGCGCTGGTGATTATCACAGGGTTTGGGATTGGCATTTGGTACGCCTACGATCAGGGCGTAAAAAAGGGCGTGCAGTTGGCGCCGCCCATTATCAAAGCCGATGACTCCCCGGTCAAAGAACAGCCCGAAGATCCGGGGGGGATGGATATTCCCCATCAGGACAAGAAAGTTTTCAATGTCCTGAACGGAGAGGAAAATACGGAAGAAAAAGTTGAAAAACTGATGGAGCCGCCTGAGCAGGTAGTGGAAGAAGCTGCTCCGGTTGATATCAAGGAAGATCCTGCTGTCAAAAAGCCTCTGGAGAAAGAAACTCTGATGGCAAAGGAAGAGCCAACTGAGGCGATGACCAAGACAGAGGAAGCCGCTACCACTGAAGTGACGTCGGCAGTTGAAGAAAAATCAGAAACCGTTATGGCGGAAAAGCCAGCCGATAATATTGAAAAAGCTGCTGAAATGGTCGAGAAAACCGAAGAAAAGGCAGTCGAAACGGTAGAAAAGAAAGCTGAGGAAACGGCACAAAAAACAGAAGCTGCACCCAAACCGGTAGCAGAAGCGGCTCCAAAAACTCAACCAACAGAGGCCAAGGAAGCGCCAGCTGGCGTTGCGTTTCGGGTTCAGTTAGGTGCCTTCCGGTCTGAGGATGCGGCCAAGAAAGCATGGCGAGACTTACAGAAGAAGCACGAAGGGTTGCTGGCAGGCGAGGTCTATAAAATTCAGACTGCAGAGGTCACCGGGAAGGGGCTGTTCTATCGGTTACAGGCTGGAGCTTTTGAAGACCGATCGAAGGCTGCAGAACTCTGTGATCAACTCAAGGCTCGAAAGCAGGACTGCCTCATTGCCAAAAACTGATTATGATGGCGTGCGATCTGTCATCTTCTCGATTGAGGGGACAGAGATAACTGACCAAGAGCGAAGATTTTTTGAAACGGAAAAACCTTTTGGTTTCATACTTTTCGCTCGGAATGTTGAGAGCCCGCCACAACTTCAGAAGCTGACGTCAGAGTTACGGGCATCTGTGGGCCGACCTGATGCCCCTATTTTGGTGGATCAGGAAGGGGGGCGTGTCCAACGGCTTCGGGAGCCGCATTGGTTTAACGCACCATCCTTTGGTAAAATCTCTGAACTCTACACCAAAGATGTAAGGGCTGGCCTGAGGGCGGCTGAGCTATCCACTCAACTTATTGCGGCCGATTTAAGGGCGACTGGCTTTTCCGTCAATTGCAGCCCTTGTTTGGACCTGAGACGGCCTGAGACTTCCTCTGTGATTGGGGATCGCTCCTTCGGTGAGGTCCCTGAGGAGGTCATTGAACTTAGCCGGATAGTTATCGATGGCTATCTGGAGGCCGGTATCCAACCCGTTATTAAGCATATGCCTGGCCATGGACGAGGGACGGTTGATAGTCATCTTGAATTGCCTGTCGTTTCGGCTTCTCATGAGATCCTTAGTGGTTCGGATTTTCTGCCGTTCAAGGAGTTCAATTTCTGTGCATGGGGAATGACGGCTCACATCGTATTTGATGCTCTCGATCCAGAAAACCCGGCGACCCAGTCACCTAAAATCATTCAAGAGATTATCCGCGGGGAAATTGGGTTTGAAGGGCTGTTACTCACCGATGATCTAAATATGCAGGCGTTGAAAGGAACTCTTGAAGAGCGGGCCGCTAAGTCTATCTCAGCAGGGGTAGATATTGTTTTACATTGTTCGGGTAAGCTGGGCGAAATGGAAGCCGTCGCCCCTGCATGTCCATTCCTCGGTCATGAGACTTTAGGTCGAATTGAAAGATGGGAGCAGAACAGCCTGTTGAACAGAGACGGTGATTCTGTTGCGGCGGATTTGGTCCAGATGCGCCGTGAGTTGGAAGGTCTGCTCGGGCAGGGTGAGGTTTGATGGAGAATTTGTCCGATATCATCTGGGTTGCCTCCACTTGGATATTGCCTGCCTTGCTGGCAATTACCCTACATGAAGCGGGCCACGCATTTGCTGCCTGGAAGTTTGGGGATCCAACGGCTAAAAATCAGGGTCGGGTAACCCTCAATCCTCTTAAACATATTGACCCCATGGGAACAATCATCCTTCCAGCTATCTTATTGCTGTTGAAGGCACCGTTCTTGTTTGGGTATGCAAAACCGGTTCCGGTGAATTTTGGACGCTTAAATAATCCCAAACGGGATATGATCTGGGTCGCGCTAGCGGGTCCAGGTATGAATTTCCTACTGGCTTATGTCTGCGCTATAGGGATCCATGGTCTGGTTCTGTTTCCAGAATTGGCCAGTAACTGGTTGCTGGCAAATCTGGCCAATGGACTTCTACTGAATGTGGTTCTGGGCGTGTTTAATCTGCTACCTATTCCGCCGCTTGATGGTGGAAAGGTTGCCGTTGGGATTTTACCAAACTTTTTGGCTATTCAGCTTCTCAAGTTGGAGAAGTATGGATTTTTATTCCTGATCGGGGTGATTTTCATTCTGCCCATGATTAGCCGGGCGTTAGGATATGAGCTGAACCTGCTTCGCTGGGTGCATGATGGGCCCATCAGCTTTGTAATCTCCCTGATTGCCAAGACTGTCGGTCTTCACTAGACTTTCCTCATTGAAAACAGGGGAGCAGAAGACCGATGGACAAGTCCAAAGGCCTTTTTGAAAAATCGGAAACGTTTGAACAGGATGAACGTCCAGTTCCTGTTGATTATGCCCTTGTTGTGGATCTGGAAGGGTATGAAGGTCCCCTCGATATCCTATTGGCACTAGCCCGTGACCAAAAAGTGGATCTGCTTAAGATCTCAATTTTGCAACTGGCCGAGCAATATCTGGCTTTTATTGAGGAAGCCCGCAAACTTCGTCTTGAAATTGCAGCAGATTACCTTGTCATGGCAGCCTGGCTGGCTTTTTTGAAATCCCGACTGTTGCTGCCCCCTGAAGAAACAGATGAAGGACCTTCCGGTCAGGAAATGGCGGAGCGACTTGCCTTTCAATTGAAAAAGCTGGAAGCCATGAGAAAGGCAGCAGAACAGCTCACAGGTGGCATGATGACGGGGCGTGATCGATTGCGTCGCGGCCGGCCAGAAGGGGTTAAGGTTATCCGCCATTCCAAATATGATTGCAGCCTTCGCGAGTTGCTGCAGGCTTATGCACAGCATCAGGAGCGCAAAGGGATCCGCAACCCACTACGGCTGATGCGTGAAGCGGTTTACTCCGTTGAAGCAGCGCTGGAGCGGCTGGAGAATATGCTGGGCAAAATGCCAGACTGGATGGATCTATGGTCCTATTTGCCAGAGAACCTGAAAGATCCCTTTACCAGACGCTCTGCGGAAGCCTCAACTCTTCTTGCTAGTCTGCAGTTGGTTAAGGAAGGGGAGCTGGAGTTGCGTCAGTCAGAAACTTTTGGTCCTATTCAGATACGGTCCCATACCCGGAAGGAAGAGGAATGAGCGTAAATCCCGAACATGTCCGGATGGTAGAGGCGTTGTTATTTGCCGCAAAAGAGCCGCTTGATGAGGTTTCTTTAGCAGCGCGCCTTCCCGATGATGCGGAAGTGCCGGAAATCCTAAAGTATCTGGTGAAAGCCTATGAGCATAAAGGGGTGAACCTGATCCAACTTGCCGGGAAATGGACCTTTTTAACCGCTCCAGATCTTGCCTGGCTGTTACAGGATGAAAAGGAAACGGAGCGGAAACTGAGCCGCGCAGCGCTGGAAACCCTCTCTATTATCGCCTATCACCAACCGATCACCCGTGCGGAGATTGAAGAAATCCGCGGCGTAGGTCTTAGTCGAGGTGTGATGGATATCCTGTTTGATGCTGGTTGGATCCGTCCGCGTGGACGCAGAAGAACGCCAGGTCGTCCTGTGACCTATGGCACGACGGAGGAATTCCTGATCCATTTTGGCCTTGATGATGTCCGTGATCTTCCCGGTTTTGACGAGATGAAGGCGAGCGGCCTGTTGAATATGGAGCCGAGTGGGCTGTTTGATGACATCCCTGGAGTTGAAGCCGCTACTGAGCTCGATCCTGAGGAAGAAGAGGACTGATCAAAGGTTAAGGTACATGTAGCTGGTGGGAACCAGTTTGTCTGTATCAGGCTCTTTGGCAAACCCAGGTATAATTCCTGCTAGCTGAAACCCATGTCCTTCGTAGAGGCGCTGTGCCGGACTGTCGGTAACAGTATCCAGTGTAACCAGGTTTTTGCCCATCGAGTTTGCTCGCTCAATCAGAACCCGCATCAGCTTATCCGCGATACCGAGCCTTCTGTAGTTTGGATGGACCAGCAGTTTGGTCACTTCTGCACGATGGATTTGGTTAGGGGTGAGTTTCTTGATTAACTGAACGGTCCCGGCAAGTTTGCCATCTTGTAGGGCTATCCAACAGTCTCTTTCATTCCTTTGAAGAGCTGGTAGGGCGTTTTCTATCCAGTAGGCTTCTGCCTCTTGCAGGCTGAACGGCAAAATGAAATTTACATTCGCGCCTGCTTCGACACAGGCTTTCAAGCAACCAGATAGATCCGCCACGAAATCGGGAAGGCTGTCGGCGTTTAATTCTTTAATTTCCAAATTCGTCATGGATCGAAGCCTTTATACAAGAGCAAGAATATATGTGGCTGCGGAGCCAGCAGGGGTTTCAAAGCGGGTGGGGCCAAAACTGTGATATCTGAGGCTATCACCAGCATTCAGGGTGTAGGAAATTTCGTCTACGGTGACGGACAGGGAGCCGTCCAGCAGATGGAGGTGATGTTCAAGGCCTGGCAGGCTTGGTTTGTCATATGCGATGACTTGCCCCGCTTCAATTCGGCATTTTAGAAGCTCTGCTTTCAGCGACTGTGAAGGGGGCGATACAGATAGACGATAGAATCCCTTTTCCCTATCTCGCCATTCAGGTTGATCTGAGGCTGAAACTTTGGCGGTAAAGCTGTCTTCGACCATGGAGAGCAGTCTTGAGAGGGTGAGACCATAAGCCGCACAGAGTTTACTGAGGATATCAGTTGTGGGGCTAACCTCACTATTTTCCATACGCGAGAGGGTTGCCCGGCTGATGCCTGTTTCCTGGGCTAACTGTTCCAGCGACCAGCTTTTCTCTGCGCGTAAGCTTTTTAGCCGTTTTGCCAGTCTCGAGCCTAAATCTTCCTGCATGATTGTGTCTGCCCTAGAGGTTTTGACTTGTTTCTAATTTGGGAAATTATTCCAAATATGAGAATAGTCAAGCGGGAAATTTTAGACGTGATTGCTTGACTGCAAATAATTATCATTTACTTCAAACGTTGCTGCGATTATTCAATGGCTTCAAGTTTCAGGGAGAGGTCCGCCAATTTGACAACTGCCGCGTCCATAGAAAATAGCCCACCGGTTTCAAGAAACCGAAAGAAGTACTTGGGTGGGACGTTGTCTTTGTTGTCCCTGTTGGTCGCTGCCATTGTTGCGACGCCTGTGCTCGTTGTCGCGGGTTTCATGTTCGTTCCTGCGTGGGACGTGTGGGCCCATCTCGTCAATACAGTCCTGGCCACTTATCTGCTGAATACACTCATTCTACTGGTTTGTGTGACAGTTTTGGTTCTGTCTATTGGGGTTCCAACGGCATGGCTGGTCACCATGTATCAGTTTCCAGGAAGTCGCATTTTTTCATGGGCTCTCTTTCTGCCCCTCGCAATGCCAGCCTACATTATCGCCTATACCTACACAGGCATGTTCGACTTTGCCGGGCCAGTTCAAACCTTTTTAAGGGAATTATTTGGTTGGTCCCGAAACGATTACTGGTTTCCTCATATTAGATCTGTAGGCGGTGCGGCCTTGATGTTGGGGCTTGTGCTTTATCCTTACGTATTTTTGGTGAGCAGGGCAGCCTTTCTTGAACAATCAATTGCAGCCCTTGAAGTGGGCCGCACACTTGGGCGTAAGCCATTTCGGGTCTTTTTCGAAATTGCTTTGCCGTTGGCCAGACCTGCGATTGTGGCGGGCCTAGCACTTGCCTTGATGGAGACCTTGAGTGACTTTGGAACGGTTCAGTATTTTGCAGTAGATACTTTTACGACCGGAATTTACCGAACCTGGCTAGGCTTAGGTGAGCCAGCTGCTGCTGCGCAGCTGGCAGCGCTGCTGATGGTGTTTGTTTTTACGCTGGTTATTCTGGAGCGCTACAACCGGGGGCGTCGCAAATATCATCATACCGGTAGTAAATATCAAACAATCCGACGGGTTCCGCTGAAAGGTTCAAAGGCTATTTGGGCATTTTTGGCCTGTTTCCTGCCCATTTTTCTTGGATTTTTGCTTCCAGTAGGGTGGCTTCTCAATAAAAGCTTTCTTTACCCCGAAACAGTTTTGAATGACGAATTTCCGGATTTGCTGACCAGTAGCATCGGTGTCGCAGCGGGAGCAAGTTTTGTGGCTTTGTTGGTGGCGCTTTTCCTTGTTTATGCCAAACGCAGTGGTCAAAAGCGACACGGGTCGGGTCTAAGATCCCTAAGTTTAAGAGTGGCCGCAATGGGTTATGCGATCCCGGGCCCAGTTCTAGCAGTTGGGATTATGATTCCATTTGGATTTCTGGATAACAGTATTGATCAATGGGCGCGGCAGTTGTTTGGAATATCAACGGGTCTTCTGTTAAGCGGAACCTTGTTTGCCTTGATGTTTGCCTATTTGGTCCGGTTTCTTGCAGTGTCCTTGGGAACCGTGGAAGCCAGCGTCGAGAAAATCACCCCCAGTATGGAACAGGCGGCAACCGTTATGGGCGTAACCGGGCTCTCGCAGCTCTGGCGGGTTCATATACCTATCATTTCCGGAAGTTTGTTGACGGCGCTTTTAATGGTGTTTGTGGATGTATTAAAGGAATTGCCAGCAACCTTAATCATGCGACCCTTTGGGTTTGAAACGCTGGCTGTAAGGGCATATGAACTTGCAGCAGATGAGCGCCTTGCGGAAGCAGCAGGGCCTTCCATTGCAATTGTCTTGGCCGGTATTGTTCCTGTCATTATTCTCAGCCGGGCAATTGGAAAAGCGCGCCCAGGACAGAAAGACGTAATCGGTGAGTAGTTTATGACGCATCTTTTGTTATCCAACATACATCACCGGCTCAGTGAGAGCTTCTCTCTGCAAATTGAGCGACTGGAAATGAAGGATGGAGAAATCCTGTGTCTTTTAGGGCCATCCGGTTGTGGGAAATCGACGACACTACGAATGGTCGCCGGTCTTGAGAGCCCGGTGAAGGGTAATATCCTGATCCGCGGGCACCTGGTTGCGGGTGAGGGGCGCTTTGTGGAACCGGAAGATCGGCGCGTTGGTCTGGTTTTCCAGGACTATGCTTTGTTTCCGCATTTGACTGTTGCTGATAATGTGGCATTTGGACTTGATGATCTGGGGAAATCATCACGCAAGAGGGTTTCGCTCGCCGCTTTAGAGCAGGTTGGCCTTGCGAATTATGCAGATAAATACCCGCATATGCTATCGGGTGGGGAACAGCAGCGGGTGGCGCTGGCCCGCGCTTTGGCACCCAATCCTCATCTTGTTTTGATGGATGAGCCCTTTTCAGGGCTTGATACTGTTCTGAAAGATCAGGTGAGGGAAAATACATTCCGGCTATTGAAAGAAACAGGTACGACCGTTTTGATGGTTACCCATGATCCCGAAGAAGCCATGCGGATGGCCGATAAGATCGTTCTGATGAAAGATGGGCAGATTATCCAGCAAGGTACCCCTGCGGAACTATACAGTTCACCGGTTAATGAATTTGTTGCGTCATTTCTGGGAAGGGTCAATAAAGTTCCGGCCCGTGCCGTTGACGGAATTTTGGAAACGGAACTCGGGCAGGTTGCCCATCCTCAGGCAAGTCTAGCTATCGGTGAGTGTGAAGTGCTTGTCAGGCCGGAAGCTATCCGTTTGCAACCTTTGAGAGATGAGGGCGAAGTTCCTGGTAAGGCTATATTTGTGCGAAATCTAGGGCCTTATTGTCTGATCGATTTGGAATTGCCTTCTGGGCGTCTTGTGACAGCACGAGCTGCCAGTGTACTTCAGCCGGAGGTCGGTGAAACCCTGTCGATTACGCTTGATCGGCGGCAAGTTTTTCTTTTTGAGAACTGATCGGTCGGCAAAAACCCGTTCTTTCCAAAAAATCAGATAAAATAACTGTCGTATCTTTGGCGTTTCATGGTTATATAGGGGTATGGGAGACTGTCAGGTCGCTTGAGCTTTTAGAAGTATCGGGCTGGACGTCCTGGCGTAGATTTATTTTCAAATTGCTTCATGGGAAGGAAGCAAGGAGTTTTAATTATGAGTATTGGTCCTTGGCAGATTATTTTGATCCTCGTCATTGTGCTCATCATCTTCGGAGCCGGTAAACTGCCTCGCGTTGCTGGAGATTTGGCAAAAGGTATTAAGAATTTCAAGAAGGGAATGAACGACGAGGATAATGCGTCTTCTGAGCCTAAAGAAATTAAGGACGCCGCTTCTGCAAACCAATCTGCCGATGAAAAAGACAAGGCTGCTCAAGGGTAAGCCCTAGCGGCAGTTAATTTTCTTCGAGTGAGGATTGAAGGGTGAGCCATGTTTGATATTGGCTGGTCGGAAATGGTGTTCGTCGCCATTATTGCTGTGCTGGTTATCGGCCCAAAGGATTTACCGGGTGCGATAGCCGCAGTGGGCAAATACGTGCGGAAAATCAAGGGTTTCGCCCGGGAGTTTCAATCTGGTATTGATGATCTCGCTCGCGAAGCGGAGCTTGATGATCTGAAAAAGACCGTGAGCGGAGATCAGTTTAACATCAAGAAACAGGTTGAGGATGCGGTTGATCCGACCGGCGATTTCTCAAAAGCTTTTGAGGATGTAAAACCTGATATCCGTGAAGACACACCGTCTAACGAAACATCTGGTGCAGCATCATCTTCAACTTCCTCAGAAGATGTTGAAAAGCCTCAACCAAAAATTGGGATCACCCCAGTTTCTGAAATCAATTACGATAAAGAGACGGATGCCGAAAAAGTATCTGCCCCTTCAGACAGTAAAGTTTCCTGAGAATGACTGCAGATAACGAGCTAGATGACAGTAAAGCGCCGTTAATGGAGCATATTGTTGAGTTTCGTAACCGGCTTGTTTATTCGGTTATCACGTTGCTCATCACATTCATTTTTTGTTATTTGGTCAGTGAGGAGCTCTTTAGGTTCCTTGTCCGCCCACTTGTAGATGCCCTTGGGGATGATGTGGCAGGACGCCGTATGATTTATACGGGACTGCATGAGGCCTTCTTCACCTATATCAAGATCGCCTTTTTTGTGGCGCTGTTTGTCTCTTTTCCTATCATCGCGACACAGATTTGGGCCTTTGTGGCACCGGGTCTTTATAAGCATGAAAAGAAAGCGTTTCTGCCATTTTTGGTAGTGACGCCTGTCCTGTTTTTTATGGGCGGTGCACTGGCTTATGAATTTGTAATGCCACTTGCCTGGAATTTCTTGCTTGGCTTTGAGAGTTCTGGTGACAGCTCTATGTATGCAAAGGCTTACGCTGCCATCACTGAGGCTTATCCGGCAGTTATGGCGTATTTGCCAACACCTTCGGCACCCATGTCACTTCCTATTCAGGCGGAAACTAGGGTAAGTGAATATCTGAGCCTTTCCATGAAGCTCATTTTTGCCTTTGGTCTCTGCTTTCAGTTGCCAGTTCTTTTGACCCTGTTAGGTCGAGTTGGAATTGTTTCGTCGGAAGGCCTGAAAAAGAAGTTTAAATATGCTGTTGTTTTCGCCTTCATAGCGGCGGCTATTTTGACACCTCCTGATCCGCTTTCACAGATTACGCTCGCGGTTCCGATCATCATTCTCTATGCGATTTCGATCGTAAGTGTGAAAATGGTTGAGAAAAAACGGGCTCAACGGGAAGCTGAACTGGAAGAGGACTGACCTGACGAATAGGTCATGGAATTTCTGCAACAGTCTTGAGTTTCTGCAGGAATTCCCTTTGGTCTGTCCAAGTTGCGACTGGACGAAGGAAAGCCAGACGCTTATACAAAACATTCCAACCTGATTTCAAATTGAAGACCGGCTGACACATGCTAGATTTACGATGGATTCGCGAAAACCCCGAGGCGTTTGATGCTGCACTGGCCCGACGTGGGCTGGAGCCACTATCATCCAAAGTTCTGGAGATGGATGAGAGCCATCGGCAGCTCAAAACTGATTTGCAGACGAACCAGGCGCGGCGGAATGAAGCTGCCAAAGCCATTGGCAAGGCTAAATCCGCAGGCGAAGATGCGGATGCACTCATTAAAGAGGTCGCCAGCCTGAAATCTGCTGTCCAGGAAATGGAAGCGAAGGATCGCGAGATGGGGGAGGA
This sequence comes from Sneathiella limimaris, assembly GCF_012932565.1. Lineage (NCBI taxonomy): Bacteria > Pseudomonadati > Pseudomonadota > Alphaproteobacteria > Sneathiellales > Sneathiellaceae > Sneathiella > Sneathiella limimaris. Next base: position 2,153,984 of record NZ_JABBYJ010000001.1, read on the forward strand.
GATGGATGCACTTCTCTCCGGCATTCCGAATATCCTTAAGGATGACGTTCCAGAAGGGGACGACGAAGACCAGAATGTAGAGCTCCGCAAAGTTGGTGAGATCCCAAGTTTTTCCTTCACACCCAAAGAGCATTATGAACTTGGAGCAGATCTTGGCTTTATGGATTTTGAAACAGCTGCCAAACTCTCTGGCAGTCGTTTTGTTGTGAATAAAGGGCCGCTCGCTCGGTTGGAGCGTGCCTTGGCTGCCTTTATGATTGATGTGCACACGCAGGAAAATGGATATTTGGAAGTATCCCCGCCTGTGATTGTCCGCAACCAGGCTCTTTACGGAACAAGCCAACTGCCGAAATTTGAGGAAGATCTCTATAAACTGGATACAGGAAGCTATCTGATCCCAACGGCTGAGGTGCCGCTGACAAATCTAGTCAGTGACAGCATTGTTGGGGAAGCGGAATTGCCTATGCGCTTTACGGCTCATACCCTTTGTTTCCGATCAGAGGCAGGATCTGCGGGTAAAGATACAGCGGGTATGCTGCGCCAACACCAGTTTGCTAAAGTGGAAATGGTCTCGATCACAACGCCTGAACAATCTGCGGAAGAGCATGAGCGGATGACAGCCTGCGCAGAGGGTATTCTGAAGCGATTGGGATTGGCATATAGGGTTGTAGTTCTGTGTAGTGGGGATACCGGTTTTGGTGCCCGTAAAACCTACGACATTGAGGTGTGGCTGCCTGGTCAGAACACCTATCGTGAAATTTCAAGCTGTTCTGTCTGCGGTGATTTCCAAGCCCGCCGCATGAAAGCGCGTTTCCGTCCTGAAGAAGGCAAGGGAACTCGGTTCGTTCATACCCTGAACGGATCTGGTCTCGCTGTCGGGCGGACTTTGATTGCGATTATGGAAAATTATCAGCAGGAAGACGGATCTATTCTGATCCCGGAAGCTTTGCAGCCCTACATGGGTGGTCTGACAAAAATTGAAGCCAATTAAGAACAAGAAAGGTTTAGGTGTCACTTTGAGAATATTATTGAGTAATGACGACGGTTTTGATGCACCGGGTATGGAAGTTCTGAAACGCATAGCAAACGCGCTTTCAGACGATGTGATTATCGTTGCCCCGGCTAAAGAGCAAAGCGGTGCTTCGCGCTCGCTGACGCTGCATGATCCGATCCGCATTATCAAGCATTCTGAAACGGAATATGCTGTTGAAGGTACTCCGACTGATTGCGTGATGATGGCGCTCAATCATATATTCAAAGACAATCCGCCTGACCTGATCCTTTCGGGGGTAAACCGCGGCGGAAACCTGGGTGAAGACGTTCTTTATTCGGGCACAGTTGCTGCCGCCAGTGAAGGGACTTTGCTGGGTGTCAGATCCATTGCGCTTAGCCAGTGTATTATGGATGCGGATGAGATTTACTGGGAAACGGCAGAGACAAAAGCAGTTGAAATTATCAATAAGTTGCTTGGCTTTGAGTGGGGGGATGGAACCCTCATGAATATCAACTTCCCGCCAGTTCCCGCTGATCAGGTAACTGGTGTAGCAGTTACACGGCAGGGAAAACGGGACCTGTCCAATCTTTTGATTGATGCAAGGGTTGATGCCCGAGGGCGTGAATATTTCTGGTTGGGATATCGGCCTTCCGTTGGGACTCCAGGTGAGGGGGATGACCTGCACGCGGTCGCTCGCGGAGAGGTTTCTGTGACCCCTTTGAACCTTAATCTGACAGCAGATCCTTTGCTGGACAAATTAAAGCAGACGCTGGCCTGAGGGTAGGGCCGGGTTAGAGAGTAGATGTGAACGAAAATGCGGCACAAAAGATCCGTCTTTTGATGGAGCTCCGGCGGATGGGGATCACCGATACGGCTGTCCTCTCGGCCATTGAGAGGGTTCCAAGGGAAGCATTTGTGCCGCCAACGTTTCGTGATCGGGCGTATGAGAATATTGCTCTTCCTATCAGCAGTGGTCAGACAATCAGTCAGCCTTACATTGTGGCCTATATGACGCAGATGCTGCATCCAGATCCCAGAGCGAAAGTGCTGGAAATCGGAACGGGATCCGGCTACCAGGCGGCTATTCTTTCCAAGCTTTTTCGCCGCGTTTATTCCATAGAGCGATATCGCAGCCTTCATTTAAAGGCGTTGGAGATTTTTGAGAAACTAAAAATCTCCAATATCACCAGTAAACTGGGCGATGGTTATAAAGGGTGGGTGGAGCAAGCTCCGTTCAGCCATATTATTGTTACCGCAGCGGCTGAAGATGTTCCCGCACCGCTCGTTGATCAGCTGGGTGACAATGGCACAATGATCATTCCGGTTGGACCGGATCAGGGGGATCAAACGATTTTGCGGATCACCAAAGACCACCATGGGATGATCGCTGAAGAAGAGTTAATCCCGGTCAGATTCGTGCCTTTAGTTCAAGGGCTTGCGGTCGAAACTTAAGATACTACTATATCTGCGAAATGGTTAATTTCCTTGCGATTCGCTGGATTTTGTGATTAAATTAAAACCTATGATGGCAAGGAATCTTAATAAGCTGACCAAGCTTGGGCTGCTGACCCTCGTAGCTGCAAACCTCTCCGGTTGTGTTTATGACCGGTATTTGCAGAAGGCGGATAGTCGTAACTTGAGTCAGCCGCAATCCGTGCAGACGCGTGTTGCAAGCTCTCCTTCCACTTTGGTAAATGCACGCGCTCCCAGTTATTACGATAATATTGCGTATCGGCATGTCACAGTTCAGTCTGGCGACAGTTTGACACTAATTGCAAAACGCCATCGCGTTCCATTTTCAGCTGTTGTTGCGCTGAATGGGAGTGAGCCACCTTATCTCATTCATCCTGGTCAATTGATCAAAGTTCCAGATTTTCGGTTACATCGGGTCAAATCTGGGGAAACACTCTATGCCATTTCGAGAGTGTATAATGTTGAAATGAGTGAACTTGCACATTTCAACTTCCTTCAGGCGCCTTATGCCTTAACACCGGGAACATCGTTGAGCATTCCTCAGAATGTTGATCAGCAAACGCGTGTTGCTGCGGTCGGTAAGGCTGCGTGGGCTGTATCTTCGACGCCGACCTCATCGCGTCCAGTAAATGAGGTAGGAGATGTGGCGAGCAAATCGCTTCCAGTCCCTCGAAAATCAGTAGCAGTCAAGAGTATGTCAGCGCCAGGCCCGATAAAAACCTCACCTGTTACCGGCACAAAACCGGTTGCATCACAGGGTATTGCAGCTCCTAAGACTGTTAGTCAGGTACAGAAACTTGATGCGCAAGATAAACCAGTTCAGGTGGCGTCCATTGCGCCTGAAGTTGTGACAGATACGCCTGTTTCAAAACCGGTTATCGGAACAGAAATTCCTGCGGCTGAGATGCCTCCAGTGCCGAAGGCAAGATATACTATTAAAAGCCCTCCATCCCGTGAGGGAGGACGGTTCAGCTGGCCAGCGAAAGGCGATGTGATTTCAGGTTATGGCCGCAAAGCAAGTGGATTTCATAATGACGGGATTAATATCCGTCTGCAGCCAGGTACAGAAATTCGTGCGGCTGAAAATGGAGTGGTATCCTATGTTGGAAATGAGATGCGCTCCTTTGGAAATCTGGTCCTGATTTCCCATGCCGATGGGTATGTGACCACCTATGGCCATTTGGCAACCATGTCTGTCTACAAGGGGCAGCGGATCCAAAAGGGTGAAGTCATTGGAACGGCAGGCGCCACAGGCGATGTCCAGATCCCGCAACTACATTTCGAAATCCGTAAAAATGGGGCCGCCAAAAACCCTAAAACACTTCTGGCGTCCCGCTAATACTCTTAATTGTCTGAAACTGGTTGATGTCTGATCTTAATCCAGACGGGTTTCTGTTCGACCAGCTAAATCCTGAATATATTGCCAGGCAACGCGACCGGAACGGGATCCGCGCGTGCGCATCCACTCAATGGCTTCCTTGACCATCTGATCGTCGTCAATAGGGATATTGTAGTGGGCAATATATCCCCGAATCATTTCCAGATATTCATCCTGAGAACAGCTGTGGAAACCCAGCCAGAGGCCAAAACGGTCAGAGAGGGAGACTTTTTCCTCAATCGCTTCGGAAGGCATAACAGCTGTTGATCGTTCATTTTCAATCATATCCCGACGCATAAGATGCCGTCTGTTGGACGTGGCGTAGAAAATAACGTTTTTGGGCCGTCCTTCCAGTCCACCGTCCAGAACTGTCTTCAGAGACTTATAGGTATCATCATCACCATCAAAAGACAGATCATCACAAAAGAGGATGATATTCCGGTCTGATTTTTGAAGGGTCAGTAAGAGCTCGGGTAATGAGGGAATATCCTCGCGATGGATTTCAACCAGTACCAATGAGTTCTTTTCCTCGGCATTGACAAGGGCATGGGCAGCTTTGACGAGAGAGCTTTTGCCCATTCCGCGGGCGCCCCATAGCAAGGCGTTGTTGGCCGGATACCCTTTAGCAAAACGGGTTGTATTGTCGATTAGAATATCACGGACCTGGTCAATACCTTTTAGCATACCCATGTCGACATGGTTGACTGCGGCAATGGGACGAAGAGAGTTTTTCTCTGCATCCCAGATAAAAGCGTTACCTTTCGAAAGATCCGGTGCGTCTCTTTCTGTTGGTGCAATCCGCTCCAGACTGTCTGCAATTCGCGTCAGCTGTTTGAGAATTTCTTTTTTGCTCATGAGATTAGATTGAAAGTTTAAAGATGCACCCCAATCTAAAGACTTGATCACAAAATCCCAGTGAAAAGAACAAGCCTACCGGATTTTATGTGATTGCAGGGTTTTGGGGCTGGTCAATAACAGATTGCTGCTTGCATTGAAGCATAGGTCTACTATAACAGTCCTTCGAGTTTTTCAGTGTTTTGGACCAGCTGTCCAGGAGCTGATCTGAATAGAAACGAGCTTAAAGAAAAGCGTAAGTTAAGGAATTATGGAATGAGCCAGGAACTCGTGCAATTGATGCCACTTATCCTGATCGGTGTTGTGTTCTATTTTCTGTTGATCCGTCCTCAACAGAAAAAAGTTAAAGAGCATCGTGCCATGATTGAAGCCGTGCGTCGCGGAGACAACATTGTGACCTCTGGTGGTATTCTCGGTAAGGTGATTAAAGTACGGGAAGACAACATTGTTCAGGTTGAAATTGCCCCAGAGGTTCGGATCGATGTTGTGAAATCCACCATCTCTGAAGTTCGCGGAAAAACTGAACCCGCTGATACGACATCTGCTCCCAAAGCTGATGGTGAAAAATCATCAGGCGGTTTGTCAGGTTTGTTCAAAAAGAAATAACGGTTAGTTCATGCTCAGCTTCCCTAAATGGAAGGCAGCCCTGGTAGTTATTGTCTGCCTATTGGGCATTGCCTATACAATCCCGAATTTTGTTCCCAAATCCGCTTTGGAAGGGCTGCCGGAATGGGCACCCAGTAAGCAAATTACTTTGGGGTTGGACCTACAGGGAGGCTCACATCTGCTGATGCAGGTGGATACAGATGATGTAAGAGCTAAAGTTTTGGACAGCCTTTTGGATCAGGTTCGGAACAATTTCCGAAACGATGGTGTCCGGATAGGCTACCGCAATCTGAAGGTCACCGGCGATAAAGTCACTTTTTCTCTTCGTAAGCCAGAAGAGAGAGATGCGGCTTATGAGGCCCTTCGGTCTATTTCTTCTATACTGTCGAATGGCCAGCAAAGCCATCTGATTGAACTGAATGATGATGGCTCTGTTGGCTCCATCCAACCAAGTGAGCAGGCTTACACCGATCGCATCAGTGCGGTTGTCGAGCAGTCGATTGAAATTATTGGCCGCAGGGTTAATGAGACCGGGATTAACGAACCAACCATTCAGCGCCAGGGTGCAGACCGGATCCTTGTTCAGCTTCCTGGTGTCGGTAATCCTCAGCGTATTATTGATCTGATCGGTCAAACAGCGCAGATGACGTTCCATCTTGTGGATCTGACATCGGCTGACGGCAATGCACCTCCAGGCTCTAAGAAGCTACCTTCTCTCAATGAGGAGGGAAGACATTATGTCATAAAAAATCGCGTCATGGTCTCTGGTGAAAATCTGGAGGATGCACAAGCGACCTTTAGTCAGGGACAACCGGTTGTCAGCATTCGTTTTGATGGACTGGGTGGCAAACAGTTTGCCCGTGTGACAACTGATAATGTTGGAAAGCCTTTTGCTATTGTTCTGGATGGCAAGGTGATTAGTGCCCCGCGGATTAATGAGCCGATCCTGGGTGGGCAGGCGATTATCACGGGTGGCTTCAATGTGCAGGGCGCGCAAGATCTTGCTTTGTTGCTCCGTGCAGGTGCACTCCCAGCTCCTTTGAAAATCCTGGAACAACGCTCTGTCGGACCTGATCTGGGAGCTGACTCGATCGCTGCTGGTGAAATTGCCGGTATCATAGGGCTTATAGCTGTTGCCGTCTTCATGATTGTGACCTACGGCTTGTTCGGACTGGTCGCCAATATTGCGCTGGCTGCAAATATATTCCTGATCATGGCTCTTTTGTCGGTATTGGGTGCAACCCTCACCTTGCCAGGGATCGCCGGTATCATTTTGACTATTGGTATGGCCGTGGATGCTAACGTGCTGATCTTTGAACGGATCAGGGAAGAAAGCCGAAACGGGAAAACCCCGTCGAACGCGATTGAAAGTGGGTATAAGCGCGCCTTTACAACAATTGTGGACGCCAACGTGACAACTGGTATTGCAGCCACGATCCTCTTCGTCATGGGCTCCGGCCCGGTTAAGGGGTTCGCTGTTACATTGGGAATTGGCATTATCTGCTCCATGTTCACAGCGATCCTGCTGTCGCGCATGATTATCACATTCTGGGCGCTAAAAACGCGGCCACAAACACTGAAGGCTTAAGGAGAGGAACCCATGCAGTTAAAACTTATTCCTGATAGTCTTCACCTTCCATTTTTGAAGTTTCGGTTCATTAGCTTTATTGCTTCTGGGCTGCTGATCCTGTTGTCGGCTGTCATGTTCTTTGGTCCAGGACTGAATAAGGGCATTGATTTTGAAGGCGGCATTATGATTGAGATTAAACTGGATGAACCTCCAGTGCTCTCAGATATGAGAAGCTCGCTAGGCAGCTTAGGCCTCGGTCAAGTTTCCTTGCAAACCTTCGGTGCCTCTGATGATATTCTGATCCGGGTACAGCGACAGGAAGGGGGCAATGAAGCCCAGAAAATAGCTGTGGATGCAGTAAAGGCTCAATTGGCTGCTGATTATGGTGATGATATCTCTTATCGCCGGATTGAGTTTGTGGGGCCAACTGTCTCTGCGGAATTGGTTCAGACTGCGATTGAGGCGGTCCTGGTCGCCGTGATTGCGATCCTGATTTATATCTGGTTACGCTTTGAGTGGCATTATTCGGTTGGCGCGATTGCGGCCCTAGTCCATGACGTCATTCTGACGATCGGTATGTTCACTATCACCGGGATTGAATTTAATCTGGCATCTGTTGCGGCTATTCTAACGATTGTCGGTTACTCCATCAATGATACTGTTGTGGTATATGATCGCATTCGGGAAAACTTCCGCCGTTATAAGAAGATGGAAGTGAAGGATTTGCTGGATCTTTCCATCAATGAAACACTATCCCGTACGGTTATTACCTCGTTGACCACTTTACTGGCCCTTGTCGCGCTCTTCATTTTTGGTGGAGAGGTCATTCGTGGCTTCGCGACAGCGATGATTTTCGGTGTGATTGTAGGTACCTATTCTTCCATTTTTGTGGCAGCTCCAATCCTCTTGCAAATTGGTTTGACGCACCACAATGAAGAAGAAGATGGTTTCAAACCTTCTACTGATGATGCGATTGACAGCGAGCAGTAATTAACTACCCTCATCCTCAAAGGAGCAAGACATGCAGGATATTTCCGGCCTCCCGGATGAGGGACAGCAACTTATTAATTCTTATGGTGATGGTGGCTTTCGGGTCAGCGGCGTGCGGTATGAAGGCAATGTTTTGATATTGCCGGATGAAACCATGGAATGGGATCTCAATAGCCTTGAAGATCTCACGATAGAAGCCCTGCAACCGATCCTGGACGCTGAACCATCTGTTGAGATTTTATTGATTGGGTGCGGCGCTTCCATGGCTTATGTGGATGAAGCGGTTCGCACCAAATTACGGGCAAGTGGCATTACTGTGGATAGCATGGATAGTGGTGCTGCCGCACGGACTTACAATGTACTTCTTTTAGAGAAACGGCGCGTTGCTGCGGCATTGATAGCAGCTTAATCTAGTCGCTGGCCAATAAAAAAGGCGCTTTGTTCAAGCGCCTTTCTTTGTGGGTGCAATACTTGAATTAGGCTTTAGCCAAATTCTCGTTTGCAAAATCCCAGTTAATCAGGTGTTCCAGGAAAGCACCCATGTAGTCAGGGCGGCGGTTCTGGAAATCCAGGTAATATGCGTGTTCCCAAACGTCCATTGTGATCAGTGGTGTTGCACCATCTGTCAGTGGGCATTCTGCGTTTGGTGTTTTTGTGACTTTCAGCTTGCCACCATCGAGAACCAGCCAAGCCCAGCCTGAACCGAACTGAGTCGCGCCAGCAGTTTTAAATTCTTCAGCAAATTTTTCGTAAGATCCGAAATCTTCGTTGATTTTGTCGGCAATGGCACCAGTTGGAGCACCGCCACCATTTGGTGACATGGAATTCCAGTAGAATGTGTGGTTCCAAACCTGGGCGGCGTTGTTGAAGATACCAGCCTTGGATGCGTCACCAGCGGTTTCTTTCATCAACTCTTCCAGAGACTTGCTGCTATCTCCATCAAGCAGGTTGTTGAGGTTTACAACATAGGTGTTGTGATGTTTGCCATGATGGAAATTCAGTGTTTCCTCGGAGATGTGCGGAGCCAATGCTGTTTTTGCATATGGTAGCTCTGGTAGTTCGTAAGCCATATTATCCTCTTGCCAGTTAGTAACAGTTCTATGCTGTTGTGATTATATCGTTATCACATTAGATATGTAATCCAGTTGCTTATACCAGTGATGAATGACAAAAAACAGGCTATCTAATCACATTTTTTAATTATTCTAAGGTCGCTTTTCACTAGAAGACCAGGCGATCGGTAAGTTTAAGTTTCAAGGAGCTAGGTTTGGGAACCGAAGGGCTACTGCCGGAAATATCCAACGACGTAAAACAGTATGACTATGATCGTTGGTTGGGATGTCTGTTTACAGATCCTTCCAAGCGGGATCAGGTGATGACCCTACTGGCTTTTAATTCAGAGATTGCCAGAGTTCGAGAGACTGTGTCTGAGCCCATGCTCGGGGATATCCGCCTGCAATGGTGGCGAGAAGCGCTTGAGGAAATTCAGAAAGGGCAGGTGAGGGCGCATCCGGTGGTCCAGGCCTTGGCTGAACTGAATAGGGTTTCGCCTATTGATTTTCACCTGATGCAGGAAATGATTGATATGCGGAGCCGAGATCTGGATCCGGCCCCTATTGCGAGTGAAGGAGAGTTGATAGTCTATGCCGACGCAACAGGCGGAAACCTTCACCATCTCATTTACAATGCGCTCGGTGGCAGCGGGGGTTCAAATGAGGTTGAAGCTGTGGTCCGAAGTGGTCGGGCTTATGCTTTGTCGGGAATATTGCGGGCGATCCCATTTCATGCCCAAAACGATCTGATCCTGCTTCCGACAAATTTGATTGAGCGGCACAGTTTGGATCCAGTCAATCTGTTTAAAAAGGAACATGTCTGGTCCTTTAAAAAGATCGTGGAGGAAGTCTGCGATCTGGCCGCCAAGGAATATAACGAAGCCCTAGATTTGTGTTTCGACATTTCCAAAGAGATCAAACCAGCGGTTTATTGTAATGCACTTACCAGCATTTACCTGAAACGGCTCGTCAAAGCGGGTTATGAGCCAGCGGATCCGGGGCTAAATCCTGGTAGTCTTCGGAAAATTATCGCGCTATTTTCTTACCGGCAGTTTGGCTGAGCGGCTGAAGCTGCTACATATTACCAAGGCGCCAGGTTTGGCCTTGCATGAAGTTCTGGGCAAGGAAGCGATAGGTGTGCTTGAGTTGTTTCTCGACACCCGTATTTTCCTCAGGCTCAAGGTCTCTCCAGCCGTCAATCATTTCATCCCAGATCATGAACTTCTGATGCAAATCATCACGTGTCTTGCGGATATATTCGATCGTTGGGTCAAAGTTTTTGAGAACCGTCAGAACCTCACAAGTTTGGGCGTCCATTTCATCGAACTTGCGATCAAAATCAGCAATAACAGGCTTAATCAGCGCATTGATACGGCTGAGGTCGTCCATCATCCCTCTGTCTCGCCGATAAACAGTTTGGAGCCTGTCCACATTGATGCCAATCCGTTTGATTTGGGAATAATGGTCCCGGAGAGCTTCAATATAGGAAAGTTCCCGAATTACATCATCAACCTTGGCCACAACGTCATCCTTGGTAATGCCGAGTTTATTGGCAATTTCCTTGAAGGCGTCTTGAACTTTTTGCTTGGTTTCAGGGTCGGCAGCGATGGCTTCCAACTCACCAGAGTTGGTAATAATTTCTTCGCTTCCAGACAACCAGGATACAAGCTGCATGGTAATACGACCACGCGCAATATTCCGGTGTTTTTCTTCAATGCTCCAGGACGCGGTCCCATCCAGGATTTCTGTGGGAATAGAGTCGTTTGGATGGATTTCTTTTACGAATTTCAGAGAATTGCTGACAATTTTAAGAAGCTCACCATCTGAGCTGTCTTTATCAATGCCAAACTCCTGACAGATGGAGCGGACAGGAACTGCCCCCACCATATCACCTAAGCGAACAAACAGAGAGGGTTCCCGATTGTCATTGGTCAGTTTGAAATGAGCGCCGGGGACTTCGAAGATCTTGTGTTTGAAGGCAAAATGCGTGCTCGTGCTGAGTTCCCCCGCACCTTTATCTTTGTCCATAACGTCTGTTTTTTCTGCTTCTGCCATCTGGCCTCAACGGAATAAGCTGTTCAACTCCAGTGGGTACCCAAGACTGTCCCTTGAATCTGGTTACCGAAATTAACCTTAGATTAGCCCACACATAGTAACCAAATGGTTACCGAAACAGAATTTCTCAAGCCGCTTCAGGGTTAAGTGATTTTTGCCATTCTGCAAAGTGCTGGAACGCTCTTTTCGTATAGGCTTGCTTCCGTTCTTTTTTCTTAACTCGTTGTTCAAGGGGAGGGAAAAGGCCAAAGTTGACGTTCATAGGCTGGAAGGTGTCACTTTCCGCACCACCCGTAATGTGGCTTTTTAAGGCACCAAGCGCTGTTGTTAGAGGTGGAGCCGTAAATATGTTTCCAGTCATCTCACTGGCGAGATAACGGCCAGCCAAGATACCAATTGCGGTGCTTTCAACATATCCTTCAACGCCTGTAATTTGCCCGGCGAAGCGCAGATTGGGTCGGGCTTTTAAGCGGAGTTCTTCATCCAGTACAATAGGACTGTTGATGAAGGTATTTCTATGCAGACCGCCGAGGCGCGCAAATTCAGCGTTTTCCAGGCCAGGAATTTTTTTGAAAATACGGGTTTGCTCGGCGTATTTCAGTTTCGTCTGGAAGCCGACAATATTGTAAAGGGTTCCAAGCTTATTGTCCTGACGCAGTTGAACGATACCGTAGGGTTTAACGGTTGGATTGTTCGGATTGGTCAGACCAACAGGCTTCATGGGACCAAAACGCAGTGTTTCAGGACCGCGTTCTGCCATGACTTCAATGGGAAGGCAGCCATCAAAGTAAGGCGTATCTTTTTCCCATTCTTTGAATTCGGTTTTACCGCCTTCGTTTAGGTCCTGGATGAATTCCCGATACTGTTCCTCAGTCAGGGGGCAGTTGATGTAATCAGTACCGGTCCCTTTATCATATCGGGACTGAAACCAGGCTATGTCGAAATTGATGCTATCCTTGTAGACGATCGGTGCAATGGCATCAAAGAAAGACAAAGCATCTGCGCCGGTTGCAGCATGGATTTCATTAGCCAATTGCTCTGACGTTAGTGGACCAGTAGCAATAATACATTTTCCCCAATCTTCAGGGGGAAGACCGGTAACCTCTCCCCGCTCGACTGTGACGAGGGGGTGAGCTTCAAGTTTTTCCTGCACATATCCAGAAAACCCATGACGATCGACCGCCAATGCACCACCAGCAGGAACCTTGTTGATATCTGCGCTTTCCATGATCAGGGAGCCAAGTTCCCGCATTTCCTTGTGCAGAAGGCCAACAGCGTTATTCTCTGCGTCATCTGAACGGAAGGAGTTTGAACAGACAAGTTCAGCCAGACTGTCTGTGATATGGGCATCCGTTCCCCGATCTGGGCGCATTTCATGCAGGATTACTGGTACACCCTGGTTGACTAATTGCCAAGTTGCTTCGGATCCGGCAAGACCACCGCCGATCACATGAACCGGTGTTTTTGCATTACTCATCTATTCGTCTTTCCTCGGGCTATAGCTCACGCCGCACTGGATTTTTTGGGTTTCTTGGTGGAGGTCTTTTTAGTTGCCGCTTTCTCACCGGCAACCGGCACCTCAGGATATTTCGCCAAGATATCCTTCAAATATTGTCCAGTATAGCTGGCGTCAACTTTTGCCACATCTTCTGGGGTCCCTTCGGCGACAAGATAACCACCTGCATCCCCTCCGTCTGGACCCATATCAACAATCCAGTCAGCGGTTTTGATGACTTCCAGGTTATGCTCAATCACTAGAACACTGTTACCCGTATTCACAAGGGCCTGCAGGACTTCCATTAATTTGCGAACATCCTCAAAGTGCAGGCCTGTCGTCGGCTCATCCAGAATATAGAGGGTTCGGCCGGTTGCGCGACGGGATAGCTCTTTGGCCAGCTTTACCCGCTGAGCCTCACCTCCTGAAAGTGTCGTCGCCTGCTGTCCCACATGGATATAGCCGAGGCCAACCTGCTGTAGAGTTTCAAATTTTTCCCGGATGGAAGGAACGGCCTTGAAGAAAACAACGGCTTCATCGACAGTCATATCGAGGACGTCGGAAATGCTTTTATCCTTGAACGTAATCTCCAACGTTTCCCGGTTGTAGCGTTTTCCCTTACAAACCTCGCATTCAACATAAACATCGGGCAGGAAGTGCATTTCAATCTTGATGACGCCGTCGCCCTTACAGGCTTCACAGCGGCCACCTTTGACATTGAAGGAAAAGCGACCGGATTTATAGCCGCGGGCCTTGGCTTCTGGAAGGCCTGCAAACCACTCCCGGATAGGTGTAAACGCACCAGTATAAGTCGCTGGGTTAGAACGAGGAGTTCGCCCGATTGGGCTTTGATCAATATCAACAATCTTGTCCAGCCACTCAATGCCTTCAATTCGATCATGGGGGCCAGGGTGATTGCGGTTATTGTTCAGTTTACGGGCAATCGCCTTATAAAGCGTTTCAATGATCAGCGATGATTTACCGCCTCCAGACACACCTGTGACGCATGTGAATGTGCCAAGCGGAATACTAACATCTACTCGCTTCAGGTTATTGTGGCGAGCCCCAACGATCTTGATCTGCCGAGCTGACACGGGCTTACGTCGTGCTTTGGGCAGGGGAACTTCCATTTTCCCGGACAGGTATTTACCGGTGATACTTTCCTCAGCGTTGCAGATGTCCTCAGGGGTCCCCTGGGCGATAAGCTTGCCTCCGTGACTGCCTGCACGCGGTCCCATGTCAATCACATGATCGGCGGTCAAGATGGCTTCTTCATCATGTTCAACAACAAGAACCGAATTACCCTGATCGCGAAGGTTGACCAGTGTTTTCAAGAGGCGGGAATTATCCCGTTGATGCAAACCAATGGAAGGCTCATCAAGGACATAAAGAACGCCTGTCAGGCCAGATCCAATTTGGGAAGCAAGGCGGATCCGTTGGCTTTCCCCACCAGAGAGGGTCCCGGAACCACGCGAAAGCGTTAAGTATTCAAGACCAACATCTACCAGAAAGCCAAGCCGCTCATTGATTTCCTTCAGAACGCGTTCTGCAATAGATTTATCTTTTGCAGAGAGCTTGTCGTTTAGATCCGTGAACCATTTCTGAGCATCCAGAATGGATTTTTTGGAAACCTCACCAATGTTTAAGCCATCGATTTTTATGGCCAGGGCTTCTTGTTTCAGCCGGTGACCGCTACAAGTCCCACAATCTGTTTTGTCCTGGTATTTTTCAAGATCCTCACGGACGAAACTGCTTTCGGTTTCACGCCAACGGCGTTGGATATTGGGGATAACCCCTTCAAACGGCTTGTTGGTTTTGTAGGTGCGCATCCCGTCATCAAAGGTGATCTGCACTTTTTCATCGCCGGTGCCGAAAAGAACCTTATCCTGATGTTCTTCCGAGAGGTCTTCCCAGGGGGTGGTGACTTCAAATCCATAATGCCGTGCCAACGCTTCCAGCGTTTGCATGTAGTAGGGTGCAGGGGTGGAAGAGCGGGACCAGGGGGCAATCGCACCGTTGCGCAAAGATAAGGTCACATCAGGAACGACCAGGACTGGATCGAAGAACATTTCCGTTCCAAGACCACCGCAGGACGGACACGCTCCGTAAGGGTTGTTAAAGGAAAAGATTCGGGGCTCAATTTCCTCAATTGTGAAGCCGGATACTGGACACGCAAATTTAGCGGAGAATATCTTCCGCTCCTTAGTGTCCGCATCCTCAACCACAAACAAACCATCGGCCAAGTCGAGCGCCGTTTCGACACTGTCTGCCAAGCGGGTCTGAATTTCATCATTCAGGACCACACGGTCGACGACTACATCAATATGGTGTTTGAGCTTCTTATCCAGTTCCGGAACATCTTCAATGTCATAGATCTCACCATCGACCTTGACCCGTTGGAACCCTTTTTTGCGAAGCTCGATAAATTCTTTTCGGTATTCCCCTTTACGGCCCCTGACAATTGGAGCCATCAGATACAGGCGTTTACCCTCTCCCATAGCCATAACCTGATCAACCATTTGGCTAACCGTCTGACTTTCGATGGGCAGACCCGTTGCTGGCGAGTAGGGAACACCGATACGTGCATAAAGAAGACGCAAATAGTCATAGATTTCGGTGACCGTACCGACCGTCGAACGTGGGTTTTTGGATGTTGTTTTCTGTTCGATGGAAATTGCAGGGCTCAAACCGTCAATATGATCCACATCCGGTTTTTGCATCATTTCCAGAAATTGCCGGGCATAGGCCGACAGACTTTCAACATAGCGTCTCTGGCCTTCAGCGTAGATGGTGTCGAACGCCAAAGAAGATTTTCCTGAGCCGGAGAGGCCTGTGATCACCACAAGTTTGTCCCGTGGGATATCGACATTCACATTTTGCAGATTATGTTCTCGAGCACCGCGAACGCTGATTTTCGTATGCATCTAAATTTCCTGGGTCAAAAAGGGGGCCTTAAGAGAGGGAACTTAGCTAAAGTTCCATCAAAATTCCAGTCTTTCGCAGATAAAAATGTTTTTCTTTTGTTCTTATTGCCAAATGGGTGGATTTCTTCTGGTCAGTTCGCTTTTGAGCCGTTAAGCTGTGGGCAAATTTGTGACTCTAAAAGAATCGAAAGCAATAGGTTATGGCAGGCAGCGTCAATAAAGTTATTTTGGTTGGAAATCTTGGTGCGGATCCGGAAATTCGTCATACACAAGCGGGTAAACCAGTTTGTAATTTGCGGATTGCAACGTCAGAAACCTGGCGGGACCGGGATTCAGGTGAACGCCGGGAGCGGACAGAATGGCATCGGGTCGTTATCTTTAACGAAGGCCTTTGTAAGGTTGCTGAGAATTACCTCCGTAAAGGATCCAAAGTTTATATCGAAGGGCAGTTGCAAACCCGTCAATATGAACAGGATGGCATCACTAAATATTCAACTGAAATTGTTCTTCAGGGCTTTAACTCTAACCTGACCATGTTGGATAGTGCCGGTGGTCAAGGTGGTGGCCAAGGCGGCGGCTTTGGTGGTGGAAGCAGTAACCAGGGCGGTGGTTTTGGCGGTGGTAGCCAGCAAGGTGGCGGCTTCGGCGGTGCTCCAGCCGGTGGTGATTTCGATGATGACATCCCATTTTAAGGTTGTCGGTCGATGAAACACGAAAAAGCCACCCATTGGGTGGCTTTTTATTTGGCCTCAGCTCAGGTTAAATAGGACCGGTAGCATGGAGCCAATCAGAAGAACTGCCATAGTTCTGTTAAACAGTGTAATCCGTCGCGCCGTTGACAGCCACCGCCGCAACAAGGCTCCAGAAATAGCCCAAATGCTGATGGATGGAATGTTGATGAGTGCAAAAATACCTATTAAAAGCAATAAGTTAAACTGATAATTTTCAGGAACGGTGTATGAAACAGTGACGATTAGGGCAACCGCCCAGGCTTTCGGATTGACCCATTGAAATAATGCAGCCTGAAAGAAGCCAATCTTGGGTACTGTGTCATTTTCTTTCGGGTTTCCAATGGATTGACTTCTGGAAATTTGAAACGCGAGCCAAATAACATAAGCACCGCAGAGATACCGAAGGACTGATATGATAACAGGGTAAGTGTCCAAAATCTCTCCAAGCCCAATGCCAACTAAAAAAACCATTGTCAGAAATCCAGCGCTGATGCCAGTCACAAGGGGAAGGGAGCGCACATATCCAAAGCTTGCGCCTTGCGACATTAGAAGGAAATTACTGGGGCCGGGTGAGATGGACATCACAAAAGCAAATCCAATCAAAGCAATAATCATATCCAAAGTCATATTTTCTACCTGAAGCAGTCGAGGGGGCTTTAGGTTGACATAGAGAGACTCTCCGCACATCCTTTATGCATCTCATTTTTTTGACAGATCGTCTCAAGAGGCGCGCATGCAGTCTGAAGATATAGTCTCCGAAGTATTTTCAACGCTTCGCTTGAAGGCACATCTGTATTTCGAAGCAAAACTGGCGACTGACTTTTCCATCGAAATTCCGAAGGAGCGGCGGTTAATCCGGTTTCACATGGTTTTGGAAGGTGCCTGCTGGGTCGTTGTTCCAGATTTTGACCCCGTCTGTTTGACGGCAGGTGATGTGGTTCTTATCCCAGATGGTTCAGCCCAAATCCTTGCGTCTGATCCAACACTTAAGCCTTCGCCATTGCCAAAGTTGCTGACACCGAGAAATCTGGAGAAGGGTGTGTTTCGGTATGATGTCGAAGATGAGGCCCCCGCTAACAGGCTGCTATGTGGTTATTGTCAGTTTGATGAGGCTCTGGATCACCCTGTTTTAAAAACTTTGCCTCCTCTGGTTTTGTTGAAATTGAGCCAGACTGAGCAGGACCCTGTATTGGATGCTTTCCTCAAACCGATACGGAAATTGGCTGACCAACCAGTGCAGGGAAGGGACGCTCTACTGACCCGCCTGATCGAAGGGTTATTTATTCAAACGGTGATGGGGCAATATGACAACACGGGCAGTGGCAGCTTTGTCGCTTCACTACAGGATTGGCGAATAGCAAAAGCCCTAACCTGTATTCATCAAAACCCTGAGACTGCGTGGACAATTGATAGTCTTGCTAAAGAGGCGGGGATGTCTCGGGCACGGTTTGCAGATTTGTTTAATCGTTTGGTCGGAATCCCGCCCATTCAATATTTAAGTTTACATCGCCTCAGTCAGGGGCGTGTTTTGTTGAAAGATACAAACTTGGGTCTTGATGAAATTGCCAGCCGCTGCGGTTATGCCTCTGCCTCCTCTTTTTCACGCCGTTTTAAGGAAGAGTTTGGTTTGGGGCCTGGAGCTTACCGCAGGGCTGGCTGATATTGTTTACTTCAGTGCGTTATACACCCAGCTTCTGATCCGGGGACGATAACCTGCCCGAAGTTTTGGGGCTTGCATCATAAACACAGTGATCAGGTTTTCAGACGGATCGATCCAGAAATAGGTGCCGGCATAGCCGCCCCAATAAAGATCACCTTTGCTGCCTGGGAATGGCCCTTCATCAGAGCGACGAACAGCAAAACCATACCCAAATCCATAGACTGGTCCAAGAAGGTTGTAGTTACCTGGCTTGATATCTCCCAACTGATCCGAGGTCATCAACTGAACAGTTTCAGGTTTTAGGATCTGCGTCCCATTAAGCGATCCATTGTTCAAAATCATTCTCAGGAATGTCACGTAATCAGGTGCCGTAGACATCATTCCACCGCCACCGGATTGGTATGTCGGTTTTTGCAACGGATTTAATAATCCGGGATATTGAGGTTCAACCACACGGTCTTTTTTAGCGGCCTCAACATAAAAACTGGTATCCTTCATTCCAAGGGGATCAAGGATATTGGTTTTGACAAAATCACCAATTGATTGCCCTGAAGCAACCTCGACAACACGTGCCAGAACGTCCGTGCTATGGCTATATTCCCACGCGGAACCTGGTTGATGCTCTAAGGGAAGCATTGCTAATTTGTCTGCAAGTTCTGCATTGGTTTGATTGGGATCATAGAGGTTGGCGTTTCGATATTCTGCACGGGCGGGTGTGTCTCCGAAGAAGCCGTAAACGATACCCGATGTATGGCGCATCAGATCAGCAATTGTAATAGGTCGTTCTTGTGGTACCCGTTTGCCATCGGCGAGAACTTGTGAGTTGGCAAAAGACGGGACGTATTTGGAAAGTGGGTCCTCTAGTTTTAATTTTCCCCGCTCCATCAGGATCATAGCTGCGGTGGTGGTGATCGGCTTACTCATGGAATAAATCCGAAAAATGTCATCGGTTTTGAGGGGGCCTTCGCTTGCACCATTCCCACGGGTTCCGAAGGCTTCGTCATAACCAATCACTCCATTTCGGAAAACCGTAAGCGTTGCGCCTGCGAGCTTTCCATCCGAAATGTCCTTTATTATTTCGGTCTTTGCCGTTTCGAGTTTGTTGGTGTCTATGCCTGCCTTGGCTGGATCGACCATCTCCATGGCCGATGCAGGTAGACAAAGCAGGGCAAAAGCGGCCCCAATCAGGACTGACTTCATTTGGTTTCCTCCCGGTATGTTTTCTTCTTTAGGTCGAACAGAATAGAGTAAAATACGCTTCTATTGAATAATAATATTAATTCACCTGCCTTGAGCTGCCACCTTGTGTTGGCTATAAGGGCGGATCGAATTTCAATAGAGCGTCTGGATTGAGTTTGAGTAATAAAAATTCAGAAATAATAGACCTTATGGCTCGGCGAAAATCTGTGCGAGCCTTCTTGCAAAAAAATGTTGAGCAGGATTTGGTAACGAAAATCCTGACAGCTGCTTTTCGGGCCCCAAGTGGTGGAAATATGCAGCCTTGGAAGGTCCATATCCTCACGGGATCTCGAAAGGACGGTTTAGCCCAGGCCTTGATGCAAGCTTATGATCAGCGCCCGTCGGTTAGAAAAGATGATTATCTTTACTATCCTGACACACCTCTGAGTCCCTATACAGATCGGATATCTGAAATTGGGGAGCTGTTATATGGCTCGTTGGAGATCGGCAAACGAGATGTTTCAAAAAGGCGGGAGCAACAAAAGAGAAACTATCAGTTTCACGGCGCACCCGTAGGAATTGTTCTGACAATGGACAAGCGCTTGGAGACAGGCTCATATGTCGATATGGGGATTTTTATTTCACATTTGATCCTGGCTGCGGAAGCAAACGGTTTGGCAACATGTGTTGAAGCGGCCCTGATTTCATATGCCGATGTTATTCGTTCCCACCTATCACTGCCGGAGACAGACCTTGTTATTTGTGGCATAGCGCTCGGATTTGAAGATAGAGATCATCCTTTAAATCAATTTGCGCGGCCACGAAAGCAGCTTGAGGATGCGGTTATATACTATGGCGACTAGGACGCGGCTCTATGAAACGGTGTTGCGCCACGCAGAGCAAACGCCGAGCAAGCCGGCAATCTGTCTGGGCAGTGAAACGATTACCTATCTGGATTTGAAGAAACAGATAGCAGCTTGGTTTCAAACACTTTCTCGGAAATCCCTGAAATCCATTGCCGTCTCGCATCCTAACTCAGTTGATCATGTGGCGATCCTTATTGCTGGGAGCCAGCTTGGCATAAACACCCAGGTTTTCAATACGGATTGGCCAACAGCTTTGAGAGATAAGCTAATAGATCATCTAAAGCCGGATGCTGTTTATGCTGCAGGGAGTTTAAGAGTGTGCAAATCACTCCAAACAACAGAAGAGGTTGGTGATTTTCCCTTTTATACGGGCTTTACGTCGGGTTCTACAGGCCTGCCAAAAGGTTATGCGAGAAGTGAGCGCAGTTGGTTGGAGAGTTTTGCTGCAGATCAAAAGGCATTTGGGCTCAGCGGAGATGATATTTTCTTCGTCCCAGGCAGCCTTTCTCACTCGCTACCGTTATATGGCGTGATTAGGGGGCTCTATGCTGGTGCTACCGTTCGGATGCAAGCCTCGTTTCGTCCTGATCGATTTATTAAAGACCTGAAAGAGGATGGCCGTTCTATCCTGATTGGCACACCTACTCAGATCCGTGCATTGATTGATTACAGCCTACGGCAAACTGATGTATTGGAGAACCTTCGACTGGTTTTATCAGCAGGATCGAAGTTTCCAACATTTTGGTTAGATGATTTCCAATCTGTTTTTCCGACTGCAAATCTTTGTGAATTTTACGGCTCGTCAGAATTTTCGTATGTCTCCTATCAACAGCTGACGCCTCAAACCAACCCACATTGTGTCGGTAAGCCTTTTGATGGGGTTGATGTTTCCATTCGTGATCAGGATGGAACAGAAGCCGCTGTGGGACAAATCGGAACAATATATGTGCGAAGTCCATTTGTTTTTGCGGGCTATGCAGGCGCTAACGGGAAGCTTTTTCCGCCTCGCTCCCAAGGTGGCTTCATAACAGTCGGTGATCGAGGTTTCTTGAATGATACTGGGGACTTAAGCCTGGTCGGCCGGGAAGATCGTATGTTTCAGTCAGCCGGACGCAATATTCAGCCTGAGGAAATTGAAACAGCGTTGCAGACCATTCCTTGCATTCGGTCCGTTGCTGTGATGGGAGAGGCTGATCCTGTTCGGGAAAACCGGGTTGTCGGCATTGTTAAATTAGAGGAAGATGTGTCTTCCTCAAGCTTGACTTTGAAGTTGAAAAAGCTTCTTCCGCCTTACGCAATTCCTTCAAAGTTCTATCTTTGCCGTGATTGGCCCTACACAGTTTCGGAGAAAACCGATTTAGCGGCTATTAGAGCTATGCTACTTGGCGGGAAACTGATGAGGTTGTCGTGAGGAAGGTTTTTATCGCCTCTGCAAAACGAACGGCAGTATCACCAATAAATGGTGCCTTTCGTAATCTTGAAATTTCAGATTTGGCGGCCCCTGTCTTTTCAGCTTTGACGGATAACCTTGGTTTGGCGGGTGATCAGATTGATCAAGTAATCATGGGAAATGCTCTTTATGGGGGAGGGAACCCTGCACGTGTTGCTGCCCTCGCTGCAGATTTTCCGGAGAGCTTGCCAGCGATGACAATTGATACGCAATGTTGCAGCGGCCTAGATGCAATTTTATTGGGTGCTTCGATGATCAGATCTGGAGTGGCCGACGTCGTCATCGCTGGAGGCGTGGAATCCTACAGTCGTGCCCCTCGTCGATTTCAACGTGCCAAAACGCCCAATGGAGTGGATCAGGAATATGAAAGGCCTCCATTTACGCCATGGCCTGATCGGGATCCGGATATGTTGGAAGCCGCCGCGGCTTTAGCTAAGACAGGTTCGATGAGCCGGGTCCAACAAGAAGAATTTGCAATAGAAAGTCATCGTAAGGCATTAATTAATAAAGAAAATAATGCAGCTGAGATCGTTTCTGTTGCCGGTGTTCAGTCGGATTCCGCCAGTCGGAACTTGTCTCACAAGCTGTGTAGCCGTTTACCAGTGATTGCTGGTGATAATGAGTTTGGCCTCACATCGGCAACGGTTGCTTTAAAGGCGGACGCTGCTGCCGCTGTTTTACTAGTTAGTGAAACAGCGCTTCTAAAACTGGACAAAACACCGGCAAAGCCTGTTGAGTTAGTTGCGGGTCTTTCCCTCGGAAGTGATCCGGAGCAGCCTGCCCTGGCTCCTATCTTTGGAGTGCGTCAACTCCTTAAAGACCGCGCCATAGAAGTCCCTCAAATAAAGGTACTTGAAGTGATGGAAGCCTTTGCCGTACAGGCGATGGAGTGTCTTTCTCAAACCGGTCTTGACCTTGCAGCTTTTAATGTTGGGGGCGGCGCTCTTGCAAGAGGTCATCCGATTGGTGCGTCTGGCGCCATAAATGCAGTTCGACTTTTTCATCAGTTACAATCCTGTTCAGCGGGAAGTTATGGGCTAGCGACAATCGCTGCAGCAGGCGGATTAAGTAGTACGCTCTTGCTGCAGCGTTAAATTCTAAGTTACCTAGCCGCAGCGCCAAGCTGTCCTGCTACGTTCAGCCATTTATTGACGAGAGCTGGTTTAGCCTCAGTTGCCGGAGCAAAGCTTTTAAAGGATACCGGTTTTAATCCGACGAACTTGTATATTTGTCGTTCCAGTTGTTTGCGAATTGCTGAGCCATACATGAGAGACAGAGCATAAGAGGGTGTATCTGAGGTCAAGAGGGTGCTGGCGGTTCTGCCTTTCAGGAGGGGAGCAGGCATTCCAATAAAATTGGTATTTCGGGTGTCAAAAGTTGTGCCAGGTAAAAGGGCGCGATCAAACAATCCCTTCAATAATGCAGGAAGTCCACCCCACCACATGGGTGTAGCAAGAACAAGGTGATCGCACCATAAAAGATCATCAACAAAAGTTTGAAGGTCCGGCTCCAGCGGTTTAGGGTTATGATAACCACCATCACCAAAGTCTGGATCAAATGTTTTGGAAAACAGATCATGTCGGCGCACTAAATGCCCCGCTTTTGTCGCATTTTCTTGATACCGATCTAGTAGGCTGGCTGAGAGGGAACTCTCTGCTGGGTGTCCGTTTAATGTTAAGATATTTTTTGAAGCCATGAAAATAATTCCTATATAAATGACCGTGGTCATTTTTGACATAAATTGACCGTAGTCATTTTTCAAGGCCCAAATAGTAGAAAGTGTGCATAATTGTGAAAGAACCGCAGAAAAGAAGGCTTGATACACGAAAAAAAATTCTTGATGTGGCCCGAGAAATTGTTCTTCAGGATGGTTATGAAGCCCTGCGGACAGAAGAAGTCGTCAAAAAGGCTGGGGTCGCCAAGGGGACATTATTTGCTCATTTTGGGGATAAGGACCAGCTTCTCTATACGTTGATGTGTGAAGAGTTTGATGGGGCTGTCGGAACTGTTGTGAGGGAGATGTCGAAGCAGGATTTTATGCCTGAGGATTTTGTAACTTCACTGGTTCCTTTCTTAAAGCTGCTTAGCCGGGAGCGGATCCTATTTGACTTGTTTCAGCATTTTGCCGGCGTGACAGTTGATCAGTTTAGTCTGGAAGTCGGTGATGATTGCCATGAGTTTCAGGATCTTTTGGCAAATGCGATAAAGCGGCTGCAAACTGACAGTAAGATTAGAACCGATTTACCGGAAACTGCACTAGGTGAAGGATGTCTTGCATTTTTGGTTCAAGCTGTTTCTTTTAAACTAAGTGGTCAATACAGTAGTCTGGATGAAGCCGAAAAAGAGTTTCGTTTCAAACTAAAATCATGGCTTTCTTAATTTGATTTCCTGAATAAAGGCGTCATATTCTTCCCATAAAAATAAAAAAGGGGAGGACATATGTCTGTGGATATGATTTCCGGAAGGCTTTCCGGATTAAAGGACGTTGAAGAATTCGAAAAAACACCAGAGGAAGTCTGGCTGCGTCCCGAGACCGTTTACAACGCTTTTCTGACCTCTGTTGCAAAGCATAAAGATAAAAATGCCCTGATCGTACAGCCCCCTGGCGACCCCTTGGGAGACGGTCGGCATATTTCCTACGGTGAGCTACTTGGTTACGTCAATCAGACAGGCAATATGTTTCTGGATGCAGGGCTTCGCGAGGGAGAGACCATAACCCATTTATTGCCACAATGTCCGCAAGGGTATTTCACGCTGATGGCAGGGGAAGCTGTTGGTATTGTGAATGCGGTTAATCCGATGCTCGAGGAGAGCCATATCCTCGGTATTATGAAGGCGGCAAATACAACGATTTTAGTGGTTCCCGGCCCTGATCTGAATGAAGAAGTTTGGAAAAAGGTTACTTGGTTGATAGAGCAACTTCCAACTCTCAAGAAAGTTTTTGTGGTTGGCGGAGGTGCCGGGTGCGATGGAGACAAAATTGTTTCCTTCGATAGTGAAATGAAGCGCCATTCAAAAGCGGAGATAATTGATCTGCCAACCAGGGGTTTGGATGACGTTGTTGGCTATTATCATACGGGCGGCACGACAGGCTTACCAAAGTTGGTACCTCATACCAATCGGATGCAGCTGATCCAGCTGGCGGCCACAGGCTATTTAATTGGCTATTCGGATAAAGATTGTACTGTTACGGGTCTGCCGCTGTTTCATATTAGTGGGTCGGTGATTGCCGGGATCATCCCCTTGTGCCTTGGTACCAAGCTGGTCATAGCTTCCCCCCTTGGCTGGCGAGATCCACTGCTGGTTGGCAACTACTGGAAAATTGTTGAAAAATTTGGCGTTACGGTGTTCGGGACTGTTCCGACTGTATTATCTGCCTTGCTGAATATTCCTTCAGAAGGGTGCGATATCAGTAGCCTGCGGATAGGAATTACCGGGGGTTCCGGATCTCCGCTTGAAGTTTTAGACGCCATTTCCAAACTGTCCGGGATAACCATGCTGGAAGGTTATGGCATGACGGAGGTTACCTCCTACACGACCTTGGTCCCGCGCGATGGTGACGCGAAATTTGGCTCCGTTGGAGTGAGGGAGCCTTATGTCCAGATCAAAGCTATCATTATGGATGAAGACGGAAACTATGTTCGGGACGCCAAGACAGATGAGGTTGGCGTGATCGTCATGAAAGGGACATGTGTCATGCCCGGCTATGTTCAAACGGCT
Source organism: Sneathiella limimaris (assembly GCF_012932565.1). Lineage (NCBI taxonomy): Bacteria > Pseudomonadati > Pseudomonadota > Alphaproteobacteria > Sneathiellales > Sneathiellaceae > Sneathiella > Sneathiella limimaris. The sequence continues at coordinate 2,178,982 of NZ_JABBYJ010000001.1, forward strand.
CACAATAGTGCTGCTTTCCCGATGGAAGGTTGGCTGAATTCTGGTGATTTGGGGCGTATTGATGCTGATGGGTGTTTGTGGCTGACCGGCAGGTCGAAAGATCTGATCATTCGAAGCGGACACAATATTGATCCAAGTTTGATTGAAGAGCCACTTCATGAGCACCCCGCTGTAGAGTTAGCTGCGGCTGTTGGGCGTCCTGATGATTACGCAGGAGAAATGCCAATAGCCTATGTGCAGCTAAAACCTGGTCAGACAGCTACTCCTGAAGAGCTTCAGGAATTCGCCAGAGAGAGAATTCTGGAGCGGGCAGCAAATCCAGCTGAAATCATAATCATTGACGAGATGCCTCTGACTGGCGTTGGAAAAATTTTCAAGCCGGCTTTACGGGAAATGGCCTCTCTTCGGGTTGCCGAGGCGGTCCTTGAAGATATTAAATCATCTGTTGATGAGCTTTCCATTCGAATGGGTAACGATCCCAAGTTTGGCCTGACGGCATTTGTTTCCATTTCTGGAGGTGATGCCTCTCACAAGGAGCAAATTAAGAAACGACTTGGTGTTTATACATTCCATTGTGAAATCGCAGATTAGAGGGTCAGCTTAGTCGCAGTTGAATGAACTTGTCTGCCTCATTCTGATTTGATGTTTATGAATATTTGAATTTACTAATAATTCTGATTTCGCCATAGTTAATCCAAAAGTTGCTTTGGTTCGTAACCTGACAGTGCGCAAAAATACTAACGGCTACAAGTTGGCAAAAACTATGTGCCGGTTCATAACAGAGGAGTGGAGAATGCGGTTCAAGAAAACATCCGTTGTAGGCTTGGCAATATTTGCTGGTGTAATTGCCAGTTCGCAAGCTATGGCAAGCGAAGTCAAAATTACACCCCTTGGCAGTCATGATGGCGAATTTTGCCGGTTGGATCGGGCCATGGTTTTTGAGGATCCAGATGGGACCCGCCTTCTTTATGATGCGGGCCGGACGGTGGCCGGTGCAGACGATCCTCGGTTAGGGAAAATTGACGCTGTGTTGGTCAGTCATATGCATGGAGATCATGTTGGTGATCGCCATATTGCTAAAGTGAATGAGGGCAGTTGCTCTAAACCTGAATTTCCAACTGTTTCCCTGCCAAACACAAATAGTGTCAATATCGCCGCCGCAAAAAACGCCAAAATCATTACGGGCAGTGAAATGCCTAAATTTTTTGGAGCTAAGTTAAAATCCGTGGGGGCGGACCCTAAAAATTCTCAACTAGTTCGTTTTGGTGCCAGTCGAAAAATTGGTGGTGTCACAATAACAACGGTTCCGGCGGTTCATTCAAACGGCATTGCTGGTGCTATGATCGGTGGAGATCTTGGTGACCATCTGGATGCTGCTGGATTGACCGCTTATGCAGGACCACCAACAGGATATGTTCTCACGTTTAGTAATGGTCTCGTGGCATATCTATCCGGTGATACGGGTGTAACAGCTGAACAAAAAATCGTTGTTGGGGATCAGTATAAGGCAAAACTGGTTGTGATGAATATAGGTGATACGTTCACAACAGGGCCCAAGGAAGCAGCCTATGTTGTCAATGATCTGATTAAACCGGCATCTGTCATCATTTCCCATGCTAATGAGCCAGCAACTGAAGGCGGCAAGGTAATTGCGGGCACACGTTCTGAGATGTTCATGAAACTGAGTGCCGCCCCGACTTATCTTCCGCTGAGTGGAATGACTATGTCGTTTGACGGCATGGGAAAATGTACTTCAGGATGTTAAAAACATAAGATAAATTATTGAAAGCGCTGGATAAACCGGCGCTTTCTTTTTTTAAGTTCGCCATTTAAGGAGAGCTTTCTCCGCTCGCCCGATGAGCCAACTGACCAGAAGTCCCATAATTGATAGAATTGTCACGCCGGCGACCAACTGATCCATAGCCATGAGGTTCCCGGCCAACAGGATATAGGCACCAATGCCGTATTCGGCACCAATCATTTCGGCCGCGACCAGCAGAATGATGGCTATAGAAGCTGAAATCCGAAAACCGGATAAGATTGCCGGCATTGCACCGGGCAAGATAATTTTCCAGACAATCGACGTCCACTTCAGGTTAAAGGATTGTCCCATGCGGATGAGGTTCCGATCCACATTATCGATCCCCCCATAAACAGCTATAACTGTAGGAAAGAAGGTCCCGAATAAGATCGTCGCAATTTTGGACTCTTCACCAATCCCGAACCAGATAATGAAGAGTGGAAGAAGCGCAATTTTCGGAATGGGGAATATTGCCGCCACCAGTGGGACGATCCCGCCGCGCGCAAGTGTGAAAAGCCCTGCTGCCACACCAAAAAGAATGCCAAGCAGCGAGCCGAAAATCCAGCCGGCCACAAGCCGCTGAAGCGATGCGGCCAAATGCTTGGTAAGGTCACCAGAATTCAACAGATCCATAAATGCTGTAAGGGCTTCTGAGGGGGCGGGAAGCACAAGTGGACTAATCCAGCCGCTTCGCGAACCCAATTCCCAAATACCAATGATCGCTGCAAAAAGTATCGGCGCAACAATCTTGACCGGTTTGGGACGAAATCCACCGCCACGATACGGAACCGCTTGTTTCTCTTGCCCATTAGCCATGAACCAACTCCATATCCGCAGCCATGGCTTCTTCGCGCATTAACTCCCACAAATGGTTTTGTTTTTCTGCCAGCAGGTCTGGATTGTTCTTTCGCTCATCCAATGGAATATTAATTTCTACAATCTCACGGATGGTCCCAGGCCGGCGGGAGAGAACAATGATTTTATGTCCAAGGCGGACAGCTTCATTCAGGTTATGGGTCACATAGCAGGCCGTATATCTCTCTTTCAGCCAAAGCTCCATCAAGTCGTCCATTAAAAGTTCCCGGGTTTGGCTATCAAGGGCTGAAAGTGGCTCATCCATAAGCAGGCATGCCGGACGAACAGCCAGCGCGCGGGCTATGGCAACCCTTTGCTTCATGCCACCAGATAATTGTTTGGGCAGGGCGTTTTTAAAATCGATGAGCTTGGTACGCTCTAAGACATCATCAATGATCTGATTTGCCTTGTTGCCTTTAATGCCATGATCCTCGAGCACCAGACTGACGTTTCCCTTCACGCTTCGCCAAGGCAGAAGAGCAAAGTCCTGAAATATGTAGGTGAGGGGATTTAGGCAATCAGCAGGCGGCTGACCGACTTGAAGGACATCACCATGATCTGGTCGTTCAAGCCCTCCCATGAAGCGTAGGAGAGTTGATTTTCCACAGCCCGAAGGGCCAATCAGACAAACGATCTCACCTGTCTTTAAATGAAAGCTGATGTCTTTCAGGACTTCTGTTCCGTCATAGGCATGGCTGACGGCGTTAAGTTCAAGATCCATAATGCGCCTATATAAAAGCCGGGCGGATAACACCGCCCGGCAGTACAAATCACGACTTAGTTTAGGGTGGATACGAAGCTGGAATCCACCATTTTATCGAGGGTCAGGCTCGCAGGGGCCAGTTTATGTTTTTGGAACCATTTGAGCTGTTTCTCCACATCTTTAACGTCTAGAGCTGCGCCCGCGTTCAGGTAGACAGCGCCTGCTTTGATTGGCGGTGCTGCTTTTTCAATTGGGCGATCTGCATACACATATTTGTGGATGAGGTTGACCATGGCATCTGTAGCAGCCGGATCTTTATCCTGGTTCTGCATAACAGCGTCATAGTCTGCAATTCCTCTCGCATAGGCTTTGAGGAATCTTTTCACCAGATCCTTACGCTCCATTGTGTTTTTAGTGGAGGTGAAGATTGTTGTGACCTGATAATCAGTCATATCCTGGATCTGGCCAATGATTTTTGCGGCACCACCTTTGGCCAAGGCTTTTGCGATATGGGGGACAATCGCCATTGCGTCAACCTGACCGGATTTCAACGCACCAATCATTGAGCCCACTTTTTGAAGAGGCTTTAGCTTCATGTCACTAACATCAAACCCATTATTTTCTGCAATCAGGCCTGCCATGTAATGGAAGGAGGAACCCTGCTGTGTCATCGCCCAGCTTTTGCCTTTTAGATCAGCAGGTGTTTTAAGGCCTGCGTCGTAAGCTTTGTTGGAGGCAAGGATTATGTTCCCAGGGGCGCCTTTTTTCTCAGACATCAGGCCGCCAATGACTTTCAGTGCGCCTTTATCAGCAAGGCTGTAAAAACCGCCGCTGAGAGCTGTAACCCCAAAGTCGATGTCACCGGATGCAATCGCAACTGCAATCGGCTGAGCCGCCTGGAAGAATTTGAGCTCAACATCCAGTCCTTCTTCTTTGAAGTAGCCTTTTTCATAAGCAATGAAGGTTGGAGAATGAGAGGTAAAGCGTAGTGCACCAATGGTGATTTTGTCGTCTGCAATGGCTTGACCAGCAAAGGCGGACAAGGCCACTGTACCTGCAATCGCACCCAGCATCGCCCGGCGCGTCAGTAAACTGATTTGTTTGAGTTTCATAACTAAGATCTCCCTTACACTGAATTTGTTTTTCTGGACGTTACGCGATTGCTGGAAGTCAATCAATCTCGAAGAGGTTTCTAAATCCAAAAAACGCCAAATCAACCGAAAAGGAGCTTGCCGCTATATCGGCAAGGCCGTTGTGAATTTGATTTCTTCCATAGCAAAGTTGCTACTGACGTCACTAAGCTCAATGGATTGGATCAGGCGTTTATAAAAACTGTCATAGGTGGCGATGTCAGGGACAACGACCTTGAGAAGGTAGTCCACATCGCCGCTCATTCGGTAAAATTCTGTAATTTCCGGGAAGCGTTCCACAACACGGGCAAACCTCTCCAGCCAATCTGGTTCGTGAGAGGCCGTTTTAACATTGACGAAAACGGTGACAGGTAACCCAATTTTATCTCGATTGAGCAGGGTCACGCTTGATTTGATGATCCCCACTTCTTCCATGGATTTTATCCGTCGCCAGCATGCCGTGCGGGAGCAACCCACTTTTTCAGCGAGTTCATTGACGGGTATGTCATTGTCTACCTGTAGCTGAGCAACAATTTTGCGATCGATGTCATCCATGGAAAAATTTTCAACCAAAATGTAAATATGTGAAACCTAAGTTTCTAATAATACCAAAATATCGATATTTTAGGAAACAAATTTCGTGACGGGTGCACGATAATTCTTTTCAGAAAGCCGAACAAAAAAACAGAAAGGTATATCTGATGAAAGCCGTCCGCACATTATTTACAGATCATCCAGCATCCGTGAATGAGAGCTATTTAGAACATATGGCCATGTCTGCTAGCTTTGGGCGCGCCCTTTTAGCGGCTGCATTTTGTGCGTTCATCCATGCTCTTTTTCCATTTCTTTTCGAAAAAACAGCGAGTGGAATTATCAACCGGTTATATTCCCGCATGGTTAGCCACCGGGTAGTAAAAGCACCAAAGGCCTCTCCGAAAAGTGCCAACGAAACGCCAGCGATGGGTACCTATTACATCTAAAAGGCTAGTCATTTCTCCAGCGCGGTTCATTGAAAGCCATTGACCAGCAAGCAGGTTATGCGCATAACTTGCGGTTAAGAAACTCGAAGACTATTGAGGAACGGGTGGATTGCCGGAAGGGCAGTGCATGAGGGTGAATGCGACCAATCCTATTTGTTAACGGTGCCGTTCTGGCCATTATATCATTACCTCTTCTGGTAATTGAAATGCTGAACCCCGGCGCAGATCTACCCTTCCTGAAAGCCTTTGGGGTGATTATATTCTTGGGCCTCGGGCTTATGCTGGCCTCTCGCGGTGGCAAGATTGATTTCACCCATAAACAGATCTTTATTCTGACAGCCTCTATTTGGATTGTGCTGACTTTTGCGGCAACGCTTCCCTTTTATCTCTATGGAATGCGGTTACCTGATGCCGTTTTTGAGGCTTCCTCAGGAATTACGACGACAGGGGCAACAGTGCTCGCTGGGCTCGATGATTTGCCACACAGTATTTTGATGTGGCGTGCCTTCTTGCAATGGTTGGGAGGGATCGGGATTGTTGTGACTGCTATTGCGCTTCTGCCATTCTTGGGGATTGGCGGAATGCAGTTATTTCGGACGGAGAGTTCGGAACTTTCTGAGAAAGAACTTCCGTCTGCGGCGAAGCTGGCGACGACGACACTCTGGGTATATTCGGCGATGACGGTTGCCTGTGCCATTGCCTATATCATTGGGGGAATGACAGTCTTTGACGGGATTGCGCACGCGTTCACGACGGTTTCAACAGGTGGCTATTCCACTCATGACAAGTCCTTCGGTTATTTTGACAGTGCCTGGATCCACTGGACGTGTATATTTTTTATGTACCTTGGGAGTTTACCTTTTCTTTGGTACATCCGGGTAATCCGCACAGGTCAAATCTGGAGTGAGCAGGTAACAGTCTACACGATCGGTTTGACAGTGGTTATCGTCATTCTGATACTTTGGCTGATCCATGGGCATGATATTGAAACTGAAGTGGCTATTCGTCAGTCAACTTTCAGCGTTATCTCAGTTGTAACGACAAGTGGGTTTGCGGTAACGGACTATACCCAATGGGGCCATTTCTCTGTTGCCCTGTTTTTCTTCCTTATTTTTATTGGTGGCTGCACCGGGTCTACGTCTGGTGGCATCAAGATCATGCGCTTTATCATTAGCGCGAAAATGATCAGGCAAATTGTCCGAAAGCAGATATACCCAAATGGTATTTTTTCTGAAAAGTATGATGGTAAGAAAATCTCCGACAATATCTTTAAAGGGGTTGCCAGTTTTGTTCTTGTCACATTCCTGACCTTTATCTTTTTTGCAATGTTGCTGATGATCTCTGGGCTTGATTTCGTAACAAGTCTCAGTGCTTCAGCCGCGGCTGTGACGAATGTGGGCCCAGGTGTTGGGCATATGGTCGGGCCTGTTGGAAACTATGCAAATGTGCATGACCTCGCGAAATGGTCTTTATCCTTTGAAATGATCCTCGGAAGGCTCGAAATTTTCACCTTGTTGATCTTTCTGTCTCCCCGCTTTTGGCGGAGTTAATTGGCCCTGTTGGATTGATGCTGGAAAAGCTGTTTTTCGCAAGCGCAATAGGTTGCTAAGCACCGCAATATCTTGTAGAACTTGTTCAGCTAACTGCGATATGGTGGGAAGCGAAGAAGTAAAAAAGATTTCGGGTCTCAGTCTCTTGGATTGGGATCAGTCAACATTTGGAAGTGTGCCTTGAACGACATTACTCTGCCTCCGAGCGATAAAGACATCGTCCCCGTTACAATTGAAGAGGAAATGCGCAAGTCCTATCTGGACTATGCCATGAGTGTTATCGTATCCCGTGCGTTGCCTGATGCCCGTGACGGGTTGAAGCCAGTGCATCGTCGGATCATCTATGCCATGTATGAAAATGGCTACACTTCCGACAAACAGTTCAGAAAATCTGCCCGTGTAGTCGGTGACGTGATGGGTCGTTACCATCCTCACGGCGACAGCGCGATTTATGACGCCATGGTTCGCCTCGCGCAGAATTTCTCGATGCGTTTGCCGCTTGTTGAAGGGCAGGGTAACTTCGGTTCCATGGACGGCGATAAGGCCGCTGCCATGCGGTATACGGAAGCCCGTCTTGAAAAAGCTGCAGAAAGTCTGATTGACGATATCGATAAGGAAACTGTTGATTTCGTTAATAACTACGACGATTCCGAGACAGAACCTTCTGTATTGCCGGCTCGGTATCCTAACCTGTTAGTCAATGGCGCAGGTGGTATTGCCGTTGGCATGGCCACTAACATTCCGCCGCACAATCTGGGCGAAGTTATTGATGCTTCTCTTGCCCTGCTTGAGAAGCCGGAACTGGCACCTGAGGATCTGATTGAATATGTTCCAGGACCTGATTTTCCAACAGGTGGCGTGATCCTTGGACGTTCAGGATCTTTAAGCGCGCTGACAACAGGACGTGGTTCTGTGATTATGCGGGCGAAGGTCGATATTGAGGAAATCCGCAAGGACCGTCAGGCGCTGGTGGTCACGGAAATACCGTATCAGGTAAATAAATCTCGTCTTGTTGAGCAGATCGCTGAAATGGTTCGCTCCAAGAAAATTGAGGGGATTGGCGATCTGCGTGACGAATCTGATCGCCATGGTGTTCGGGTCGTTATTGAGATCAAGCGGGATGCAATGCCCGAGGTGATTTTGAACCAGCTGTTCCGCTACACATCTTTGCAAACTTCGTTCGGCGCCAACATGCTGGCACTGAACCGCGGAAAACCAGAGATGATGAACCTCAAGCAGTTACTTGAGGCATTCCTGGATTTCCGGGAAGAGGTTGTAACGCGCAGAACCAAGTTCCTGCTGCGTAAAGCGCGGGAGCGGGCACATGTTTTGATCGGTCTTGCGATTGCAGTTGCCAATATTGATGATGTGATTCACTTGATCCGAAACGCACCTGATCCGGCGACAGCGCGCGCGGAACTGATGGGACGTGACTGGCCAGCACAGGCTGTGGAGTCTTTGATCCGGTTGGTGGATGATCCTGAATACCCAATTAACGAGGATGGCACTTATCGCCTTTCTGAATTCCAGGCACGGGCTATTCTGGATTTGCGCCTGCAGCGCCTGACAGCTCTTGGTCAGAATGAGATCGGTGATGAGCTTAAAGGTCTGGGTGAGCAGATTCTGGATTACCTTGAAATCCTCTCCAGCCGGGTTCGTCTGATTAGCATTATCCGCGATGAACTGCTGGATATGCGGGAAAAATATGCAACTCCGCGCCGCACTGTCATTGAAGAAAATGAATTTGAGCACGACATTGAAGATCTGATCCAACGGGAAGATATGGTCCTGACGGTCAGTCACAAGGGATATATCAAGCGCGTTCCGCTATCCACCTACCGACCACAGCGTCGGGGCGGTAAAGGCCGTGCAGGTATGCAGACCCGTGATGAGGATTTTGTCACGCAGGTCTTTGTGGTGAATACCCATACTCCAGTACTGTTCTTCTCTTCATTTGGTCGTGTGTACAAAATGAAGGTCTACCGCTTGCCAGTTGGATCACCAACTAGCCTTGGTAAAGCGATTATCAACCTTCTGCCATTGGAAGAGGGTGAGGTTATCTCCACTCTGATGCCATTGCCGGAGGAAGAAGAAACCTGGGATGATTTCGAGGTCATGTTTGCCACCGGCAAAGGGAATGTCCGGCGGAACCGTTTGAGCGATTTCTCTAACGTTAAGGCCAATGGCAAGATTGCAATGAAGCTGGACGAGGATGACAGTCTGGTTGGCGTGCAACTTTGTACAGAAGCCTCTGATGTCTTGCTGGCTGCTAACGGAGGTAAATGTATCCGCTTCCAGGCGACCGATGTCAGGCTTTTCAAAGGACGGGACTCTTCCGGTGTTCGGGGTATGAAACTTGCCAAGGGGGATAAGGTCATTGGAATGTCCATCCTTGGTCACGTGGATGTGGATACAGAAGAGCGTGATGCCTACTTAAAAGCCCGCCGCTCAGAAGATGATGACGGAAACGTAACTGATTATGCGGGTCTCTCTGAGGAGCGTTATAAAGAACTTTATGATCAGGAAGAAGTCCTCCTGTCGATCACAGAAAATGGCTATGGTAAGCGGACTAATGCTTATGAGTATCGTGTAACCAACAGGGGTGGACAGGGCATTATCAATATCGAGACCTCTGCCCGGAACGGAGACGTGGTCGCGACAATGCCTATTACGCCTGAGCACCAGATCATGTTGGTGACAAATGGTGGAAAGCTGATCCGGACACCGGTGCAGGATATTAGGATTGCAGGTCGAAATACACAGGGTGTGACTTTGTTTAAAACGGCTGCAGAAGAAAAGGTTGTTTCCGTGACTGCGTTGATGGATGCGCAATCAGATGAAAGTGACCTTGAGGAAGGCGAAGGGCCTGAAGTAGGTGCTGCGAATTCCGATCAACAGGACGGGGATACCCAAGACTAGGTACCCCAGATGAAAAGCTAACGGAGAAATAGCAAGTCTGAAAGGAAACACTCTATGTCTAAAGAGCGTATTGGCCTGTATCCAGGGACCTTCGATCCGATTACCCTTGGGCACTATGATATTATCAAGCGGGCGTCAAAACTGGTCGATACATTGGTAATCGGGGTGGCAATGAACCCCGGTAAAAATCCATTATTCTCAGTTGAAGAACGGTGCCAGATGGTGGCAACCCTGATCCAGGAGTTTCCAAATACAAACTTCGAGGTCAAACCGTTCGATAACCTGTTGATGCATTTTGCGGAACATTGTAATGCCAGTGTCATTATCCGTGGCTTGAGAGCTGTATCGGATTTTGAGTATGAGTTTCAGATGGTTGGAATGAACCGTCGTTTGAATTCTGAGATTGAAACCGTTTTTCTAATGGCGTCTGACCAGCACCAGTTTATTGCGTCTTCCTTGGTGAAGGAAATTGCATTTCTGGGTGGAGATATTTCGAAATTTGTCTCCAAGTCGACAGCTACCGCCATTGTTGAACGTGTAGAATTGCTTGCTAAGCAGGCGAATGATAACCCCTGAAAAGGGAATAGGAGCATAATTATGTCTAGAGACCTGGAAAATACGCTTTATCTTGAATTGAAAGATGGGCGTGTTGTGATTGAAATGCGTCCCGACTTGGCGCCAAACCATGTAGCACGGATCAAAGAGCTGGCCCGTGAAGGCTTTTATGACGGGATTGTTTTCCACCGGGTGATTGATGGTTTTATGGCTCAGACAGGTGATCCCAAAGGGAATGGCACTGGTGGTTCTGGTCAAAACTTGACTGCAGAATTTTCAGGTGAGGCTCACGTAGAAGGGACATGTTCCATGGCCCGTGCTGCTCATCCGGATAGTGCGGATAGCCAGTTCTTCATTATGTTTGCACCAGCTCCTCATTTGGATAGCCAATACAGTATCTGGGGACAGGTGGTTGAAGGCATGGAGCATGTCCACAATATTAAAAAAGGCGATGGCATGATGAATGGTTCCGTTAAGGACCCAGACAAAATTGTAAGCCTGAAAGTAGCGGCAGACGTCGCTGAGTAACAAATTTTGCAGGAAGCTATTGCGAACGGTTCTTCCATGGAAGGACCGTTCGTTTTGCTGTTTAAGAGATGCGTGTAGACGAATTTGACTTCCAGTTACCTAACGAACTGATTGCGGATCGCCCAGTTTATCCAAGAGAAGCGGCAAAGCTACTTGTCGTAGCAAATGATATTGAAGATCACCACGTCGGTGATCTGCCGGAATTTTTGAAGGCTGGGGATGTTTTGGTCTTTAATGACACCAAGGTCATACCTGCGCGCCTCCGAGGCTTGCGACGTTCTGCCAAGGTCGAGGTGACCCTTCATAAAAATGTAGGCCTTGATTGTTGGCATGCTTTTGCCAAGCCAGCAAAAAAATTGAAACCAGGCGATAGTATCGAGTTTTCATCAGATTTTCGGGCAATGGTTAGCCAAAAGCTGGATGGTGGTGAGGTCGTGTTGACCTTTAATAAATCTGGTGTAGAGCTGATGCAGGCTCTCATGGAATGTGGTGAAATTCCACTTCCACCATATATCAGTTCACTACGGCCTGTTGATGAACAGGATAAGGATGACTATCAGACCATCTTCGCCCGTGAAGAAGGGGCTGTTGCCGCTCCGACGGCAGGATTACATTTTACACCAGAATTGATGGCCAAAATCGAGGCAAAGGGTGTCAGGACCATCGCGACGACTTTGCATGTGGGGGCAGGGACATTCCTGCCCGTCAAGGTCGATGATACGGACGACCATAAGATGCATGCGGAATATGGTTTGATCACGAAGGAAGCCGCAGATCAAATCAACGCTTGCCGCAAAGCTGGTGGACGGATCGTGTCGGTTGGAACAACAAGCTTACGGCTTCTTGAAAGTGCGGCTGACGAGGCAGGGATTGTTCATCCGTTTAATGGTGAAACAGATATCTTTATTACGCCTGGATATAAATTTAAGGCGGTTGATGTTCTGATGACCAATTTTCATTTACCCAAATCGACGCTTTTCATGCTGGTGTCAGCTTTTTGTGGAATAGACAAAATGAAGCAGGCATACGAGCATGCAATTGAAGCTAAGTATAGATTTTACTCTTATGGGGACAGTTCGCTGTTATTTCCAGGATCATGACCATTTCAAACTTTGAATTCCATATACAATCGACAGATGGTGCAGCCCGCCGGGGGACCTTGAAAACGGCCCACGGGGAAATCAGGACACCTGCATTTATGCCTGTTGGAACCGTGGGAACAGTTAAAGGAATGACGCCTGAAGCCGTTCGGGAGACCGGAGCGGATATCCTGCTTGGGAATACTTATCATTTGATGTTGCGGCCGGGTTCTGAGCGGGTGAAACGTTTGGGGGGCCTACATAAATTTATGAACTGGGAACGGCCTATCCTGACAGATTCTGGTGGTTTTCAGGTTATGTCACTGAACGAGCTTCGGAAAATTGATGAGAATGGTGTCGTCTTCAAATCCCATATCGATGGCAAGAAGTTTGAGTTGACACCAGAACGCTCCATGCAGATCCAAAATGATCTCGATGCGACGATCACGATGGCGTTTGATGAATGTACACCCTTTCCCGCTGACCATAAAACAGCTGCTGAAAGTATGCGCCGTTCCATGAGGTGGGCCAAGCGCTCTCGAAACGCATTTGAAAAACGTACAGGGTATGGACTATTTGGCATTGTGCAGGGGTCCATATACGAAGATTTGCGTCATGAGAGTATTGAAGCGCTTACCGATATTGGGTTTGAAGGTTACGCAATTGGCGGGCTGGCCGTGGGAGAGGGGCAAGAGAATATGTTCAGCACCCTCGAATTTACCACACCGAATATGCCCACTGAGAAACCGAGATATCTTATGGGGGTTGGAAAGCCTGACGATTTGGTTGGTGGTGTAATGCGCGGCGTTGATATGTTTGACTGCGTATTGCCGACCCGCTCAGGCCGGAATGCTCAGGCATTTACGCGATATGGAACGGTCAATATGCGAAATGCTCGCCATCAGGATGATCCAAGACCGTTAGACGAAAACTGCAGTTGCCCTGCCTGCCGGAATTATTCCCGGGCTTATCTGCACCATCTATTCAGAGCGAAAGAGATTCTGGGCTCTGTCCTGTTGACCTGGCATAACCTGCAATATTATCAGGATCTTATGGCCGGGATGCGAAAAGCGATTGGAAATGGGGAGTTAGCGGATTTTGCTCTTGCCTTCCATGAGGCACAGGATCAAGGGGATATCGACCCTATTTAGCCTCGCCGAAGCTCATGCGGGTACCAAGGATTTGATAGACCTGATCGATCGGCAGTGGTTTTGAGATCAGGTATCCTTGACCAAAATGACAATCCAAATCGCGATAAAGAGATAACTGTTCCATGGTTTCTATACCCTCTGCCACGATTTCCAAGTTCATATTGTGCGACAGACCCGCTATAGCCCTCACAATTTCTTGGCTATCTTGATCATCGAGCATTGCGTGGGTGAAAGAACGGTCGATTTTTAGTTTATCAATCGGGAATTTATGCAGATAGCTTAGGCTGGAATAACCGGTACCAAAATCGTCCAGAACGATCTTAAATCCAAATTTCTTGAGCTCCTGAAGCATTTCTTTAGCGCCATTCGTATCCGCCATCAGAATGCTCTCGGTAATCTCAAGCTCCACATGATCTGGCTTAACGTCCGTTTCACGCGCGATTGTTTTAAATCTTTCAACCAAATCAGGCTCAGAAAATTGCTTGGCTGAAATATTAACGCTCACGAAGACTTCTGGACTTCGAAGCTTGGAGGCCTGATCATTGAATTCTTTAGCTTTCAGGCAGGCATCTTTAAACACCCAGTTGCCAATTTCACCGATCATATCGGTTTGTTCTGCCATATCGATGAAGTGATATGGGGTCAGCAACCCTTTTTCTGGATGGTTCCATCGGATAAGGGCTTCAAAACCTGATGTGAACCCACCCCGTAAGGAGATGATTGGCTGGAAGAAGAGTTCAAACTCGGAATTCTCCAGAGCAGCTTGTAACTCATCCTTGATTTTGAATCGTTGAACGAGTTCTTCGCTGGAAGTTTGCAGTCGCTTTTCCCGATGATGACGACGAGATGAAAAAGTTTGGATCTGCTCATCAGTGCCATAATGCTTAAGCGTCAGATTATGACAACGATCCATAAAGAAATCGAGAAACAGGCTGAGCAGGGGGTCAGCAATTGCACTTTTTTCCTCAATGTCTGACTGGCTAATGACAACAAGGAGACTATCTTCTGCTGCGACCGCAGTTGAATAATGTGTTGCTTCTTCTATGAGGCCGTATTCACCAAACATATCACCAGGTCCAAGCGTGTAACTGCCGAGGCTTGAGGCCCGGTCAGTTACAGCGACTTTGCCAGATTCGACAATGTACGCGTACTCGCCTATTTCCTTGTCCGAGAGAATTACGTCTCCCTTTTTGACCTGTATACGATGCAATCCAGATACTCATTCAAGTTTTCATAAAATTGGACTTATAACATGACCTTTGACTCTTACTTTTTCGTTAAGCATAGCAATCAAAGTAAGTCCCTGTAATTAAAAGAGAGTTTTTGATCTGAAATTGCAGTAAAGTTAATAAGAAATTACACGTATAGGTATTATTAGAACATATTTTGTTTGTTCATCCGAAGAGATGATGCTCAAACGCTTTGGCGTGAGAGAAAATCACGGCTCAAAAGCCGTTAAAATATGCTGGAAAATTAAGGAATTCTGCGGGAAAGGAAAAGTAATCGAAGCTGCCATTACTCTCAAAGGGGGGGGCTTGGAAAGAAGTAACAACAGCTCCGATCAACCTTGGACAATCCCATATTGGATAGAGAGTGTTAAAAATGTGTTAACTTGTAATAAAAGACTGGTCTTAATTTATGAATGATTTTCAATTAATCCGAGTTGTTCTTTTTTTTCAATGATTTCTGATAATTTTGGTTGTGTAAGATTTTTGTGCCATTGGGTTTTTGCTCCTGCTCGTATAGTGCAGTCATAAGAATCTTGTCGAGAAAACGGAAAATAAAATCGATGCTGTAACCGGCTAGAAATGCCAGGGCCAGTGGACTTAATGAATTACCCCCTGGATCGATAGTCAGTAACTGTTCGATATTCTCAATATTTTGAGACGGTGTTGACGTTGCGGGGTGGGTAAAATAGCTGATCATCATTCCAGCTAAAGGACCTTGGGCTAAGCGCAGGTTATAGTTGATATAGGAATTGCGGGAAAAAATTAGACTTGAAATCTCTTGGGGCAGTTGGCGAAGGATGTAAAAGCAGGCTCCAATTAATCCGTAAAGGATCGGCAGAAGGTATTCAGAGATGGCTTGAAGAGTGTTTTCAGCAGCAACAAACTGAATTCGTTTCTGTATGGCTTTTGAGTAAGATTGGAAATCATCATTTTGCCAGGGTTGGTAGGTGAAAATATCCAGGCTGGACCATACCTCATTCCAGTTCTGCAAATGATTGGTTGCCGCTTCCCGCCAGTTTAGGTGCTCAGTCAGTTGTTCCCGAATTAGTCGCTCCTCCAATACTTTTGGAGGTTCCGAGACTGGCGAAGTTTCCTCTTTGTGTTTTTGTGCGGCAAGCGCGACAAGCTTTTCATTTAAAGTGGATATGTTGTGGTTTTGTTTGTTTATATCTGAAATCAGTGCGTAACCGACGTACCAATACACTTGAATGGCAATCAGCAGCAAAAGTGTCACCATGGACAGAATTCGGTAACGCGTTACACAACGTTCTGATAACGACGGTTTACGTTTCTTGAATGGCCAAGACTGCTTTGGCAGCGGTTGTGGTAGGGTGGGGTAGTTGGACTGAATGCTGTCAATTGTAATCGGGTCCAAAATTTCAGATAAGGTGCCATAGGCTTTCCAAAAGGCTATTCTGCTGTCCGTGTCTAGGCTCGTAAGATTATCGCAGTCAACGACAGTCAAAATATCATGGATGATGGCGTCTGGTATCTGGATTGCACATTCACTGGCAACCTGCACCATCAATAGAGCGTTTTCTGCCGAAATTTGCAGACGGCTATTATGGACGTCTGACAAATGACCCCCTTCGATCTACCTTGTGTTTATTTCTATTCCAGAAGACGATCAAATATGGTTTTTGTGAACCCATCCTCTTGAGAAGTCACAGAGGCAGCTTTATAAAGTTGAGCAACTTAAGTTGCAGAAAGGTTCCTCTTCAGTGATCACAATTTATGGTATCAAGACATGTGACACCGTTCGCAAGGCTCTGAAATGGGCTGAAGCGGAAGGATTGGATTTTCAATTTCACGATTTCCGAAAAGACCCTGTTTCAGAAGATCAAATTAAAAAATGGGATCAGGCAGTTGGCAGGGATGTGTTGATCAACAAAAAGGGCGCAACCTATCGCAAACTAAGTGAAGAGGATAAAGCTGCTCTGGAAGGAGATGCGCCTTACAAGCTTCTACGCGATCAACCGACGATCATGAAACGTCCCGTTTTTGAACAAGGCGAAGACGTCGTCGTTGGTTTTAAAGCGCCTGAACAAGAAGCTGTTCTAGCCTTTAAATAAACGAAGGCAGATTTGATCCAAGAGATACAAAGAGCCGTCAGCGACCTAGTTTTTCAGCTGTTGAATATAACAGAGTACGTGGTCAATGGTTTTGAGGTCTTCACTTAAGGGAAGCGCGATAAGCCTTATCGGCATCTCACCTGTTAGGGAAGGGAAGCGATCGGTTCCATGAGTTGGTTTACCGGTTGTTGCTACCTCACGACCTAGACCCAATATCCAGTCGATGACCATAGGGGTGAATTCAATACGGTCAATCCTCTGCTCTTCAGGTGTATATTTTTCAGCAACTTTGCGGATAGCAGTTGTGAATTCATACTTTACCTGCATCCGGCCAATCTCGCGATTGCAGTGAATAAGCAGACAGTTCGGCCAGTGTTGCCCAATTTTCTCGGGCTCCAGCGAGCGCCATGACGGGTAGCGTCGACCCTGCCGAATATCCAGCCAATAATTGAGGATATCAGGAGCAGCCGGCTTTTTAGGACCCCAACCCGTATTTCTCACAGGCTTTGCCATCGGCATTGGTGTCGGGGCTGCCGTTGGTTTTGATGTAGTAGAGGCTGGCGCCTCTTGTGTTTGATCGAGTTCCTGACTCAGCAACGCCAGCCGCTCCGTGATGTCTCCGGCTTTTGGGGTGGCTGGCATAACTGGCTGATCAGTGCTTGGCTTTCGCACTTGAATACGAGCTAAAGATGCAGCATTACCGCAATCTACATCTTCATGATCAAACAGATTTGGCATGGCTTATCCCTTTATTTGTTGGAAATTTGCTTCAACAAACAATTACAGGTCTGGGGTAAAATCTCATCCCCATGATTTTCGACATACTCTCGAAGTGCTTCTTCCAATATAAATTGGGAAGATTTACGCGCGTGGGTGGACAAAAGTTTTAGTGTCAGATGATCATCCGGTGAGAGCCTTACGCTCATCCGAACCCGTCCTAACTTGTCCTTCTTCAACTTTTTCTGCTCTGCTTTATACTTGTCAGCAGAATCAACGGTTGGTTTCTGCCGAATGGGCTGACGAACAGAAATTTCTGGTTCCGAGGCTTGTGCAACTGGCCTTGATGACACTTTAGGCGGTGTTAATTGAACTTCACGCTCAACCCGCGCCTGTACAGGGCGTTCAGCTGTTTCCTTTGGCAGGTGTTGCCGTTTGTGGGCGGCAAGCAATTCACTGGCAGCCTTGGAACGAGTGGCTGGTGTAGCTGATCCTTTTGAACTGATCAACGAGCTGGAAAGAAATGCGGCTTTCATCTTCGGTCTCCTTCCAGGTTAAACGGATGCCATCTGTGCGCCAAAACCGTTTGCAGGTTTTGGGCTGCGACTGATGTGGCTGGACATCGATACAGGCATTTTATTGATCCGTTCATGGATATAAGACCAGAGTTTGGTAATTTCCTCGCTGGACTTGGATGCCGAGTTTAGTTCCATCACTGTTCGGCCATCGATCATGCTTGAAGCGAAATCCACACGCTGATGCAGGATGGATGGGGCAAGCGTTCCATGTTGAGAAAGTGCAATGGCGGCTTCACCTGTGATACGGGCTCTCGGTGTAGCGCCGTTGACCACAAAAATTAGTGGCGTATCCAAGCCTTCCGCCAATTCCACGGTTGCGCCAACTGCGCGAAGGTCATGTGGGCTGGGGCGTGTTGGGATGATCAGCAGGTCAGCAACTGTTAAAACATTTGCAATCGTTTCTGTAATGGCAGGCGGTGTATCAATGATCAGCAGATTGATTCCCATCCGGTCCATTCTTTCCACATCAGCTTTAAGCTTTTCAATCGAAGTGCGAGCGAAAAGGGGCGTTTCCGCTTCCCGTTCATTCCACCATTCAGACAAGCTGCCTTGCGGATCGGTGTCAACCAGGGCGACAGGACCAGCGCCGGCCATTTCAGCCTGAACAGCCAGGTGACCAGCAAGGGTCGTTTTTCCTGAACCGCCTTTTTGAGAAGCAACCGCAATCACCTTCATTGGTATTCTCCATTACATCTGATCGTTTACGCGACTAAATAACTAACTATGAAGGAGAGTATGCGGAAAAGAGATTAAGATACGTTTACGAAGTAAAAACTAATAAAGCAAAAATCGGGTCTTTATTTTTTATTTTTTGGCGCAAAATTTTTTAAAATTTTTAGGTATCGAGGATCCAAAAAAGATCCTCGATCAAGATATTGAAATAATTAGACTTTTTAGGAGAATTTACTGAAATCAGGTGCACGTTTTTCCATGAAAGCTGTCATAGCTTCCCGAGCTTCTGGAGAGGTAAGACGGCTTTGGAAAACTTCTCCTTCTGCATTCATGCGGTTCAGAATTGCTTCGTGATCCCCTTTGATTAAGGCTTTTGTCAAGCGAAGGGCCTCTGGTGCTTTTGCTGCCAATTTAGCAGCAGCAGCCATTGCTGTTTCCTCTAATTTGTCGGGGCTGACGACCTCATTGACGATGCCAAACTGAGCCGCTTTGGAACTGCTGAATTTTTCGCCCAGCATCAAGAGTTCTGCTGCTCTCTGATGTCCGAGCATTTTTGGCAGAAGATAGCTGGATGAGGCTTCTGGAACCAGTGCCAAATTGACAAAGGGAAGTGTAAAAGTTGCATTATCTGATGCGTAAACTAGGTCGCAGTGAAGCAACATTGTGGTTCCAACGCCAACAGCCAAGCCGTTGACCGCAGCAATTAACGGCTTACGAATGTTTGCCAGTGAATGGAGGAAACGAATGACTGGTGTGGTTTCATCCTGAGCAGGGTTTTGTAGAAAATCCATAAGATCGTTGCCGCTGGTAAAGCTGTCTGCGACGCCTGTAATAACAGTTACCCGAATTTTTGGGTCTGTTTCGGCAGCGTTCAAACTGTCAGACAAAACAGCATACATATCCTGGGTGAGGGCATTCTTTTTATCGGCCCGGTTTATCACAAGCTTCTGGATGCCGTTTTCAGCGGAAACAGTCACGTGATCAGTCATTTTTCTTCCCTTGCTCAAAGTATAAATTGTTCATCCAGAATCCGCTGTTCAAGATTATGTTCTGGATCAAATAAAAGGTTAATAGTTATATCCGGCGCTTCTTCTACGGTAACAACGCTGACATCGCGAACCTCTACCGCATCTGCCACAGCGCTGACAGGTCTCTTGCGATTTTCATAAATAGTAAATTCGATTTTTGCCTCACGGGGTAAAAGTGCCCCGCGCCACCGACGTGGCCTAAAAGCGCTGATCGGGGTGAGTGCAAGTACTCCTGCATTCACCGGCAGAATAGGGCCGTGGGCTGAAAAGTTATAAGCTGTACTGCCAGCGGGTGTCGCCACCAGGACCCCATCACAAGTCAGCTCTTCAACTTTAACATGACCATCAATTGAAATTCTGATTTTTGCGGTTTGACGGCTTTCCCGAAGCAGAGATACTTCATTGATTGCAAGGGCTTCTGTAACTTTTCCAGAAAGGTCCTTAGCTGTCATTTTCAAGGGATGCAAACGTGTGATTTTTCCGGCAGTGACGCGCTCGATTAGGTTTTCTTCACCATAGTTGTTCATCAGGAAGCCGACGGTTCCTTTATTCATCCCGTAAATGGGAAGCCCCGTGGCCATAAAACGATGCATCGTTTCCAGCATGAAACCATCCCCTCCAAGAGCGACGATGACTTCAGCATCCGAACTGCTGTGTTGCCCATACTGATGAATAAGCCGCTTACAAGCGGCCTGGGCATCTTCGGTCTCACTTGCCGTGAAATGAATTCTTGCAGACGGCATGGTTCAGAGGTCCCCGTTCTAAACATTATTGCTTTTAGTAGGCGATGGTATTCTGGATTGGGAGAATTTACCAGCGGACTTTCTATCCGCCGGTTACACTCATATGTCGGCCAACGGCGGGGGTACTATCATGCTCGCGGTCAATGACAAAATCGTGCCCTTTGGGTTTGCGGCTAATCGCTTCTTCGATCGCTTGATCTAACTTCTCCAGACCATTTTCAGATCGGATTATTTTCTTCATGTCAGCATTATCATTTTGACCAAGGCACATATACAGCATTCCGGTGCAAGTCAGTCGCACCCGATTACAGCTTTCACAGAAGTTATGGGAGAGGGGAGTAATAAACCCTATTTTTGTGCCGCTTTCAGCAACATCCACATAGTCTGCAGGGCCGCCCGTCTTGTAGTCTGTGCTAGTTAATGTCCAGGATTGAGAGAGTTTTTCTTTGACTTCTTCCAGCGACAGAAAGCGATCAGAGCGCAGTTCGTCAATTTCCCCCATTGGCATGGTTTCGATGAAGGTGATGTCCATGTCACGTTGCCCAGCCCACCGAACCATTTCGTCAAGTTCCATATCATTTACGCCTCTAACGGCTACGGTATTGATCTTGACTTTGAGCCCTGCTTTTTGAGCCGCATCGAGGCCTTCTAAAACTTTATCCAAGTTTCCCCATCGGGTGATTTCTTTAAATTTGTGGGGATCAAGTGTGTCGAGGGAAACATTTATTCTCTTCACGCCTGCAGCTTTTAAACCGTTGGCATATTTACTCAATTGACTGCCATTGGTGGTCAAAGTCAGCTCGTCCAGTTCACCGCTTTGAAGATAAAGTCCAAGATTATTTATCAGGGACATAATTCCTTTGCGGACCAAAGGCTCCCCACCAGTTAAGCGAACTTTACGAACCCCTTTGCGGATGAATGCGGCAGTAACAGCTTCCAACTCTTCCAGGCTCAGGACATCTTTCTTTGGCAAAAAAGTCATATTTTCTGCCATGCAATAGGTGCAACGGAAGTCGCAACGATCAGTTACAGACACACGTAGGTAGGAAATTTCCCTGCCAAAAGGATCAATCATGACACACTCGCTCAGCCTTAAACACACACACATTATATGTAGATAAGATTATAGACTGTAACGGGTTTTACAAGGATGTTTATTTTCAGGTTTCTGAATAGGAGATTTTGCCGTTCAAAAAATCCTCGTTATGCAGGGCGCGGATGACGGCATCTTTCTTCAGCAGGCCATAAAACGCTATTAGATCCTTTTTTTCTTCGGACGTCAGAGAAAAACAAGGGTCGTGGCTTTCCATGATCAGAGATATGATTGTGTCGAAAACCTGTTTATCGAGATCCAAGCCTCTGCAGGCAATGGCTAAGCGTTTAGGATCCTGTCCATAGAGTAGTCCCTGCAACTGCAATCGGGTGACATCGATTAATCGGCAAAAGCCAAGCTCGAAAAGGTCTACTTCACCTTGACGAAGAGATTTGACCAAGAACCCAATCGTCAGTTCATTTGCATCCTGAAGCTTTTGAATAAGTTTTTCGGAAGGATCATCATCACTGGAGATCGAGCGGATGGTTTTTTCTCTATCTTCAGGATCAATTGATAAAACGTTGGGATTAATATCGAACTTTTCACTGATCATTTGTCTCAATGCCATTGAGACCCAACGATACATCTTTTCCGCAATTTCCACCGGTAAGAAGGGGCGTTGAAGCAGTGGTTTTTGATATGCTTCCACAGTTTTTGAGCGATTGCTCAGTATTTCTAAAGTCTCGAGCGGGATGGCGGCAGAGTGATTATTCAATAGTTCCAGACAGACTTCCTCATCGCCAAGATCGCAAAGAACCCTGCATACCGCTTCTCCAATATCACCTCGTGCAGCAACGGCAAGTTGGTGTTGACGGGAACGTGTCTTGACGACTTTTATAAGGTCGGCTTCTTTAAGAATGCCGCTGTCCTTCAGAATAGGATAGGCAATTTCAATGTCGTCATTTGCCAAAAACGTTGCGAGATCGTGTGGGATGGCATCAAGTTTTGCAACATTCTTGGAAAAATGAGCGCGAATTGATTTTTCAACGTCAGAGGTGATGCGGCAGATGATGTCAACCATCAGTTCTTTTTCGGCATCCGAAAAATTCTGATCTTCATCAATCAGCAAGTTCCCTATTTTTTCATAGAGAAATTTTCGTTGGTCTGGAGACTTGTCCTCCGCCAACTCCACCAGACTCAGAATCTGGTTAATGTTTTGTTGCTGCTGTGCTCGCACTTATCCCACCGCTACTCTATTTGAAATTGAATAGTGAGCGAGTGGAGTTAAAAAACTCTAAACAGATAATTTATTCTTAAAAACTATATTGAGCGATTGCATCAAATCATGAGGGGCAGGTGAACTGTAAACCGGCTTCCTTTACCAACTTCGCTTTGAACGGTTATGTTTCCATCCATCAGGCGAGCAAGTTTTAAGGAAAGAGTTAGACCAAGGCCGACACCATCCTCGCCACGGCTGTAGATTCCATTATGTGCCTGTTTGAATGCTTCAAAAATTTGCTCTTGTTCAGACTCAGCAATTCCAGGACCTGTATCCCAAATCGTCAAAAGTAGTTTGTCGTCTTCAATGTGAGTGTCGAAGCCTATTTGACCGCCTTCAGGGGTGAATTTAACTGCGTTCCCGAGAATGTTGACAATAATTTGGAGGCAACGAGTTGGATCAACTTTTAAGTCAAAATCCTGGTCAATAGTTGCTTCCGACAAATCAATATTCTTGTCTGCAGCTCGTTGCTGCACAAGAATCAGTGCATCCTTGACCATCTCTGAAAGTGAAATTTTAGCAATCTCAATTGGGATGCGATCACTTTCAATTCGCGCAATGTCGAGTATATCCTCAATCAAGCTAAGGAGATGTTTGCCAGAATTATGGATGTCACCAATATATTCTTTATATTTTGCGCTAATGGGACCAAAAGTCTCGAGGCTCATTACTTCCGCAAAACCAATGATAGCATTTAGCGGAGTCCTGAGTTCATGGCTCATGGTCGCCAAAAATTCATCTTTGGCTCGGGCAGCAGCAACAGCTTTTTTGGCTGTCATTTCAAGCTGCATGTTTTTGCGGGTAATTTCTCGGATAGCGTTTTCAAGATCTGCCCGTGACTCGCTAGCTTCATTTTCAGCAGAGAGACGTGCTGTGATATCGTCACTGGTTCCCCGATAGCCGACAAAGCGACCCTTTTCGTTGAAAACCGGCACACCACTGATGTTAAACGTTTTGGGAGAGCCATCTGCATTTATGATTTGCATTGGTTGGGCACGGAATGGGATGTGACGGGCCATGGCATGTTCTGCCTTGCTAAGTCCACCTTCCATGTTTTGAAAATCACCGAGTTCAGTTAGCGCTTTTCCTTTCAGGAGGAGAGGCGGGAGGCCAACAGCCTGAACAGCGCGATCTGAAATAAAGGTAATTTCCCCATCTTCATTGGTTTCCCAAATCCAGTCCGAGGCAGCGCGGGTTATGTCTAAGAAACGGCGTTTCTCCAGTCGTAACTTTGTTTCGGCACTCACCTGGCGCGTTGAATTAATGAAAGACCCACAAACCGCAATAAATTTGTCGTCTTTGTCAAAAATCGGGAAATGGCGAGACAAATAGTATTCAACACCCTGAGCTGACTCTACCGAAACTTGTTTAGTTTCAGGGTCCTTGGTAACAGCGATCCGTTTTATGATTTCGACATGGTCCTGCTTTAGGGCAGGGAAGAGACTATCTTTTACACGGAAACTTTGTGAACTGTTGAAAATTTCCGCATAACCAGAATTGACATAGAGCGGAGCCCCATCTGGTCTGGCGATATACATTGGAAGGGTTTGATCAAACACGGCATCAAAGAAGTCTCTGCTAATGACGCTTTGGACACCCGTCGAAAACGCGCCGTCCTGTTTGCCAGTATTCTGGCGCAAGGAGATTACTCTCCCGGATACGTTATCTGACATCTATACATCAACAAGTCTTTGACCCGCTGTCCCCTTTACTATCCCCCAAAAAAGCGTCCTAAATAGACGCTCTTTGACTTCCTAACTGTTCATCTAGTTCTTCAACGGCACTGGTATAGGCAGTATCAAGCTTCCAATGAGCAAGGATTGCTTTTGCATCATACTGACTGAGGCTGTCATAGAACTCCATGATGACTTCCAACTCTGCTGGTTTCATCATTTTTGTTTGATCCGTTGAGGCACCCCCCCGTCGGGTCAATAAATACACGGCTGAGAAACTGTTTCTTTCAAAGCCAAGAGCTTTACAGACAACAGCCATAGCCTCCGCATTCTTGTCGTAAACAAAACGGCTGAGTGTTCGCGTATCCAATCCGGAAACAATGGCAAAACCCGACAGAAACAGACGGATTTGACGGCTTCTCAGAATCTGGATCAAGGATCTTTCATTCAGCTCATTCTTTGAGGCCATGTGAGCCGCAAGCCGATCTGCATGGGTTTCCCCAAAATCGGGTACTTGCTCATCCTCGATCAGCTCTTTCGCGGAGTGGGCGAGGGTCTGGTCCAGTTCAACCGGATCAATTTTAAAGTTTGCAAGGATATGACGACGTAAAGCTGCGGAAACCCACCAGAACATCTTATAGGCCAGTTCAGCCGGCATATCGTAACGGGCAAGCAGAGGTTCTTGGAAGCTGTCGACGCGTTTTGACTCTTCGACCAGAAGTGCCATCGCCTCCCTTGAAATTTGAGCGTCTTTGTTCTTAATCAGCTCTTCCATGATGTCATCGTCACCGTATTCGATGAGCATATCGCTGATGAGTGGACTGATATCGTCCCGTTCCGTAATCGCCAAAAGATGTTCTTTGGTTCTAAATTCGATAACTTCCAGAAGGTCTTTTTCTAAAAGTACTCGGCTCTTTACAAGGATGGGGCGCGCGACATCGATCTCATCATTTGCAAGTAAAGAGACAAGTTCAACGGGAGCTGTGTTGGATGTGCTTAGTTTCTCGGAAAGGGCAATACGGATTGTGAGTTCAACGTCTTTTATCAGCTTTGACATGATGTCAGAGATGTGAGCGCGTTCCTGCTGGCTGAGGCGCTCTTCCTCTTCCAGGAAAATACCACTGATGTCTTCAAATAACTGACTGCGTGCAGCTTTCGACTTGTCCCTGGACAGGGACATCAGTGTATTAATATCAATACTGGTTTCACTCACCATATTAAACCTATACTAGGGTCAAAATTCTTAAAAATAACTTTATACCTCGAATCGACCTCAGGCTTATTCACGTCTACTAATCTGCAAAGCCCTGTTAACTGCAGTTTTTCTATAAAAACATTTACGCTAGGTTAATTAAAGTTAATCAACTGAAAAGAATAATTGTCTAAAATTAAACTTAAATGCTTGCGTAAATGTCACAGTTTTTTAAAGGGTTTTCTCTTAGTAAAGGGTTGTTTTGAAGGAAAAGTTGTACTCTTTTTTCGTCAAAATGAGCATCCATAGATATGGATGGGGAGATATTAACTATATGTGGTGTTGATAACCTTAGGCTTTACTACGCTTGAGTAATGAGGTGCCGGAATTGCTCTTTTCTTGATTGTTCAGTGAGAATTGAAGAGATTTTACGGTGAAATGAAGCATGCTTTCAGATGATTGACGAGTGATTTGCGAAAATTCGTCTCATTTTTGAAAAGAATTAGAGTGGTTTTACACTTCCTTAAGGTTGTTTTGTCAGATTAAGTCTCTGAACAGAATTCAAACAAAGGATTAGGTGGGGAGCCACCCAAAAAGGGGTAACTGTGGTAGAAGATTATCATGAAATGACTCGGTTGATCGAACGTTTGCATCGTCGGTTTTTGGACGTGTTGCGTGCCGAATTAACCCTTCTGGAAATTTCAGACATCAATGCGGTTCAGGCTTTACTGCTTGCGAATATTGGCGATGAAGAGGTCAATGTTCGGGAACTCATGTCGCGAGGATATTACCAGGGGTCCAATGCATCCTATAATCTAAAGAAGCTGGTTGAAATGGGGTATCTCATTCAGGAAAAATCTGAGAGAGATCGCCGGGCCACAATGATTAGATTGTCAGATAAAGGTCTTAGCCTAATCAAAAATCTGTTTGAGGCAGAAGAAAAGCAGGCGAATATGCTCGCTAAATCTAATCCGGCTCCAGATTTGGAAGTGACGCGGAAATCCTTGCGCCAGATTGAGCGGGTATGGACGGATTACATTCAATACGGCGTTTAATTGTTACGCAACGATCATAAGAGCCGGCTAGATAGCCGGCTTTTTTGTGCCTGGATGTTTACGAGAAATCAATTGTTAGGCAAAAAATTCCTAGTGTCCGGATGTTCAGGCGGCAAAAAATGCCTCGATAGGTAAAAAGTGCCTATCTTTCATATGGTAAATAAAAGGTTAAATCCTTTGAAAACAATGACTTATAATTTTCACAGTTCTGGCACGTGATTTGCAAAAAGAATAGTGGGTTAATATACCTCGAACTCAGGTTCGTCCTTAAAATAGGAAAGTAGCATACTTGATATAGTACGAATGCAGCCCGATTATGGTTGATTTTTCGGATCACACCCTTATCGCTCCTTTTCTCTAGGGACATCCATGATGTCGAGCGATTTTCCCACATAAGTATTTGTAAGTTTGAACGACGTTTTTAAATTTCGTCCAGCTTTTCGGCTTATCTAGAGCTGAAATAAACATTCGAAGTCGGTTCGGACGCCTTGACTTGGGGTCTGGAAGATTGGATGTTTACGAGTTGGTAAGATTTGGCGTTATAAGATTACTTGCTTAGGAAAGGAAGAGGAGTTGCGAAAATGGACGTAGCCCCAATTTCAAAACCAGGTATCGGGATTTCAGATCCAAGATCTGCGAACGATACTCCGAGTGCTGGAGGTCCGAGTGAGGATGGATCAGTTGCTCTTAAGCCGGCCGAGTTTGAGCGGGAAAGTCAGATAGATGATCCAGTTCGCCGTGCGGAGCAAGCAATAGGTCCGTTTTTCGAGGATGAAGAGCAACCTTTAGGTCGCTTTTCTATTGATCAAGATTCAGATAGTGGACGTTTTGTTTACCGTCTGATCAATTCTGATACTGGTGAGATATTGAAACAATTTCCCGGAGACT
This sequence comes from Sneathiella limimaris, assembly GCF_012932565.1. Lineage (NCBI taxonomy): Bacteria > Pseudomonadati > Pseudomonadota > Alphaproteobacteria > Sneathiellales > Sneathiellaceae > Sneathiella > Sneathiella limimaris. The sequence continues at coordinate 2,206,392 of NZ_JABBYJ010000001.1, forward strand.
ATGTGCTTCGCCGGGTTGCTTATTATCGCGAGTTAGAAGGCCTTGCGGTTGACAATAAAGTCTAGGTTTCACTCCTGGTGATTGAAACCTAGACTGAAAAAATTATAGGCCTCACTTCGCGACATTCTTTGCGGTCCAATATCTCTAATTTTACTCAAAAATCCGCAAAATTTTTCAAATCACTTCGTTAAATGAAATCGAGCCACCGAGTGTGCGACTGTTTTTTGTTGCTGCTGAGGAATGAATGGACGCTGTTGCATTATACGTCTGCGGTGGCCCTTTCTTCTTAGCGACTTCATCAGCTACGGCTTTCACAATACCTTCGGTTACTGTTTTGACGGTTGAGAGCCGACGGAAGTGTGCATCAAGGATTTCATAAAATTTCTGGCTTGTTTCACGAAGCTGATCAATATCTTCCTTTGGATAGGCTTTGTAATGATCCGGTGCAGATTTGAGCATCGTCATTTGCTGGTTGTAAATCGCAACAAGTCTGGTCTTCTCAGATTGATTTTCAGTCATGGATTGAGCGCTATTGAGGGAAAGCAGCTCATTTTCAAACTCCAAAATCTGGCTCAGTCTGGAGATTTTTTCTTCCAACTCTTTTGGCGTGAGAAGGACAGGTTTACGTTGTTCATTTGAATATGTCATTTAGACCTCCTGCAGGGCTAGAATTTCGCGATACACCATCTCGGCGATACCAACGCCACCCTGGCGGCTCATGGATTTGGCGTACTCATCGTTCAGCATGGAGCGAAAAACTTTTTCTGACTCTCCGCCACCGAATGTCTTGTCAGGCTGTAGTCCAGAAGACATGTGGTTGAACATTTGGCTGATAAAGAAGGCTTCAAACTCTTCTGCCGTTTGTTTGGCTTTCAGATCAACCGGCTTGGCGGTTTTTCCTGTAGCCTGGGTCGCTTGGGTTGCAGCGGCCGTTGCATGTGATAAATAATCAGTCATTACATTAGCTCTATTTCTGCTTGGAGGGCTCCTGCAGCCTTGATGGCTTGCAGGATGGAAATCATGTCTCTTGGGCCAATACCCAGTG